>CALMIF010000187.1 GCA_937864045.1 uncultured Aquabacterium sp. | reverse complement strand
GGTCAGCCCGCCCAGCTCGGCGGTCATGTTGGTCAGCGTGGCGCGCTCGTCGGTGTCCAGTGCCCGCACCGCGGAGCCGCCGGTCGGCACCTCGCCGCGCTGCAGGCGCTCGACCAGGCCCAGGTCGGTGCTGGTCAGGAGGCCCAGGTTGTCGGCGTTCTGGCGGTAGATGCGCTCGAAGCTCTGTGCGATCACCAGACGCACGCCGGCCGCCAGCTCGGCCACCGGCGCGTGCTCGCGCGAACTGCCCTTGCCGTAACGCCGGCCGCCCACCAGCACGCCGATGCCGGCGCGCTGCAGTGCGCCGCGGTTGATCGGCCGCTCGCCACCCGCGGTGAAGCCGGTGTGCGCATGCGCGCCCAGCGCGGCGTCGAAGTGCACCATCGCCGGCAGCGGCGCGATCTCGTCGGTGGAGATGTCGTCGCGCAGCGGACCGGCCTCGGCCAGCGTCAGGGTCGTGCCGTCCAGCTGATTCTGAACTAACGCCGGATTCGTGGTCAGCAACAGCACGCGGCCGAAGCTGGCGGGCGGCTGGGTCACTGCGCCTCCACGCCGGCCTTCTTCACCAGGGCCGCGTACTTGGCCAGCTCGCTGCGGAAGAAGGGCATCGCCGCCTCCTGCGCGCCGATGTGGATCACGTTGCCTTGCCGCGCCATCGCCTCCTTGACCTCGGGGTCGTTGAAGGCGGCCACCACCGCGGCATGCGCCCGCTTCACCTCGGCCGGCGGCAGGTTCTTCGGCGCGATCACCGCGAACCAGGCCTCGACCACGTAGCCCGGGATGCCCTGCTCGGCGAAGGTGGGAATGTCCGGCGCGGCCGGCACCCGCTGCGCGGTGGCGATGCCGATGGCCTTCAGCGCGCCCGACTTCAGGTGCGCCTGCACGCTGGGCAGGGCCGCGGTGGCGAACTCGACCTGGCCGCCGATCAGGTCGGTCAGCATCGGGCCCACGCCCTTGTACGGGATGTGGCGCGCCTTGGTGTGCGTCTCGTCCAGGAACATCTCGGACGCCAGGTGCAGGATGGTGCCGTTGCCGCCCGAGGCGAAGGTCATGTCGCCGTTCTTCGCCTTCAGCGCGGCGATGAAGTCCTTCGCGTTCGCCGCGCCCACCTTGGGGTTGGCCACCAGCACCACCGGCGTGTAGCCGCACACGGCGATGGGCGTGAAGTCGCCCGGCATGTCGAAGGGCATGGTCTTCAGCACGCTGGGGAAGATCACCACGTTGTTCGACACCACGCCCAGGGTCTGGCCGTCGGCCGGGGCGCGGGCAATCGCCTGCAGGCCGACGATGCCGCCCGCGCCAGGCTGGTTGTCGACGATCACCGGCCGGCCCAGGGCCTTGGCCAGCGCGTTCTGC
Organism: uncultured Aquabacterium sp.; assembly: GCA_937864045.1. Taxonomy (GTDB): domain Bacteria; phylum Pseudomonadota; class Gammaproteobacteria; order Burkholderiales; family Burkholderiaceae_C; genus Pseudaquabacterium. The sequence goes on along the minus strand of CALMIF010000187.1, from coordinate 892 downwards.
GCCGAGCGGGTGATGGCATCGACGCCCGAGCCGGTGGCATTGGGCAGCACGAAGCGCACCGGGCGGTCGGCCTGGGCGAAGGCGCCGGACAGGGGCAGTGCCAGGGTGCCGGCGATGCCGCCGAGCAGCGTGCGGCGGTTGAGCGTGTGGCGGGTCATCGCTTGTCTCCTGGTGGTTGTGTGCGGGTCAGGCCACGGTGGCGTTGGCACGCAGGGCGTCGATCTCGGCCGCGTCGTAGCCCAGCCCCGCGAGCAGATCGGCGGTGTGGGCGCCGAAGCGCGGCGGCTGCAGCCGCACCGGCAGGCGGGCACCGTCCATCGTGATTGGGAACAGCGTGGTCTTCACCGTGTGGCCGGCCTTGTCGCCGTCGGGCAGCACCACGTCGGCCAGGCCGCCGGTGGCCTGCAGGTGCGGGTCGTCGTACAGGTCCTGTGGCTTGCGGATGGGCGCGAACGGCAGGCCGGCCTGCTCGAACAGCGCGGCCAGTTCGGCCGCGCTGCGGTGGGCCAGGCGCTCGCGCAGCGTGGCCAGCAGCTGCGGGCGCGCGCGCACACGGTCGTTGTTGGTCGACAGCGCGGCGTCGGCCTTCAGCTCGGCGAAACCCAGCAGGTCGCACATGGTGCGCCACTGCGCGTCGCTCACCGCGGCCAGGAAGATTTGCTCGCCATCCTTGACCGTGAACACGTCGTAGACCGCCCAGGGGTTGTCGCGCGCGGGCATCGGCGCCGGGTGCCTGCCGGTCATCGCGAACTGCAGCATGTGCTGGCCCATCAGGAACACGTTGTTCTCGAACAGGGCCGACTGCACCTCCATGCCGCGCCCGGTGATGCCGCGCTGGGTGCGCCGCTTCGTGCTGCTCACCCGCCGGCAGCCGCTGCTGTCGGCCGCGGCC
>CALMIF010000186.1 GCA_937864045.1 uncultured Aquabacterium sp. | reverse complement strand
TGTGGTGCAGGTGGCGGATCTTCTGCTCCAGCGCCTGCGCATGGCGGCGCTGGAAGCCGATGTTGCGGCCCAGCCCCCAGGTCTGCACTGCGTAGCCGCGTCCGGCCAGGAAGGTCTTCAGCGCGACGAGCGTGCCTTCCTCGGCCATGAAGCCGGGCAGCAGCAGCACAGGGTGGCCGTCGCCGCGCGGCAACCGGGCCAGCACCGGCCAGCTGAAGGGCAGGGAGGCTATTTCGGCCAGGGCGCGCCATTCCAGCAGCGAGTGCAGCCGGCTGGGCGCGCCGGTGTGAGGGTGACGGGTGGCCATGCGGTCCATGCGGTGTCCTGTTGCCAACCGATTGTGGCGGCCGCCCGCCGTGCCGGGCAGGGAGCCCCGTCTAGGTGCATGCCCGGGTGGGCGGTGAGGCGTCAGTCGATCAGCCCACGGTCGCGCAGCATGGGTTCGATGCCCGCGTCGCGCCCGCGGAAGGCGCGGTAGGCCGCGCCCGGCTCCACGCTGTCACCGCGGCTGTAGATCTGCGCCTTCAGCCGCGCTGCCACCGCGGGGTCGAAGGCGTCGCCGGCCTCGACGAAGGCCTGCCAGGCGTCGGCCTCCAGCACCTCGGCCCACAGGTACACGTAGTAGCCCGCCGGGTAGCCTTCACCGGCAAACAGGTGCTGGAAGTGCGGCATGCGGTGGTTCAGCCCGGCCTCGGGCGGCAGGCCGCGCTCGGCCATCAGCGCCGCTTCGAAGGCCTCGACGTCGTCGATGGGCTGCGTGTGCTGGTGCGCCGCCAGGTCGGTGATGGCGCTGGCGGTGTAGCGCACCGTGTCGTAGCCCTGGCCGAAGCGGCGGGCGGCCTCCAGCTTGTCGAGCAGGGCCTCGGGCATGGCCTCGCCGGTCTGCCAGTGGCGGGCGTGGCGGCGCAGCACGGCGCGCTCCTGGCCCCAGTGCTCGAACAGCTGCGAGGGCAGCTCGACGAAGTCGCGCAGCACCCGCGTGCCCGACAGCCGCTCGTAGCGCACCTGGCTCAGCAGGCCGTGCAGGCCGTGGCCGAACTCGTGGAACAGGGTGCGCACGTCGTCGGCCGACAGCAGGGTGGGCGTGCCCGGCTCGGCGCGGGCGAAGTTGTTGTTGTTCAGCACCACCGGCAGGTGGGCGACGTCGGCACCGCCATCGCCGTTGCGGTGCTGTACCGCCAGGCTGCTCATCCAGGCGCCGCTGCGCTTGGCGGGGCGGGCAAAGTTGTCCTGCAGGAACAGGCCGACCGGTGCGCCGCTGGCGGCGTCGTCGACCTGGTAGACCGCCACGTCGGGGTGCCAGCCGGCCAGGTCGGTGCGGGCGGTGAAGCGCAGGCCGAACAGCCGGCCGGCGCACTCGAAGGCGGCGGCCACCATCGCCGGCAGGGTCAGGTAGGGCTTGACTGCCGCGTCGTCCAGGGCATAGCGCTTCGTGCGCACCTGCTCGGCCCAGAAGCGCCAGTCCCAGGGCTCGATGGGGTGGTCGGCGCCGGCGTCGGCCATCGCCTGCTGCAGCGCCGTGCGCTCGTGCGCCATGGCCGGCACGGCGCG
>CALMIF010000185.1 GCA_937864045.1 uncultured Aquabacterium sp. | reverse complement strand
ACCGAGCGGTTGTGGCCCAGGTGGATCACCTCGGCGCCCATGCCCTGCAGGATGCGGCGCATGATGTTGATCGCCGCGTCGTGGCCGTCGAACAGGCTGGCGGCGGTGACGATGCGCACCTTGTGCGTGGGCCGGTAGTCGGCCAGGGCCTTGTAGTCGGCGGACAGGTCGGTCATCGGGTTGTCTCCTGAGGATGTTCGAGGCGAGCATGACGCTGGCAAGCGTCGAGTCTAGGGCGCTGCCCGCCGCCCCGCGATGGCGCAAACGCGCTCGCGCCTGATCGGATTTGCCAGAATCCGCCGATGGCCGACCCGACGGACACCCCCACGCGCAGCGTCTCGGTCGCCTTCGTGCGCAGCGCCGTGCAGGCACTGGACGCCGCCGGCCGCGCTGCCGTGCTGCGCGAGGCTGGCATCGACGCCACGCTGCTGGCGCAGCACGGCGCCCGCGTGCCGGCCGAGGCCTTCGCCCGGCTGTGGATGGCGGTGGCCCGGGCGCTGGACGACGAGTTCTTCGGCCTGGACGCCCGCCGCATGAAGGTGGGCACATTTGCCATGCTGTGCCACGCGCTGGCCGGCCAGGCCACGGTGGGCGCGGCGCTGCGGCTGGGGCTGCGGGCTTTCAGCCTGTGCTTCGACGACATCGGCGCCCAGCTGCGCCTGGCCGGCGGCCAGGCCGTGCTGCAGATCGGCAACCGCATCCGGGCCGGGGATGCGTCGCCCGCCGCAGCCGACGCCCGCCGCTTTGCCGACGAGGCCCTGCTGGTGATGCTGCACGGCCTGCTGTGCTGGCTGGCGGCGCGGCGGGTGCCGCTGGCGCGTGTCGACTGGGCCCACCCCGAGCCGCCGCATGCCGACGAATACCGCCGCATGTTCGCGCCGCTGCAGCGCTTCGACGCCCCGGCCACCGCCGCCGTCTTCGACGCCCGGGTGCTGGCCGGCGCGGTCAGCGTCACCCCGGCCAGCCTGAAGGCCTTTCTGCGCGATGCGCCGCAGTCGGTGTTCCTCAAGCAGGTGGTGCCCACCGGCCTGGGCGACCGCGCCCGCCGCCTGTGCCGCGCCGCACTCGACCAGGGCCTGCCGGCACCCACGCTGACCGAACTGGCCGACGTGCTGGGCCTGTCCACCGCCACGCTGCGCCGCCGGCTCGACGCCGAGGGCGCCGCCTGGGGCCCGCTCAAGGACGCGGTACGCCGCGACCTGGCGCTGCAGCTGCTGGCCGACGGCACACTGCCCGTGGCCGACGTCGCTGCCCGCCTGGGCTTCGAGGACGCCAGCACCTTCTACCGGGCGTTCCGCAAGTGGACCGGCAGCGCGCCGGGGGCCTGGCGCAGTGCGCGGCTGGGGGCGGCGCCGAACTGAACGCGCCGCCGGCTTGTCCGCGAGGCCGGATCAGGGCAGGAAGTCCTCCAGCACCGCGCCGCAGCGCAAGCCGTCGACCTGCCGGAAATGCGCATCCAGCGTCAGCAGGCCGCAGCCATGTTCCAGCGCGCTGGCGGCGATCCACAGATCGTTGCTGGGGATCGGGTGGCCGCGGCGGTGCAGGCCGACGTAGACCAGGGCATAGCTGTCGGCCGTGTTGGCCGTCAGCGGCAGCACCGACACCCGGGGTGATGCCAGGAAACGGGCCAGCTCGGCACGGTTCTGTGCCTCGCGGTTGCCCGCCGCAAAGCCGCCCAGCAGTTCACCCAGCACCACCGCATTGACGTGCAGGGCATCGGCATGCGCGATGGCCTCGACGATGGGGCGATCGCCGCGCATGAAGGCGCTGTAGGCGTTGGTGTCGATCAGCAGGGGGCGCACGGCGCACGTCCTTCATTTCCACAAGGCTGCATCCACCTCGCCGAAGGCGGCGGTCGCCTGCGCGAAGGCGGCGCCGTCCTGCGCCGACCAGGTGCCGGCCAGCCCGTCCAGGTCGTCGTGGCGTCGCAGGCTGCTGCGCGCCGGGGCACGGCCCAGACCTTGGTCGATCAGGTGAAGCACCACGGCGTTCAGGCTGGTGTTCTGCTCGGCGGCGCGGCGCTTCAACGCGGCCAGTGCCTGGTCGTCGAGGCTGCGGATGCTCAGGTGGGCCATGATTTCAACGGTGAATGCACTTTGACTGCGCCTATGATTGCATCGGCTTGCCGCCATGTCCACCACAGCGACGACGATGAACAAAGCCTTCACCAAGGAACCCGACGGCGACACCGACGACGACGACGGCGGCCCCGGCCTGCCGCCGCTGCCGCCGGGCGGCAAGAACTACATCACGCCCGCCGGCTACCAGCGGCTGCGTGCCGAGCTGATGGCGCTGATCGACGACGAGCGGCCGAAGATGGTCGAGACGGTGAGCTGGGCGGCGAAGAACGGCGACCGCAGCGAGAACGGCGACTACCTGTACGGCAAGAAGCGCCTGC
>CALMIF010000184.1 GCA_937864045.1 uncultured Aquabacterium sp. | reverse complement strand
ATGAAGCACGTGATCCTGGGCGCCGGCCCGGCCGGCGTGATCGCCGCCGAGACGCTGCGCAAGCACGCCCCGAACGACGACATCACCCTGATCGGCGACGAGCCCGAGGCGCCGTATTCGCGCATGGCCATTCCCTACCTGCTGATCGGCAAGGTGGGCGAGGAGGGCACGCATCTGCGCCACACGGCGGGCCACTTCGAGCGCCTGCGCATCAGCGTGCGCCAGGGCCGGGCACAGAAGGTCGACATCCAGCAGCGCTGCGTGCTGCTGGCCGACGGCAGCAGCGTGCCCTACGACCGCCTGCTGATCGCCACCGGCTCGTCGCCGGCCACGCCGCCGATCCCGGGCATCCAGGGCCCGGGTGTGCACCCCTGCTGGACCTTGGCCGACGCCCGCGCCATCATGGCCCTGGCCAAGCCCGGCGCACGTGTGCTGCAGATGGGTGCCGGCTTCATCGGCTGCATCATCCTGGAGGCGCTGCAGCAGCGTGGCGTCAAGCTCAGCGTCGTCGAGATGGGCGACCGCATGGTGCCGCGCATGATGGGGCCGACGGCCGGCGGCATGATCAAGGACTGGTGCGAGAAGAAGGGCGTGGCGGTCTACACCGGCGCCCGGGTCGAGGCCATCGAGCGCCCCGCCGCCGTGCCCGCGGCGCCGCACCCGTCGATGCGCCCGGCGCCCGAGCCGGCGGTCAAGCCCACCTTGCTGCAGAAGATCGGCAACGCCATCGGCGTGGTGCACATCCCGGCGCCGCCGCCGCCCGCGCCCTGGCCCGCCCCAGCCCCCGCCGTGGCCGACGGCGCGATGCGCGTGAAGCTGTCCACCGGTCAGGTGCTGGAGGCCGACCTGGTGATCAGCGCCACCGGCGTCAAGCCCAACATCGGCTTCCTGGAAGACAGCGGCATCCGCTGCCTGGTCGGCGTGCTCACCGACGAGCACCTGCAGACCAATGTGCCCGGCGTCTACGCGGCCGGCGACTGCGCCGAGGCCTTCGACAAGGTCAGCGGCACCACCATCGTCAGCGCCATCCAGCCCAACGCGGCTGAACAAGCGCGCGTGGCGGCGCTGAACATGGCCCACCGCGGCCCCACGCCGTTGGCCGACCTGAAGGGCGTCACCCAGATCAACGTGCTGGACACGCTGGGCCTGATCTCGGCCAGCTTCGGCAAGTGGGACGGCGTGCCCGGCGGCCAGCAAGTGGAACTGGCCGACCGCGAGGCCGGCAAGCTGCTGAGCCTGCAGTTCAGCGGCGACCAGCTGGTGGGCTGCAACTCGGTGGGCTGGACCGAGCACGTGGGCGTGATGCGCGGCCTGGTCGAAGGCCAGGTCAAGCTCAGCGCCGAGTGGAAGCAGCGCCTGCTCGACGACCCCACGCTGCTGATGGAGGCCTACCTGGCCAACGCTCAGGCGCAGGACGCGATGGCCTTGGTCAGGCAACGCTGAGCGGGCAGACTGCCGTCGATGAAGATCACCTTCAAGCTCTACGCCAGCCTGACCGAGTACCTGCCGCCCGAGGCCCGGCGCGACAACTGCATCACGCTGGAGGTGGCCGAGGACGCCACGATCGCCACCATCATCGAGCCCCTGGGCATGCCGCCCAAGCTGGTGCACCTGGTGCTGGTCAACGGCGTCTACGTGCCGCCGGAGGCACGCGCCACGCGCACCTTCGTCGAGGGTGACGTGCTGGCGATCTGGCCGCCCATCGCCGGCGGGTGAAGGCGTGCAGGGCCACTACCCGGCCGAGTTCCGTCGCGAGCAGGGCTTCACCGAGGCCGACTGGCTGAACTGCCTGCCTGGCGCAACGGCGGGCCATGCTCTGGTGATCGACGGCCCGGGCCGCGCCACCGTCGCCATCGGCCCCGGCCACCTGCACCTCGCCTGGCAGGCCAGGCCACCCCGGCAGATCGCGCTGATGCGCATGCCGGTGCTGGCCACGCACTACCGCTTCGACGGTGTGCCGGACGACCAGCGGCAGGCGTTCATGAAGTTCTTCGACCTCTACACCCAGCGCGGCGGGGGGTGAGCCTGGACACCAACCCTCCTGAGGACGGTTGGTGCCTGGCGAACCGGCCGAGCTCAGCGAGGCCGTGGGGGAGCGGCTGTCAGCCCCGCATGCGGCCAGCCCAGCAATTCCGCCAGCCGGGTGGTGACCCAGGTCGCCTCGCCCGCGCTGAAGCCGCCGCCCTCGGCCGCCAGCCCGGCCTCGGTGCGCGCCAGGATCACGTCCTCGCTCAGCCCCAGGTCGTGCAGCCGCGCCTGGCAGGGCTCGACCAGCATCTGCGCCATGTCCTCGCACAGCTCGTAGCGGGCGCGGAAGTCGTCCCGGGGCAGCGTCAGCCGGCCGCGGGTATCACGGTGCACCGCCTCGAAGGACGGTGGAATGGGGATCTGGTACTCGTCGGACATGCCCTGGTTGTAACCCAGGGCGGGGCGGTGGAATTCAGGTCGTGCAGCCCGCATCCACCACCGCCTGCGGCTTGATCGGCACCGGCTCGGGCACGCGGTAGCCGTAGCGCACGGCGGTCAGCTCGGCCAGGATGCTGATCGCGATCTCCGGCGGCGTGCGCGCGCCGTTCTTCAGGCCCACCGGGCCGTGGATGCGCGCGAGCTGTTCGTCGCTGATGCCGAAGTGTTCCTTCAGCCGGGCCTTGCGCTTGGCCTGGTTGGCGCGTGAGCCGATCGCGCCGATGTAGAAGGCCGCGCTGTTGACCGCCTCCATCAGCGCCAGGTCGTCCATCTTCGGGTCATGGGTCAGGGCGATGATGGCCGTGTGGCCGTCGGGCTTCATGGCGATGACCGTGTCGTCGGGCATGCTGCGCAGCAGGGTGGCGCCGGGCACGGCGAAGCCGGTGGCGTACTCCTCGCGCGGGTCGCAGACCAGCACCTGGTAGTCCAGCGCCGCAGCCATCTGCGCCAGGTACTGCGTCATCTGTCCGGCGCCGATCAACAGCAGGCGCCAGCGCGGGCCGTGGTGCGTCACCAGGGTGGTGTCGGAGAGCGTCAGCTCGTCGGTGGTGTTGCCGGGCTGCAGGTCGACCTCGCCGGTGGCAATCGTCAGCACGCGGCGCACGCGTTCGCCGGCGTCCAGCTTCGCCAGCAGCGCGTCCAGGCGGGTGCGCGGCTGCACCGGTTCCAGCACCAGCTCGATCAGGCCGCCGCAGGGCAGGCCGAAGCGCTGGGCCGTGTCGGTGTCGATGCCGTAGCGCACCACCTGCGGCAGGCCGGTGGTCAGCGCGCCGGCGCGGGCCTTGTCGACCAGGTCGTCTTCGATGCAGCCGCCCGAGACGCTGCCGGCCACCAGGCCGTCGTCGCGCAGCGCCACGCTGCTGCCCGGCGGGCGCGGGGCCGAGCCCCAGGTGCGGGTGATGGTGCCCAGCACCACGCGGTGGCCCTGGGCCAGCCAGGTGGTGACCTGGCGCAGCACGTTGAGATCGACGTTGTCCATGGTGTGGGGCACAAGAAGACGGGGAAGCGGAGCGGAAGTGGAACCTAACGGCTGGCCGTGTGCCCGGCGACGCCGTGATTCCCCTTAGGAACGGCCAGGCATACGGCGAGCGGGAGGCCGTGGCCGACCCTTATGGCAACGGCTTCATAAGGGAAAGCGGGTCGATGCGGCAGCAGGGTGTTCTGCCTAGCATCCGCCCGGCCTGCCGAGGCCCGGCCTTCACCTGGCATGACCTGCCATCACCGCTGGCCGCGCCCCGGTCCACCACACGCTGAACACCCCCCAGGAGACGCACCGATGGGCATGCAGATCACCCTCACCGTCAACGGCGAGACCGTCACACGCGAAACCGCGCCGAACCAGTTGCTGGTGCACTTCATCCGCGACACGCTGCGCCTGACCGGCACCCACGTCGGCTGCGACACCACCCAGTGCGGCGCCTGCACGGTGCATGTGGACGGCCGCGCGGTGAAGAGCTGCGGCATGCTGGCCGCCCAGGCCGCCGGCAAGGCGGTGACGACCATCGAGGGCCTGGCCGCGGCCGACGGCACGCTGCACCCGATGCAGGCCGCCTTCCGCAGCTGCCATGGCCTGCAGTGCGGCTTCTGCACGCCGGGCATGGTGATGAGCGCGGTGGACCTGGTGCAGCACCACGGTTGCCACAACGAAGCCCAGGTGCGCGAGGCGCTGGAAGGCAACATCTGCCGCTGTACCGGCTACCACAACATCGTCAAGGCGGTTCAGCAGGGTGCTGCCGCCATGAAGGCCTGAACGGGAACGACACACCATGAACGCACGCCAGGGTTTCATCGGCCAGTCGGTCGAGCGCCGCGAGGACTCGCGCTTCCTCACCGGCAAGGGCCAGTACACCGACGACATCACGCTGCCGGGCCAGACGCACGCCTTCTTCCTGCGCAGCCCCTACGCCCACGCCCGCATCACCGCCATCGACACCAGCGCCGCCGCCAAGGCGCCCGGCGTCGTCGGCATCCTGACTGGTGACCATTTCAAGGCCGTCGGCGGCCTGCCGTGCGGCTGGCTGATCAACAGCCTGGACGGCCAGCCGATGAAGGAGCCCAAGCATCCGGTGCTGGCCGACGGCAAGGTGCGCTACGTCGGCGACCGCGTCGCCCTGGTGGTGGCCGAGACGCTGGAGCAGGCCGAGGCCGCTGCCGGGCTGATCCAGGTCGACTACGAGGAGCTGACGCCGGTGGTCGACGCCGTCACCGCGCCCACCATCGGCAGCGCGGTGCACGACGACGTGACCGACAACCGGGTCTACCAGTGGGGCATCGGCGACAAGGACGGCACGGCCGCCGCGATGGCCGGCGCCGCCCATGTCACCACGCTGAGCTACCGCAACAACCGGCTGATCCCCAACGCGATGGAGCCGCGCTGCGCCAACGCCAGCTACGACGTCAACGCCGACAACTACACGCTCTACGTCTCCAACCAGAACCCGCACGTCGAGCGCCTGCTGATGTGCGCCTTCGTGCTGGGCAT
>CALMIF010000183.1 GCA_937864045.1 uncultured Aquabacterium sp. | reverse complement strand
GCCCACCTGCCGGGCATGCTGGCGGCCAAGACCACGGTGCCGGTGCTGGGCGTGCCGGTGCAGAGCAAGGCGCTGTCGGGCGTCGACTCGCTGCACTCCATCGTGCAGATGCCCAAGGGCATTCCGGTGGCGACCTTTGCCATCGGCGCGGCCGGCGCGGCGAATGCGGCGCTGTTCGCGGTGGCGATGCTGGCCACCGGCAACCCCGCGCTGCGCGCCCAGCTCGACGCCTTCCGCGCCCGCCAGACGGCCGCGGCCGAAGCGATGACGGCGGAGCTGGCATGACACCTCGATCGATTCTTCCCGGCGCCACGCTGGGCGTGATGGGCGGCGGCCAGCTCGGCCGCATGTTCGTGCACGCGGCCCAGGAAATGGGCTACTTCACCGCCGTGCTCGACCCCGACGTCACCTCGCCCGCCGGCCTGGTGGCGCACTACCACGTCGAGGCCGGCTACCTCGACGAGCAGGGCCTGGCGCAGCTGATGCAGCGCAGCGCGGCCATCACCACCGAATTCGAGAACGTGCCCGCCGGCGCCCTGGTCACCCTGGGCGCGCACCGACCGGTGGCGCCCACCGCCGATGCGGTGGCCGTCTGCCAGGACCGCGCCGAGGAGAAGGCGCAGTTCCGCCGCAGCGGCGTGCCCTGCGCACCCTACGCGCTGATCGACACGCCCGAGCGGCTGGCCGCGGTGGCCGACGAGCTGCTGCCCGGCATCCTGAAGACCGCACGCCTGGGCTACGACGGCAAGGGCCAGGCCGTGGTGGCCGACCGCGCCGCGCTGGCCGCCGCCTGGGACACGCTGGGCCGGGTGCCCTGCGTGCTGGAGCAGAAGCTGCCGCTGGCGCTGGAGCTGAGCGTGGTCGTCGCCCGCAGCGCCGCCGGCGAGGTGGTGCGCCTGCCGGTGCAGCAGAACCTGCACCGCGACGGCATCCTCGCCGTCACGCAAGTGCCGGCGCCCGACGCATCGCCCGCCCTGCAGCAGCAGGCCGCCGACGCTGCTGCGAAGCTGGCCGCCGACCTGCAGTACGTGGGCGTGCTGTGCGTCGAGTTCTTCGTCACTGCCGACGGTCGGCTGGTCGCCAACGAGCTGGCGCCGCGGCCGCACAACAGCGGCCACTGGTCGATCGACGGCGCCGACTGCAGCCAGTTCCACCTGCAGGTGCGCACGCTCTGCGGCCTGCCCCTGTTGGCGCCGCGCCAGCATTCGGCCGCGGTGATGCTGAACCTGCTGGGCGACCTGTGGTTCGACGCCGCGGGCACCGAGCGCACGCCGCCGTGGAGCGCCGTGCTGGCCCTGCCCGGCATGCACCTGCACCTGTACGGCAAGGCCAGCGCCCGGCCGGGCCGCAAGATGGGCCACCTGACCGTGACCGCCGCCACCCCGGCCGAGGCCCGCGCCACCGCGCTGCAGGCTGCCGCGCTGCTGGGCCTGCCCGCTTTCTGACCGCCGCAGCCCGCCAGCATGCCCATCCTCGCCGGTGACGATCCGGCAGCCGTCGCCGCTGCCGCGCAGCGCCTGGCCGACGGCGGCCTGGTCGGCCTGCCCACCGAGACCGTCTACGGCCTGGCCGCCCGCGCCGACGACGATGCCGCGGTGGCGGGCATCTTCGCCACCAAGGGCCGGCCGGCCGACCACCCGCTGATCGTGCACGTGGCCGACCTGGCCGGTGCCGGGGCCTTCGCGGCCAGCGTGCCGCCCAGCGCGCGGCGCCTGGCCGACGCCTTCTGGCCGGGCCCGGTGACGGTGATCGTGCCGCGCCGCCCCGGCGCCGCCGAGGCCGCCGCCGCCGGCCAGCCCACCGTGGGCCTGCGCTGCCCGGCCCATCCGGTGGCCCAGGCGCTGCTGCGCCAGGCCGCCGCCCTGGGTGTGCCCGGCGTGGCCGCGCCCAGCGCCAACCGCTTCGGCCGCATCAGCCCGACCAGCGCCGAGCATGTGCAGGCCGAGTTCGGCCCCGACTTGCTGGTGCTCGACGGCGACGACTGCCCCGTCGGCATCGAGTCGACCATCGTCGATTGCAGCCGCGGCCGGCCGGTGCTGCTGCGCCCCGGCGTGCTGACCCGCGCCGCGCTGGAGGCCGCACTCGGCGAGCCGCTGCACGACGCGGATGCCGACGCGCCCAGGGCACCCGGCACCCTTGCCGCGCACTACGCCCCCCGGGCGCGGCTGTGGCTGGTGGCGCCCGACGCCCTGGCCCGCGCGCTTGACAAGCCGGCAATGTGGCCCGTCGGGCTGGCGGTATATTCCCGCCGGCTGGCCGCAGGCCTGGCCGCCACGGCGGACGCGATCCTGTGGCGCCGGATGCCCGACGACCCGGCCGCTGCGGCGCACGAGCTCTTTGCCGCGCTGCGCGGCCTGGACGACGACGGCGCTGCCGAGATCTGGGTCGAGCAGCCGCCCGACACCCCGGCCTGGGAAGGCGTGCGCGACCGGCTGCGGCGTGCCGCCAGCGCCTGATCCACCCGCCGACCCGACGACCCCTGCGGCCCGCCCCGGGCCGCCCACTAGCCTAGGACTGCCCGATGACCTTCCTCCGCCCCCTGCGCCGCCGTGGCCTGCGCCTGCTGGCGCCGCTGGCCGCGGCCGCCGCCCTGCTGGTCGCCTGCGGCGGCGGCACCTCGCAGGTGCAGGTGTTCAAGCCGGCGCGGCTGCTGGTGGTGGGTGACGAGACCGGCATGCTCGTCGACGTCGACGGCAACCAGGACGGCTACCGCTACGGTCTGAACGACCGCACCACCGCCATCGTTGCCGCCACGGCCACCACCGCCGCCACCGCGCACTGCCAGCTGCTGCCCACGCCGGCGCAGCAGGTGGCGGTGCATTACGACATGCGGTTCAAGGAGTGCAACCCGGCGCTGAACGACACGGGCGAGCGGCCGGAACCGCGGGCGCATTCTCTGGGGCGGGCCGGTGCGCTGACCGAGGACCCGGCCACCGGCCTGAAGGCACAGGTCGACGGCATCAGCAACCTGGGGCCCGACGACATGGTGGTGGTGACCATCGGCACCAACGACATCATTGCCGTCTACGAACAGCGCCGCGCCGGCACCTGGGCCACCGATGCCCAGGCCATCGCCGAAGCCCGGCGCCGCGGCCAGGTGGCTGCCGACCAGACCACGCGCATCCTGGCCACCGGGGCCCGCGCCCTGGTGTTCAACGTGCCGGTGCTGGGCAAGAGCCCCTATGCGATCAGCGCCGAGGCGGCCGTGGCCGGGTCTGCCGACCTGATCGGCCGGATCACCCTGGCCTTCAATGCGGGGCTGCAGATCGGCATCCAGCCGCAGGACGGCCGCTACTGGGGGCTGGTGAACGCCTACGACACGACCGAGGTGATGGAGCGCTACCCGGCCTCCTACCTGAGTTCGCCGGCGAACAAGACCGATGCGCTGTGCACGGCAGCCATGCTGCCGCAGAACTGCCTGATCGTGACCGACACCGACGGCGTCGCGCCGGACACCAGCTTGAAGTCCAACACCCACCTGTGGACCACCGACCGGCTGATTGGCCCGGTGGCGCAGCTGCAGATCGGCGCGCAGGCCGTGTCGCGGGCGGTCAACAACCCGTTCTGACGGCCGCCGCCGGCGGCGGCCTCAGCGCGCCGTGCGGCGCGCGCGCCAGGTGCGCACCAGGATCACCGACGCCAGCGCCAGTGTGACCGCATTGGCGATGACGATGGGCGCCTGGCCCAGCGCCACGCCATAGAGCAGCCACAGCGCCACGCCGCAGGTGAAGGCGCTGTACATGCCCAGCGAGATGCCGGCCAGGTCGGACGAGCGGAAGGTGTACCAGGCCTGCGGCACGAAGGCGCCGGTGGTCAGCGTGGCGGCCAGGTAGCCCAGCCACTGCGTGCTGGCCAGGGTGTCGAACAGGGTCATGGGGCTGCGGGCCGGCGCCCTTGCCAGCGACGGGGCAGCCGCCGCAGGCCCCGCCACTACACTCGCTGTCCGCCGCATTTGCCCATGACACCGATCCTGCTCGCCCTGGACACCGCCACCGACCGGCTGGCCGCCGGCCTGCTGGCGCCCGGCGGGCGCTGGGCGGTGGACGAGGCCGGCGGCGCCGCCGCCTCGGCACGCCTGCTGCCGCTTTTGATGAACATGCTGGCGCAGGCCGGGCTCACGATGCCGCAGGTGCAGGCCGTCGCCTTCGGCCAGGGGCCCGGCGCCTTCACCGGCCTGCGCACCGCCTGCGCCGTGGCCCAGGGCCTGGCCTTCGCCCACGGCACGCCGGTGCTGCCGGTCGACAGCCTGTGCATCGTCGCCGAGGACGCCCGCGCCCAGGCCGTGGCCGCCGGCGAGGACGGCGGCGGCCTGTGGTGGGTGGCGATGGATGCCCGCATGGACGAGGTCTATGCCGCCGCCTACCGGGACGGCGCGCAGGGTTGGGCGGTCGACGTCGCGCCGCAGTTGTGGACCCTGCCCGCGCTGGCGGCGGCCTGGCAGGCCGCGCCGCCGCAGCGCGTGGCCGGCAGCGCCATCGACGCCTTCGCCGACCGCCTGCCCTGGGGCGACGCCCGCCGCTGGCCGACGTGCGCCGACCGCGGAGGCGCCCTGCTGCGCCTGGCCGAGGCCGCCTGGGTGGCCGGCGCCGCGATCCCGGCGGAGGCGGCCCTGCCGCTGTACCTGCGCGACAAGGTGGCCCTGACCACGGCCGAGCGTGCGGCCGCCGCTGCCGGAGCCCCGCGGTGAACGGCCCTGGCGCGCCGCTGCTGCACCACCGCGCCATGACCGGCGCCGACCTGGACGCGGTGCTGGCGCTGGAGGTGGCGGCCTACAGCCACCCCTGGTCGCTGGGCAACTTCGCCGATTCGCTGGCCGCCGGCTACCTGGCCTGGGTGCGCCTGGGCGCCGACCGCCAGCTGCTGGCCTACTGCGTGGCCCAGCCCGGCTTCGAGGAGACGCACCTGCTGAACCTCACCGTGGCGCCGGCATGGCAGCGCCGCGGCCATGGCCGGGCCCTGCTGCTGGCCCTGGCCGACTGGGCCCGCGCCCGCGGCGACCGGACACTGTGGCTGGAAGTGCGGCAGAGCAATGCCGCCGGCCGGGCGCTGTACAGCGCCACCGGCTTCACCGAGGCCGGCCTGCGGCGCGGCTACTACCCGGCGGCCCACCAGCAGCGCGAGGACGCCGTGGTGATGCGCCTGGCCCTGCACCCTGATGCCGCCGGAGCGCCGCGTGGCCTGGTCTGAGCGCCAGCAGGCGATGCTGCGCGAGCTGGGGCTGCGGCTGTGGCTGCCGCCGCAGGACGCGCCCGCTGCTGGCGCGCCCGTCGCCACCGCCGAAGCCTCGACGCCGATGCCGCCGGTGGTGCACCCCACCCCCGCCGCGCCGCCGGCGCCGGTCGCGGCTGCGCCGGCCGCCATGCCGGCGGCGCCGCCTGCCGGGCGCCAGGCACCGCCCTCGCAGGTGGTGCACGAACCCCAGGCAACCGCCAGCCCCGTCGCCCGCATGGGCTGGCCCGAACTGCGTGCGGCCGTGGCCGGCTGCACCGCCTGCGGCCTGTGCAGCACACGCCGGCAGACGGTGTTCGGCGTGGGCAACGAGCGGGCGCAGCTGATGATCGTCGGCGAGGCGCCGGGCGAGCAGGAGGACGCCCAGGGCGAGCCCTTCGTCGGCGCTGCCGGCCAGCTGCTCGACCGCATGCTGGCCGCGCTGGGCCTGGGCCGCACGGACGCGACGCCCGAGCGGCAGGTCTTCATCGCCAACACGCTGAAGTGCCGGCCGCCGCGCAACCGCAACCCGGCGCCGGAAGAGCTGGCTGCCTGCCAGCCCTTCCTGGAGCGCCAGGTGGCCCTGGTGCAGCCGCGGGCGATTCTGGCGATGGGCCGGTTCGCCGTGACGCAGTTGCTGGGCAGCGACGCGCCCATCGGCCGCCTGCGCGGCCAGGTGCACCGCTGGCGCGGCGTGCCGGTGGTCGTCAGCTACCACCCGGCCTACCTGCTGCGCCAGCCAGCCGACAAGGCCAAGGCCTGGGACGACCTGTGCCTGTTGGCGGAGCTGCTCGAACAGCCGCCGGGCGGCTGAGCCGGTCAGCCTTTCTTGGGCGCCTTCACCGGCCGCGTCCAGCCGGCAATCGACACCTGCTTGCCGCGCGCCACCGTCAGCTGGCCGGCCGGCGTGTCCTTGCTGACCGTGCTGCCGCCACCGATCGTGCCGCCCGCGCCCAGCGTGACCGGCGCGACCAGCACGCAATTGCTGCCGATGTGCACGTCGTCGCCGATCACGGTGCGGTGCTTGTTGGCGCCGTCGTAGTTGGCGGTGATGCTGCCGGCGCCGTAGTTCACGCGCTCGCCCACGGTGGCGTCGCCCAGGTAGGCCAGGTGGTTGGCCTTGGCGCCCTTGGCCAGGGTGCTGTTCTTCACCTCGACGAAGTTGCCGATGTGCACGTCCTCGCCCAGGTCCGCCCCGGGCCGCAGCCGGGCATAGGGGCCGATCAGCGCACCGGCGCCCACCTTGGCGCCCTCGATGTGGGTGAACGGGTGGATCACCGCGCCGTCGGCGATCTGCGCGTCGCGGATCACGCAGTGCGCGCCGATGCGCACATCGTTGCCCAGCGTCACCGCGCCCTCGAAGACGCAGCCGACGTCGATCTCGCAGTCCATGCCCGCGGCCAGCGTGCCGCGCAGGTCGAAACGCGCCGGATCGGCCAGGCGCACGCCGGCTTCCAGCAGCGCGTCGGCCTGGCGGCGCTGGAAGCGGCGCTCCAGGTCGGCCAGCTGCAGCGGGCTGTTCACGCCCAGCACCTCGGTCTCGTCGGCGGCCTGGGTGGCGACCACCGGCACGCCCTCGGCGACGGCCATCGCGACGATGTCGGTCAGGTAGTACTCGCGCTGGGCGTTGTCATCCTTGAGCGCCATCACCCAGCGCTTCAACAGCGCGGTGGGCGCGGCCATCATGCCGGTGTAGACCTCGCGGATCTGGCGCTGGGCCTCGCTCGCGTCCTTGTGCTCGACGATGCCGAGCACGGCGCCATCCGCCGCGCCACCGGCGCGCACGATGCGGCCGTAGCCGGTGGCGTCGGGCAGCACGATGGTCAGCAACGCCAGGCGCTCGCCGCCGCAGGCATCGGCCAGGGCGCGGGCGGTGTCGGCGGCGATCAGCGGCACGTCGCCGTTGAGGATCAGCGTGGTGCCATCGTCGGCGAGATGCGGCACCACCTGCTGCACCGCATGGCCGGTGCCGCGCTGGGGCTCCTGGCGCACGGCACGCGCCGGGCTGGCGGCAATGGCAGACTCCACCGCATCGGCGCCGTGGCCGGTGATCACCCAGCAGCGGTGCGCCGGCAGTGCTGCGGTGGTGTCCAGCACATGGGCCAGCAGCGAGCGGCCGGCCAGCCGGTGCAGCACCTTCGGGTGGCGGCTCTTCATGCGGGTGCCTTTGCCCGCGGCCATGATGACGATGTCCAATGCCATGACGCTGCCCGTGATCGAAGGATGGAAAGGCTGGATTATCGTGATCCTGCTGCCGCTGCTGGGCGCCTGCAGTGCGCTGCGCGTCACGTATGACCAGGGCCCGCTGCTGAGCTACTGGTGGCTGGACCGGCAGGTCGATTTCAATGGCGAGCAGGCGCCGCGGGTGCGCGCCGCGCTGAACGACTGGTTCGCCTGGCACCGCGCCACCCAGCTGCCCGACTACGCCCAGGCGCTGGGCGAGGCTGCGGCCCTGGTGCGCGGCGACCTGAGCCCGACCCAGGTCTGCGGCCAGTTCGAGGCCTGGCAGCGCCGCGCCGAGCGCGCCTTCGAACGCGCCGTGCCCAGCGCTGCCGAGCACCTGCGCAGCCTGAGCGCGGCGCAGATCCACCGGCTGGAGGAGCACCAGGCCGACAAGCTGCAGGAGGTGCAGAAGGAACTGCTGCAGCCGGACCCGGCCGAGCGCCGCGCGGCGCTGCTGAAGACCTGGGTCGAGCGCGCCGAGCGGCTGTACGGCCGGCTCGACGACACGCAGCGCGCCCAGCTGGCCGCCGGCCTGGCGGCGTCGCCTTTCGATGCCGCCCGCTGGCTGGCCGAGCGCCGTGCCCGCAACCAGGCCCTGGTGCGCGCGCTGCGCCGGTGGCAGGCCGATCAGGCCGACCAGGCCACGGTGGAAGCCGACGTGCGCCGGCTGGCCGCCGAGATGGAGAACTCGCCCCGCCCCGACTACCCGGCCTATGCCCGGCGCGTGCGCCAGGCCAACTGCACGCTGATCGCCCAGCTGCACAACGGCACCACCCCCGCGCAGCGCCGCAAGGCGGCCGAGCAACTGCTGGCCTGGCAAGCCGACTTCCGCGCGCTGGCCGACAAGGCCGACCCGCGCTGAGGCCACCCGCAGCGGCGCAATGCCGCACTGCAGCATCGCTTCGGCCGCCCGCCGACAATCCCGTGATGCCTCCCTCGCAACAGCGCCTGCGCACCCTCGTGCGCCACCCCGAATTCGCCCGTGGCGCGCGCGAGATGGTCGGCGTCGCCCTGGGCATCGGCGCCTGGGGCCTGGTCACCGGCATGGCGATGGTCAAGAGCGGGCTGGAGCCCTGGATCGCGGTGCTCATGTCGCTCACCGTCTTCGCCGGCACGGCGCAGCTGGCGGTGGCGCCGCTGATGGCCAGCGGCGCGCCGATCTGGGTGGTGTGGGCCACGGCGCTGTGCCTGAACCTGCGCTTCGTGATCTTCAGCAGCCAGTGGCGGCCCTACTTCGCGCAGATGCCGTTGAAGCGCCGGGCGCTGATGAGCTACTTCACCGCCGACCTGAACTACGTGCTGTTCATGCGCCGCTTCCCGGAGCGCCGGCCGGCGCCCGAGCAGCTGCCCTACTTCTGGGGCGGCGTGCTGGTCAACGCCGGCAGCTGGCATGTGCTGTCGCTGGTGGGCATCACGCTGGGCCACCACATCCCGCCGGAATGGGGCCTGGGCTTCGCGGGCACGGTGGCCCTGCTGGCGATGACGTACTCGATGCTGGCCGACCGCGCCACCTGGCTGCCCGCGCTGCTGGCCGGCGCCGCCGCCGTGGCCGCCTACGCGCTGCCGCTGAAGCTGAACATGCTGGTGGCGATCGCCGCCGCGGTGGCCGTGGGCACCATCATCGACCACGCCAAGCCACGGCGGGAGCAGGCAGCATGAGCGCAGGCGAAGCCTTGCTGACCATCGCCGGTCTGGTGCTGATCACGATCGGCACGCGCGGCTTCTTCATCCTGCCAGAGCGCGAGTTGCCCATGCCCGAATGGCTGCGCGAGGGCCTTCGCTACGCGCCCATCGGTGCCCTGGTGGCGGTGATCGCGCCCGAGCTGGTGATGAGCCAGGGCCGGCTGATCGGCACCTGGATGGACGCCCGCCTGTTCGGCGCCGCGGCGGCCACGGCCTGGTTCGTCTGGCGGCGCGACATGCTGGGCACCATCGTCGTCGGCACCGGCACGATGTTGATCTTCCGCCTGGGGCTGGGCTGGTGATCTGCCAAACTGGCAGGTTGCAGAAATCCATCCACCAACCCTCCAGATCACCATGAACATCCTCCGTCTCGACCAGCTCGTGGCCCAGGGCAGGCTTGCCGGCCAGCGTGTCTTCATCCGCGCCGACCTGAACGTGCCGCAGGACGACGCCGGGAACATCACCGAGGACACCCGCATCCGCGCCAGCGTGCCGGCGATTCGCATGGCGCTGGACGCCGGTGCCGCCGTGATGGTCACCAGCCACCTGGGCCGCCCGACCGAGGGTGAATTCAAGCCCGAGGACTCGCTGGCCCCCGTGGCCAAGCGCCTGGGTGAACTGCTCGGCCGCGACGTGCCCCTGGTCGCCAACTGGGTCGACGGCGTCAGCGTCGCCCCGGGCCAGCTGGTGATGCTGGAGAACTGCCGCCTGAACAAGGGCGAGAAGAAGAACAACGAGGCGCTGGCGCAGAAGATGGCCGCGCTGTGCGACGTCTACGTCAACGACGCCTTCGGCACCGCCCACCGCGCCGAGGGCACGACCTACGGCATCGCCCAGTTCGCCAAGGTGGCCTGCGCCGGCCCGCTGCTGGCCGCCGAGATCGACGCCATCAGCAAGGCCCTGGCCAACCCGAAGCGCCCGCTGCTGGCCATCGTCGCGGGCAGCAAGGTCAGCACCAAGCTGACCATCCTGCAGAGCCTGGCCAGCAAGGTCGACGGGCTGATCGTCGGCGGCGGCATCGCCAACACCTTCATGCTGGCCGCGGGCCTGAAGATCGGCAAGA
>CALMIF010000182.1 GCA_937864045.1 uncultured Aquabacterium sp. | reverse complement strand
ATGCCTGCTTCGCTTCATGGCGGCGGGTTGTCGACATCGTCGTCAATGTTCGTGGGACGGGAAGTCCGGCCAAGGCGCCGTACGTTTGGCTTTGCTCAACCGGCTGATGCTCACCACAGGCGCTGGATGCGCGGTGAGGCAACATCTGCTGGGCCGCATCAATCAAGCAAACAGCCCCTGCAGGAACCACCCCGGCTCGCCCGGCCCCACCGGCAGCCGGTGGCGGTAGATCCACACCAGCGCGCCGCTGGCGGCCTGGGCGATGAAGTAGTCGCGCAGCGCGGGCTGGCCGTCCCACCAGCCGGATTCCAGCCGCTCGGGGCCGGCCAGCAACTGCAGCGGCCGGCCGTCGAGCAGGGGCATCGCGTTGCGCTCGGCCAGCACCTGCGGTTGCGGCAGCAGCCACAGCGGCTGGGTGCCCAGCAGGCGGGCCTGCTGCGCCACATCGGCGGCACCACGGGGCGCGGCGCCCAGGCGCGCCGGATCGGCCGGCTGCCAGCGGGTGCCGCGCTCGGGCCGGAAGTCGGGCACCGGCGACAACGCCAGCACCTGCGCGCTGCCCAGCCGCGCCTGCAAGCGCTGCACCAGCTTCGCCAGCCCGGCGCGCCGGCTCTCGGGGCTGGCGTGGCCGGCGCCGAACAGCTCGGAGTTGGGCGGCGCGGCATCGGCGCGCTCGTCGCACAGCAGGCCCAGGTCGAGCACCGGCGCCGGCAGCGGCAGCCGGCCCAGGTGCTCGGCCAGCAGGCTTTGCAGGTGGGCCGCGTCGTCGGACGGCTGGGCCGGGGCGATCACCAGCGGGGTGTGGGTGGGCACCGTGCTGTCACTGCGGTGGCGCGGGCCGTGGTGCAGCACCAGCGTGAACCGCACCACGCAGCCCTGCCCCGCCTGCACCCAGGCCACCAGGCGCGCCAGCAGCACGCGGGCGCCGGCCAGCACGGCGTCGGTGCTGTCGGCGCGGTGGGCCAGCTCCAGCCGGGCGGCAAAGCGCGGCGGCAGGGTCAGCCAGGCATGGGCCTCGGGCGCATGGCCACGGGCGGCGTCGATGCGCTGCAGCAGCGCCGCGCCGAAGCGCCGCGCCAGGCCGTCGCGCGGCAGGCGGTGCAGGTCGGCCAGGCGACGCAGGCCCATGCCGGCCAGGGCCTGCTGCCGTGCTGCATCGCCCACCAGCAGCGGCAGCGGCACCGGGTCGAGCACCCGCTGCAGCGCCTCGCGGTCGTCGACATGCGGGCCGGCGTGCAGGCCCTCGCGCCAGCCGGCCAGCAGCGCCGCACCCAGCGCGGTGGGCGCGCAGGCGATCTGCACCCGATGGCCCAGCGGCGCCAGCGCGTCACGCAGGCGCTGCAGCAGCGCCGGAAGGCCGCCCCACAGGCGCAGGCAGCTGCGCACCTCCAGCCGCACGCCGACCAGGGGCGGCGGATCGTCCGCACCGGCCACCGGCAGCCAGGTGACCGACGGGCTGAAGCCCAGCGCCACATGGGCCACGGCGCGCAGCGCGCGGGCGTCGCGCGCGGCATCGGCCTGGCCCAGGCGCAGGTCGGCGGCCAGCGCCAGCGCGGTGGCGCGCTTCATGCCCGGGCGCACGCCCAGCGCCAGCGCAGCGGCGTCGGCCTGCTGCACCACATGGTCGGCGACCAGCACGCCAGGGCGATCATCTGGCGGCACGCCCGCCGCCCAGGCTTCCAGCGACAGCAAGGGCAGGTGCAGGGCCACCCACAGCGGCGTCGACATGGCGGCAGAAGTGGCGGCGGCCGGTCAGACCTGGTGCACCGGGCCACCGGCCAGCGCCCGGCCCAGGGCCTGCGCCTGCGCCTCGGCCTGCAGCCGAACCTGCAGCGCGGGCGGCAGCACCGGCGGCAGCGCCAGCCGCAGCGGCTGGGCCAGCAGCGGCCCGCGGCGCTTGAGGATGCGCAGGCCCAGCGCGTCGGCACCTGCCGGCTGCAGCAGCAGGCGCAGCGGCGCCGGGCTGGGCCGGCCACGGGCGAGTGCATCGCGGAACAGGAACACCGGACCGGCCTGCGCCTGCGCGGCCAGTTGCAGCCGGCGCAGCGCATCGGCCCGCAGGTTGACCGGCAGCCAGGCCAGCACCGCGCCGACCTGGCCGCTCTTGAGCGCCTGCTCCAGCGCCCACAGCAGGTCAGCGCCCGGCAGCAGCGGCGCCAGCCGGCTGGCACCGCGCGGCACGCCGGGCGCAATGTCGGGCTGCCAGGCCGGCGGCGCAGGCGCCGCGGCGCCGCCCTGCCGGCCCTGCTGTCCTTGCCCCACCGGCCGCGAGCGCACCACCAGCCAGTGCCGGCTGTCCAGCCCGCACTGCGCCAGCGCCCAGGCGCTCAGCGCCGCCGGCGGGTCGAACAGCATCACGCAGCGGCCGGTGTCGGGTACGGTGGCCGTGGCTTGCGGGTTGCGGCCTGTGGGGCGGGACGGGCGGGCGGGGCTGGGCGCACCGGTGGCACCGGCAGACCCGGTCGCAGCGAAGGCCCGCACCGGGCTGGCCGCCGCCGCCGTGCCGGCCGCGCCCGCAGCACCCGTGCGGCGATGCCGGCTGGACGGCCCAGCCGTGGTGACCGGCGGCGCCGGTGGGGCGGTAACGACCGGCATCGACACCGCCTGCAGCACCGGCGCCAGCAGGCGCAGCTCGCCGATGCCCGGCTGCGGCAGCAGCAGTTCGGTCAGCACGCCATGCGGCCAGC
>CALMIF010000181.1 GCA_937864045.1 uncultured Aquabacterium sp. | reverse complement strand
GCCCAGCAGGTGGGCGGCAAGGGCGGCGGCAAGCCCGACATGGCCATGGCCGGCGGCACCGACCCGTCGCGCCTGGGCGACGCGCTGAAGAGCGTGGCCGGCTGGGTGGGCGAGCGGGTCTGATCGCGGCGCTGCAGGACGCCGGGCTGGTCGTCAGGCCAGCCCGCGCGCCAGCAGCTCGGCCACCAGGCCGTTCAGGCCCTCGGGATGGCCAGCGGCGCGTTCGCGCAACTGGGCGGCCAGCGGCGCCGGCAGCTTGCAGGCGAACGGCACCAGGCCGGCGGCGGCGTCCAGCTTGCGCTGCGCTTTCCGGTCGGGCAGGGTGGCGGCGGCCTCGCCGAAGCGGCCGGGCACGCCGGCGGCCTTGCGCTGGTTGTCGATCTTGCTCTCGAGCTGGCGCACCAGGTCGAACTTCTTGGAGGGCATGGGCGGTCGGTGGTCAGGTGATCAACGGCTACATTGTCGGTCCCTCCGTTGTCCCGCCGAGTTCCGCCATGTCGCAGCGCTCCATCCACATCCGCCGCGCCCTGCTGGGTGATGCCGCCGCGTTTGCGCGGGTCATGGGCCATCCCGACGTGGTGCCCGGCACGCTGCAGCTTCCCTATGCCAGCGAGGCGCTGTGGCACGCCCGGCTCAGCGACATGTTGGCGCTGGGCAAGCCCGACCTGCTGCTGGTGGCCGAGCTGCCGGATGGGCGCGGCAACCCGCAGGTGGTGGCCACGGCCGGCCTGCACCCCTGCGGCGCGGCGCTGCGGCGCCGGCATGCAATGAACCTGGGCATGGCCGTGCATCCCGACGCCCAGCGCCAGGGCGTGGGCCATGCCCTGATGGGCGCGCTGTGCCACTGGGCCGACCACTGGGGCCAGGTGCTGCGCATCGAGCTGTCGGTCTTCGTCGACAACGCCCATGCCATCCGGCTGTACGAGCGCCATGGCTTCGTGCACGAAGGCCGCCACCGCGGCTATGCATTGCGTGATGGCCGCTACGTCGACTGCCTGTCGATGGCCCGCCTGCACCCGAATCCGCCGGCGTGGACCGCCGACACCGAGACCCGTACCGACCCCGAGAGGACTTCCGCATGACCCGTGTCGCCCGCCACAGCACCGAAGCCGAGATCGCCGCGCTGGAGGATGTCGTCGAGCGCCTGGCCGCCTTCGGTGCTGACGTGGCGCTGGAATGGGTGGACGGCTTCATGACCGCGCTGCTGGCCAGCCGCCGCACCATCGCGCCCGGGGAATGGCTGCCGGCGATGTTCGGCGACGACTTCGAGCGCGTCTTCGCCGACCCGGCCGATGTGCAGCAGGCGATGGCCGCGCTGACCGGCCGCTGGAACGCGCTGGCCTCGCAACTGGATGTCGACTCGTTGCTGGACGACCCCGAGGCCGTGCGTCTGGCGCCACTGATGGTGCAGTACGACGACGCCGTGCGCGCCGAGATCGTCGCCGCCGGCCACATGACGGCCGAGGAGGCCGCCGACCAGCTGCAGACCGGCGCACTGTGGGCCGAGGGCTTCATGGACGCGGTCGAGGCCTTCGGCGACGACTGGCCCGAGCCCGACGAGGACAGCGAGGACGGCCGCTGGTGGGACGACTGCTTCGAGCGCATCACCGCGCTGATGCTGCCGCCGGCCGAGCTGGCCGCGCACCAGGCCAGGCACTACCCCGGCGAGACGCTGGAACGCGACCAGCTGGTCGACGAGGCCTGCTTCGCGGTGCAGGACCTGCGCCTGTACTGGCTGGACCACGGTCCCAAGCCGGAAACACGCCGCGTCGGCCCCACGCCCGGCCGCAACGACCCCTGCCCCTGCGGCAGCGGCAAGAAGTTCAAGAAGTGCCACGGCGCCTGAATGGCGCCGCCGGCTGAGCGCCCACCACCGTCCAACGCCATGTCGATTCCCGTTCCCCACGCCACCCTGCCGCTGGGCGGCCGCCACATCGTGCTCGGCCTGTCCGGCGGCATTGCCTGCTTCAAGAGCGCCGAGCTGGTGCGGGCGCTGACCGCCGCTGGCGCCAGCGTGCAGGTGGTGATGACCGAGGCCGCCTGCCAGTTCATCACCCCGGTGACGATGCAGGCGCTGTCGGGCCAGCCGGTGGTGCTGAGCCAGTGGGACACGCGCGAGCCCAACAACATGGCGCACATCAACCTGAGCCGCGAGGCCGACGCCATCCTGGTGGCGCCAGCCTCGGCCGACTTCATCGCCCAGCTGGCGCAGGGCCGTGCCAACGACCTGCTGGCCCTGCTGTGCCTGGCGCGGCCCATCGCGGCCTGCCCGCTGCTGCTGGCCCCGGCGATGAACCGCGAGATGTGGGACCACCCGGCCACGCGCCGAAACTGCGCCCAGGTGGTGGCCGACGGCGCCACGCTGCTGGGCCCCGGCAACGGCGACCAGGCCTGCGGCGAGACCGGCGACGGCCGCATGCTGGAGGCGCTGGAGCTGTGCGAGGACCTGATCGCCTTCTTCCAGCCCAAGCGGCTGGCCGGCCGCCGGGTGCTGATCACCGCAGGCCCCACCTTCGAGGCCATCGACCCGGTGCGCGGCATCACCAACCTGAGCAGCGGCAAGATGGGCTTTGCCATCGCCCGCGCCGCGCGCGAGGCGGGCGCCGACGTGACGCTGGTCGCCGGCCCGGTGCACCTGCCCACCCCGCGTGGCGTGCAACGCATCGACGTCAAGAGCGCGCAGCAGATGCACGACGCGGTGCTGCCGCTGGCGGCGCAGCACGGCGTCTTCGTCGCCACCGCGGCGGTGGCCGACTGGCGGCCGGCCAATGCGTCGGGCGAGAAGATCAAGAAGGACGGCTCGGGCCAGGTGCCGGCCATCGGCTTCACCGAGAACCCCGACATCCTGGCTGCCGTGGCGCGGCTGCCCGGCGGCCCGTACTGCGTGGGCTTTGCCGCCGAGAGCCACGACCTGGCGCGCCATGCGCGCGAGAAGCGCCTGCGCAAGGGCGTGCCGCTGATCGTCGGCAACCTGGGGCCGGCCACCTTCGGGCGTGACGACAACACGCTGCTGCTGGTCGACGCAGACGGCGAGCGTGAACTGCCCACCGCCGACAAGCTGAGCCTGGCGCGCGCCCTGGTGGCGGAGATCGCGGCCCGCCTGCGCGCCGGCGATGGAGCACCGGCATGACCACCATCGACCTGAAGATCCTCGACCCGCGTATGGCCGAGGTGCTGCCGGCCTATGCCACGCCCGGCAGCGCGGGGCTGGACCTGCGTGCCTGCGTCGACGCGGCGTTGGTGATCGAAGCCGGCCAGACGGTGCTGATCCCGACCGGACTGGCCATGCACATCGGTGACCCAGGCCTGGCCGCGATGATCCTGCCGCGCTCGGGCCTGGGCCACAAGCACGGCATCGTGCTGGGCAACCTGGTCGGCCTGATCGACAGCGACTACCAGGGCCCGCTGATGGT
>CALMIF010000180.1 GCA_937864045.1 uncultured Aquabacterium sp. | reverse complement strand
TGGCGATGGGCGGCACCGGATCGTGGAACATCGACCAGAGCCGCGCCGCCCGCGAGACCCTGCCGAACTACGCCGACCTGAGCTACTACCGCATCTGGCTGGCCGCGCTGGAACGCCTGATGGCCGCGCGCGGCCTGGTCGGCGCCGACGAGATTGCCGCCGGCCGCATGCTGCATCCCGCCAGGCCGCTGGCGCGCAAGCTGACGGCCGAGGCCGTGCCCGCCGTGCTGGCGCGCGGTTCACCGACCGAGCGGCCGGCTGCCGGCGCGGCGCGCTTTGCGGTCGGCGACCGGGTGCGCACCCGTGCCGGCCACGTCGACCACCACACCCGCCTGCCCGGCTATGCCCGCGGCAAGACGGGCACGGTGACACGGGTGCATGGCGCCCATGTCTTCGCCGACAGCCACGCGCAGGGTCTGGGCGAGCAGCCGCAGTGGCTCTACACCCTGGTCTTCGACGGCGCCACGCTGTGGGGTGCCGACGCCCAGCCCGGCCTGCAGGTGTCGGTGGACGCCTGGGAAAGCTATTTGCAGCCTGCCGATGGAGATGCCGCATGACCGTACAAGTCGACCTGCGCGCCTGCCCCGGCCTGCCGCTGGGTGACGACAGCGCGCCGGTGTTCGCCGCGCCCTGGATGGCGCAGGCCTTCGCGATGGCACTGCAGCTGCACCAGCGCGGCCTGTTCACCTGGCCGGAATGGGCGGCGGCGCTGTCGGCGCAGATCAGCGCAGCCCAGGCCAGCGGTGATGCCGACCTCGGCGACACCTACTACCAGCACTGGCTGGCGGCGCTGGAAGCGCTGGTCGCCGCCAAGGGTGCGGCGCAGGCCGGCGAGCTGCAGCGCTGCGCTGCCGCGTGGGACCACGCCGCCGACCGCACGCCGCATGGCCAGCCGATCGTGCTGCAGCCGGCCGACTGGGACGCGGCTTGAGCGCAGCGGCCATGGACTTCGCGGCCGAGGTGCAGGCGCTGCGCCCGCAGCTGCTGCGCTTTGCCCGCAGCCAGCTGCGTAACGACGCCTGGGCCGAGGACGCGGTGAGCGACACCGTGCTGGCCGCGCTGGAAAAGCCGCAGGCCTTCGCCGGCCGCAGCCAGCTCAAGACCTGGCTGGTGGGCGTGCTCAAGCACAAGCTGATCGACCAGCTGCGCCGCCACCACCGCGAGGCCACCACGCTGACCACCCACGATGCCGAGGACCTGGACGAGGCGCTGTTCGACACCGCCCATGGCGAGCACTGGCGCGACATGCCGCGCGACTGGGGCCGCCCCGACGCCGCCCTGGGCCAGCGCCAGTTCTTCGAGGTGCTGCAGGCCTGCATGGACCACCTGCCGCCCACCCAGGGCCGGGTGTTCCTGATGCGCGAGTGGCTGGAGCTGTCGACCGACGAGATCTGCAAGGAACTGCAGATCACCGCGACCAACCTGTGGGTGCTGCTGCACCGCGCCCGCCTGCGCCTGCAGCAATGCCTGCAGCAGCGCTGGTTCGACACACCCGCCACCGCCGGCGCCCGGCCGGCCTCACCGCGATGAAACTGCGCCGCACCTGCCGCGACGTGACCCGCCTGGTGCTCGAAGGCCAGGACCGCCCGCTCAAGCCGCTGGAGGCCGTGTCGCTGCGCCTGCACTGGCTGGCCTGCGACGGCTGCCGGCGCTTCCGCGACCAGCAGCGGGTGATGCGCGCGGCGCTGGACCGCTGGAAGCAGGACGGCGGCGACTGACCGCGGCGGCCCCGGGCCGCCCGGCCTGCGCTCAGGCGCGCGGCCTGGGCGCTGCGCTGGGCCAGGCTGCGCACCTCGCCGGCCACCACGGCGAAGCCGCGGCCCTGCTCGCCGGCCCGCGCCGCTTCCACCGCCGCATTCAGCAGGCGGTCGCGCCGCTGCTGCGACAGGGCGTCGAGCTGGCCGGTGATGCCCTTGGCCGCCTCCTCCTGCATCACCGTCATCGCCAGGCCGATGGCACGCTTGAGCACGGGCTTGCTCTTCGTGTGCGCCTCGCGCACTTCGGCCAGCAGCGCCTGCTCGTCGGCGCCGATGCGGGGCTCGGCGCGCATGGCCTCCAGCATCACGTCCAGCCGCTGGCCGGCCTCCTCCACCCGCCGGGCATGGCGCTCCATTGACGGCGGATCGACGACCAGGCCGACCTGGCGCAGGTGCAGGTCCTGCTCGAACACCGGTTCCATCATCTGGTGGGCGCGGGCCAGGCGGTCCTGCGCCTGCAGCAGGTCCTCGGAGACGAGGCGCAGGGTGCGCACCAGGGTCCACCAGGACAACGCGCACACCGCCACCAGCAGCAGCGACAGCGAGGCGAAGCCCAGTGCCATGCGCTGCGAGACCTTCAGACGGCCCAGCATCAGCGGCGCCCGTCTCGTGCGTGTGCCGGGGTGACTGGTCGGCGCCGGCGCAGACCACCTGCGCGTCGTGCGGCTCGCAGTAGGCGGACTTGGCCTCGATTTCCTTGGTCACCGGGTTGGCCCACTTGTCGTTGGTCCAGCCCGCCTTGCCGCGCTTGGCCCGGTCGAGGATCTGGATGATGAACAGCTTGCCGTCGGCGTCCTTCAGCTGCATCAGGTCGCGGCCCAGCAGCTTCTCGTTGGCGCCGTGCGACGTGACCTTGCCCGTCATGTCGGCGGTGTAGACGTCCAGGTCGCGGTCGATGAACGGACCGCTCTTGGCATTGAAGTCGGCCAGCGCCTTGTCCTTGCCCACCTTCTTGTCGTGGGCGACGGCCTTCTTGACCATCGCCTGGGCCTCGTCTTTGCTCGCATGGTTGGCTTCGGCGCCGACGGCCAGGCCGGACAGGGTGCAAGCCAGCGTGGCGGCCAGGACGGGAACGAAGCGTTACATCGGGGTGCTCCAACTGCGGATGGGGTCGAACGGACCGCGGGCCGCGCGCCGGAGGGGAGAGGGGCCGCCTGCAGTTCGGTGGCCATCGGATGCAGGGGGCCGACTGAAGACCGACGCGCGGCGGGCCGCCCCGCCTGTGCAGAAAGTCTCAGTCCGTGCGGCCGTCGGCCTGCTGCAGCTCGGGCAGGCCGGCGGCCAGCGCGTCGAGCACCAACGCCAGCCCGCGCACCTGTGCGTCCAGCGCCAGCGGTCGGCTGCCCGGGTGGGCGGCGGCCTGCTGCGGCAGCGGCGGCAGGTGGATGAAGCCGGCGGGCACCTGGGGCCGGCGGCGCAGCGCGTGCAGCAGGCCGTACATCACCTGGTTGCAGACGAAGCTGCCGGCGCTCAGTGACAGCTCGGCCGGCAGGCCATCCGCCTGCAGGCGCTGCACCAGCGCCTTCACCGGCAGGCGGGTGAAGTAGGCCGCCGGACCACCGGCCACCACCGGGCTGCCGGCGGGCTGCACGCCGGCGTTGTCGGCGATGCGGGCGTCGCACAGGTTCACCCCCACGCGCTCCAGGCTGATGGCCGAGCGGCTGCCGGCCAGGCCCAGGCACACCACCCACTGCGGCCGGTGGCGGCGCAGCGCAGCGCGCAGGGCCGGCAGCGACCGGGCGAAGACGCAGGGCAGTTGCTCGGCCACCACCTGCGCAGCGCCGAAGCGGCGGCCATGCAGCGCGCGCGCCACCTCCCAGGACGGATTGACCGTCTCGCCGCCGAAGGGCTCGAAACCGGTGATGAGCAGGCGTTGCATGGTGGGATGGCCTCGTCGGGCGGCCGGCGTTCAGCCCGGCTGCGGAAGTTCGAGTGTCGCCGTCATGCCGCCGGTCTGGGTGGAGGCCAGGCGCAGCGTGCCGCCATGCGCGGCCATCACCCGCTGCGCCACCTGCAGGCTGGCGCTGCCGCCGGAGGCACCGGCGCTCAACCAGAACGGGCCGTCGTCATGCACCTGCAGCAGCAGGGCCGGCGGGTCGTCGCGCTCGTCCACGTCCAGCCGCACCACGGCGGCCGGCCCGCCGTGGGCCAGGGCCTCGCGCCGCAGGGTGTCGGCCAGCTGCGCCTCGCGGGCCACGCGCGCCGCCTCGCTGGTGCGGTCGAGCACCAGGCCCAGGTCGCCCAGGTTGCCGTAGAGCGCGGCAGCCAGGCCGCCGGCCACCATCAGGCCGAAGTCCCAGCTCTCGCCCAGGCCGTGGGTCTCGGTCCAGCCCAGCCGCATCGCCATCAGCCGCACCCGCATGGTCGCGGCAAAGAAGGCTTCGACACCGGCCAGCACCCAGCCGCTGCGCGACTGCAACAGGCGTCCGGCCGACGCGGCATGCCAGGCAAGACAGGTTCGCGCGCCGGGCGGCACGCCGCACATGCCACGGGAAGGCGGCGGAAAGCCCGGCTGTTCCGCCCATGGCGGCGCAGCCGCGCTCCTAGCATGGTGGCGGCTGACATGCCGCCCCCCGGCCCGGGCGGCATGGGGCAGCCGTTTCGCCAGGAAACCCCATGTCCGACTTGTCCCTGCCACCGCTGTCGCTGGTGCCCCTGGCGCCGCCGGGACCACCGACGGCGCCCGCATCGCCAGGTGCCGATCCCGCCGCCGGGCTGCCGCCCCTGCCCGCTGCCGCTGCGGCCCCCGCCACGCCGGCCCGGGCGGCGACCGCGGCGCCGATCCCCTGGCCGGCGCAGCCCAGCATCGGCTATGCGGCACCACCCTTCCTGGGCGAGAGCGAACCCTGCGAGCTGGAGGGGCCCAACGGCCGGATCAACACCGGCCGCCTGCTGGCCTTCGACGCCGACGCCGGCCAGGTGCAGCTGCAGATCCCGCCGGCGCGGCATGCGCTGACGCTGCGCTTCACGCAGTTCCGCCGCCTCAGCCTGACGCGTCCGCTGGAGCCCACGGCCGACGCCGCCCGCACCCACGAGGCCACCACGCCGCTGCTGCCGCAGAACCTGCTGCAGCCCTACCGCCTGCGCTTCAAGGACGGCAGCGAGACCACCGTCTCCAGCGTGGGCGTGATCGACCGCCCGCTGGGCCTGTTCACCTACAGCCCCATCGATGCCAGCGGCCGGCTGCTGCGCAGCCTGTACCCGAGGCCGATGCTGGTGTCGGTGGAGCCGGTGTCGCTGTCGCAGCAGGACCTGCAGGACACGGCGCCGATGGGCCTGGACGAGCTGCCCGGCGCGCCGCCCGCAGCGGCCCGCCCGCCCTCGCTGGGCGACATGCTCACCGTCAGCACGATCACCAGCGCCGAGCAGCTGGCCAAGGCCATCGACCAGCAGGCGCGCATGCCGATGGTGCGCATCGGCGAGGCCCTGGTGGGCCTGGGCTTCATCACCGAGGCGCAGCTGGCCGAGGCGCTGAAGCTGCAGCAGCAGGACCGCAAGCTGCCGCTGGGCGAGCTGCTGGTCAAGCGCGGCGACGTGACCCGCGCCGACCTGCAGACCGCGTTGTCGCGCAAGATGGGCTACCCGGTGGTCGACGTCGACGCCTTCCCGGTGGAGAACGACGCCGCGCTGCGCCTGCCGCTGACGGTGGCGCGCCGCCTGACCGCGCTTCCGCTGATGATGCGCGCCGGCCGCCTGGTGGTGGCGCTGGAGGACCCGTCGGCGCGCAATGCCATCGACGAGATCGAGTTCAGCGCCCAGTGCAAGGTGCTGCCGGTGCTGGCGCGCACCGGCACGCTGCACGGCGCCATCGACCGCGTCTACCTGCGCCTGGGCAAGGACGGCGGCATCGAGCCCTCGGCCGACCTGGCCGCCAGCTTCGGCGACACCAACGACGGCGCCGACGCCAGCAAGCTGCTGGCCAGCCTGGAGCAGGAGCAGGTCAGCACGGCCCGCGAGGACGAGCCGCTGATCGAGCAGAGCGACAACTCGCTGGTCAAGCTGATCAACACCATGATCCTGGAGGCCAAGCAGGGCGGCGTCTCCGACATCCACATCGAGTGCCAGCCCGGCACGCAGAAGGTGCGGGTGCGCTTCCGGCGCGACGGCGTGCTCAAGCCCTACATCGAGCTGCCGCACACCTACCGCCAGGCGCTGGTGGCGCGCATCAAGATCATGTGCGACCTGGACATCAGCGAGCGCCGCAAGCCGCAGGACGGCAAGATCAACTTCGGCCGCTGGATGCAGGGCCAGAAGCTGGAACTGCGGGTGGCCACCATCCCCACGGCCAACGGCCTGGAAGACGTGGTGATGCGCCTGCTGGCCAGCGCCAAGACCCTGCCGCTGGACGGCATGGGCATGCAGCCCGACACGCTGGACAAGCTGCGCGAGGCCATCGAGCGGCCCTACGGCATGGTGCTGTGCGTGGGCCCCACCGGCAGCGGCAAGACCACCACCCTGCATGCCGCGCTGGGCCACATCAACACGCCCGAGCGCAAGATCTGGACCGCCGAGGACCCGGTGGAAATCACCCAGCCCGGCCTGCGCCAGGTGCAGGTGAACCCGAAGATCGACTGGACCTTCGCCAAGGCGCTGCGCGCCTTCCTGCGCGCCGACCCGGACGTGGTGATGGTCGGCGAGATCCGCGACGCCGAGACCGCCGGCATGGCGGTGGAGGCCAGCCTCACCGGCCACCTGGTGATGAGCACGCTGCACACCAACAGCGCGCCCGAGACCGTGACCCGGCTGCTGGACATGGGCATGGACCCGTTCAGCTTCGCCGACAGCCTGCTGGCGGTGCTGGCGCAGCGCCTGGTGCGCCGGTTGTGCAAGCACTGCGTGACGCACCGCCCGGCCACCGCCGAGGAGACCGAGCGCCTGGTCGAGGCCTGGCTGTATTCCTTCCCCGATGCCGCGCACCGCCCCGACGGCGGCGCCCTGCTGGCCGACTGGCTGCAGCGCTTCGGCGTGGACGGCCCGGCCGGCCGCCATCTGCGCCACCACCACGCGCCGGGCTGCAGCCACTGCGACAACGGCGGCTACGCCGGCCGCGTGGGCCTGCACGAGCTGCTGGTGGTCAGCCGCGAGCTGCGCCACCTGATCCAGACCAGCGCCCGGGCCGAGCAGCTGCAGCTGGCCGGCATGCTGGAAGGCATGCGCACGCTGCGCCAGGACGGCATCCTGAAGGTGCTGGCGGGGCTGACCTCGTTCGAAGAGGTGCGGGCGATCAGCAACAGCTGACACGCGGGCCCGGGCCAGGCCTGCTCAGGCGCTGGTCGCGTTCAGCTGGGCCTGGCTGTCGGGATGCACCTGACAGGACGCAGACCAGTCGTGGATCCAGCGCTGCAACCCAGGTTCGTCAAGCGCCGACTTCTTCAGCAAGTTGTTGCACACCTCGCGCACCACCTGCGGGTTGATCACAGGCCGTTGCAGCTGATCGAGGAACTGCTTGGCCCGTTGCTGTCGCACATCGGGCAGGCGCGCATCCGGCGTCAGCAACGCTTAGCGCCAGACGTTGGAATCGACGAAGTCAGTCATGCGCCTTGGCCTCGTCGCGGCTCAAGGGCGTGAAAGCCGGCACCTGGATGGGATGCGAGAACCAGTTGGCCATCGGCGAAGGCCCTGCACCTTCGGGCGGCTTCGCTGACGCTGCGCCAGCCGCCACCCGGCGGCTGGCGAGGAATTCCACGACGTCGAACACCTCAGCCTGCTGGGCAGGGCTGAGGGCCTGCAGTCGCTGCTGCATCAGGTCGGCGTAGGTCAGGCAGCCTCGTTCGGATGGCCTCATTCTGGCCAGTTTGCGCGACGCTGAACACGGTCCTCATGGCTTGCGCCAGCTCACCTTCGCCGCCGCGAAGAGCTTCGCCATCTCGCCGTTCTCGTTGAGGGCGTTGATGGCCGCCTGCAGGGCGCGGGCCAGGTCGTCGCTCTCCTTCTTGACGGCCAGGCCGATCACCCAGCCGTCCTTCATGCGCGGCAGCGGCAGCGGCTCGATGGCGAAGCGGGCGTCGCCGGCCAGCACCGATTCCAGCTCGCTGGCATGGCCGGCGGCGGCCACCACCTCGCCGCGCTGCAGGGCGGCGGCGGCCTCGGTGCCGTCCTTCAGCTTGGTGATCAACTGCTCGCGGTACTTGCCGCTCTCGGCGCCGATCAGCAGCCAGCCGGCCAGGCTCTGGCCCGGCACGGCGATTTTCTGGCGGCCGAAGTCGTCCAGGCTGTCCATCTTCGGCGCCTTGGCCAGGTCGCGCGCCACCATCACCCGCTCGCGGTAGTAGGGCCCGAAGATGCTGACCCGCGGCTGGGTCGCGATCAGCGGCCGGTCCACCGGCACGTGCAGCAGCACGTCGGCCGGGCCGAAGCCCAGGTAGTGCCCGCGCCA
>CALMIF010000179.1 GCA_937864045.1 uncultured Aquabacterium sp. | reverse complement strand
CCAACCAGAACCCGCACGTCGAGCGCCTGCTGATGTGCGCCTTCGTGCTGGGCATTCCCGAGCACAAGATGCGCGTGGTGGCGCCCGACGTGGGCGGCGGCTTCGGCAGCAAGATCTTCCTGTACGGCGAGGAGACGGCCATCGTCTTCGCCAGCAAGCAGCTCTTGCGCCCGATCAAGTGGACCAGCAGCCGCAGCGAGGCCTTCCTGTCCGACGCCCACGGCCGCGACCACGCCACCACGGTGAGCCTGGGCCTGGACAAGGACGGCAAGTTCGTCGGCATGCAGGTGCACACCACGGCCAACCTGGGCGCCTACCTGTCCACCTTCGCCAGCAGCGTGCCCACCATCCTGTACGCGACGCTGCTGGCCGGCCAGTACGCCACGCCCAAGATCTGGTGCTCGGTGGATGCGATGTTCACCAACACCGCGCCGGTCGACGCCTACCGCGGCGCTGGCCGGCCGGAAGCCACCTACGTGGTCGAGCGCATCGTCGAGACCGCCGCGCGTGAACTGGGCATGGACCCGGCGGAACTGCGCCGCCGCAACTTCATCAAGAGCTTCCCGTACGCCACGCCGGTGGGCCTGACCTACGACACCGGCGACTACGACGCGACCATGACCCGCGCGCTGGAGCTGGCCGACGTGGCCGGCTTCGAGGCGCGCAAGGCGGCCAGCGCCGCCAAGGGCCTCAAGCGCGGCATCGGCTACAGCGCCTACATCGAGGCCTGCGGCATCGCGCCGTCCAGCGTGGCGGGTGCGCTGGGCGCACGTGCCGGCCTGTTCGAGGCCGGCGAGGTGCGGGTGCACCCCACCGGCAAGGTGACGATCTTCACCGGCAGCCACA
The DNA here is from genome assembly GCA_937864045.1 of uncultured Aquabacterium sp. Taxonomy (GTDB): domain Bacteria; phylum Pseudomonadota; class Gammaproteobacteria; order Burkholderiales; family Burkholderiaceae_C; genus Pseudaquabacterium. The sequence goes on along the minus strand of CALMIF010000179.1, from coordinate 19,528 downwards.
GCCATGGCCAGGGCCACGAGACCACCTTCGCCCAGGTGGTGGCCGACAAGCTGGGCATCCCGATGGACGACATCTCCATCGAGCATGGCGACACCGGCAAGGTGCTGTTCGGCATGGGCACCTACGGCAGCCGCTCGCTGGCCGTGGGTGGCACCGCCATCGTCAAGGCGGTCGACAAGATCATCGCCAAGGGCAAGAAGATCGCCGCCCACCTGCTGGAGGCGGCCGACACCGACATCGTGTTCGAGGGCGGCGAGTTCAAGGTCGCCGGCACCGACAAGAAGGTGCCGTTCGCCGCGGTCTCGCTCACCGCCTACGTGCCGCACAACTTCCCGCACGACAAGCTGGAGCCGGGCCTGAACGAGAACGCGTTCTACGACCCCAGCAACTTCACCTACCCCGCCGGCACCTACATCTGCGAGGTCGAGGTCGACCCGCTGACCGGCCACACCCGCATCGACCGCATGACCGCCTGCGACGACTTCGGCAACGTCATCAACCCGATGATCGTCGAAGGCCAGGTGCACGGCGGCCTGGCGCAGGGCATCGGCCAGGCGCTGCTGGAACACGGCGTCTACGACACCGAGACCGGCCAGCTGCTGACAGGCAGCTACATGGACTACGCGATGCCGCGCGCCGACGACCTGCCCAGCTTCAACGTCGAGACCGCCAAGGGCACGCCCTGCACCCACAACCCGCTGGGCGTGAAGGGCTGCGGCGAGGCGGGCGCCATCGGCTCGCCGCCGGCGGTCATCAACGCCATCTGCAATGCCATCGGCGTCAAGGATGTGCCGATGCCGGCCACGCCCTACACTGTGTGGAAGGCCATCCAGGCTGCACGCTGATCCGCCAGGAGACACAAGACCATGCAAGCATTTGCCTACGCCAACCCCGCCTCGGTGGCCGACGCCGCCCGTGCCGGCGCTGCCGACAACGTCAAGTTCCTGGCCGGCGGCCAGACCCTGCTGTCGTCGATGAAGCTCGGCCTCGCCGCGCCCGACACCCTGGTCGACCTGGGGGCCATCGCCGACCTCAAGGGCATCACCGTCGCCAACGGCGTCGTGAAGATCGGCGCGATGACCACCCACGCCGCCGTGGCCGCCAGCGCCGACGTGCAGAAGGCCATTCCGGCACTGGCCGACCTGGCCGGCAAGATCGGCGACCGCCAGGTGCGCAACCGCGGCACCATCGGCGGCAGCCTGGCCAACAACGACCCCGCCGCCTGCTACCCGGCCGCCGCGCTGGGCCTGGGCGCCACCATCCACACCAACAGCCGCGACATCGCCGCCGACGACTTCTTCACCGGCATGTTCAGCACCGCGCTGAACGAAGGCGAGGTCATCACCGCCGTCAGCTTCCCGGTGCCCGAGAAGGCCGGCTGGCAGAAGTTCAAGCAGCCGGCATCGCGCTTTTCGATCGTCGGTGTCTTCGTCAGCAAGGGCCCGAAGGGTGCGCGCGTGGCGGTGACCGGCGCCGGCTCGGGCGTGTTCCGTGCGTCCGACCTGGAAGCCAAGCTGGCCAGCAACTGGTCGGCTGGCGCGCTGAACGGCGCCACCGTCAGCGCCGACGGCCTGAACAGCGACCTGCACGGTTCGGCCGAGTACCGCGCTGCGCTGATTCCCGTGCTCGCTGCGCGGGCTGTCGGCTGAATCTGTCCCGTCCTGCCTGAAAACGCCGCACCCGGTGCGGCGTTTTTGTTGGAGCTTCCGCTTTGTCTGACACCGCACTGCCCACCAGCATCGACGACACCATCGCCCGCCTGGCGGCGCTGGACTACGTGGCCGACCGCCAGCTGGCGACGGGCGTCTACCTGGCGCTGAAGCTGCAGCGCCCGCTGTTCCTGGAAGGTGAACCCGGCACCGGCAAGACCGAGATCGCGCGCACGCTGGCCACCATGCTGGGCCGGCCGCTGATCCGCCTGCAGTGCTACGAGGGCCTGGACCTGGCCGGCGCCGCCTACGAGTGGAACTACGGCCGCCAGATGATGGAGATCCGCCTGGCCGAAGCCTCGGGTGAGAAGACCAACCGCGACGCGCTGGCGAACGAACTCTTCAGCGAGCGCTTCCTGACCAAGCGCGCCCTGCTGCAGGCCATCGATCCGGCCAACCCGGTGCCGCCGGTGCTGCTGATCGACGAACTGGACCGCGCCGACGAGCCCTTCGAGGCATTTCTGCTGGAGGTGCTGGCCGACTACCAGATCACGATCCCCGAACTGGGCACCGTCAAGGCCGCTCAGCCGCCGATCGTGATCCTGACCAGCAACCGCACGCGCGAGATCCACGACGCGGTCAAGCGCCGCTGCCTGTACCACTGGGTCGACTTCCCGGATGCGAAGCGCGAGCTGGACATCCTGCAGCGGCGGGTGCCCGGCATCGGCCCCGCGCTGGCGGCGCAGATCGTCGCCTTCGTGCAGAAGCTGCGCAGCATCGAGCTGACCAAGCTGCCCGGCATCGCCGAGACCATCGAGTGGACACGTGCGCTGATGGAGCTGGACGCGATGGTGCTGGACCCCGAGGTGATCCAGCACACGCTGGGCGTGCTGCTGAAATACCAGGACGACATCGCCCGCATGCAGGGCAGCGAGGCGGCGCGGCTGCTCGACCAGGTGCGCGAGGAAGCCCGGGTCGCCGGTCACTGACATGACTCCCCCCCGAAGCGCCTTCGGCGCCTCCCCCCCAGGGGGGGCGTCGCCAGCGGCCCGGCGAAGCCGGTTCCATGGCGACCGCTTGGTTCGTTCGCTGATGCTGTTCACCAAGAACAGTCCCGGCCATCTCGCCGAGAACGTGATGCACTTCGCCCGCGTGCTGCGCAACGCGGGCATGCCGGTGGGCAGCGACCGGGTGCACACGGCACTGGCCGCGCTGCAGGTGGCGGGGCTGGAGAGCAAGCGCGACTTCCACGCCGTGCTCAGCGCCTGCATGGTCGACCGCATCGAGCACCGCGAATTGTTCGACCAGGCCTTCGTGCTGTTCTGGCGCGATCCCGACCTGATGGGCCGCATGCGCGCCCTGCTGCTGCCCAAGGTCAACGTGAAGGAGGGCGCCGAGCCGCCGCCGCCGGAGAACCGCCGCCTGGGCGACGCGCTGTTCCCGCACCAGCCCAACCGGCCGCCCGACGAGCCCGAGCAGGAGCAGGTCGAGATCAACGCCGAGCTGACCTGGAACGACCGCGAGGTGCTGCGCCAGGCCGATTTCGACACCATGACCGCCGACGAATGGCGCGAGGCGCAGCGCCTGCTGGCGCAACTGCGGCTGGTTTTCGAGCCGCTGCCCACGCGCCGCACCCGCCGCGCCAACCGCCCCGGCCGGGCCGACTGGCGCGCCACGCTGGCGGCGATGGCCCGCCATGGCGGCGAGCTGTGGGACACACGCTGGCGCGCCCCCCGCATCCAGCCTGCGCCGCTGCTGGTGCTGGCCGACATCTCCGGCAGCATGAGCCGCTACTCGCGCATGCTGCTGCACTTCGCCCATGCGCTGGGCCATGCCGAGGCCCATGTCGAGAGCTTCGTCTTCGGCACGCGGCTCACGCGCACCACCCGCCTGCTGAAGAGCCGCGACCCCGACATCGCCGTGGCCCAGGTGGTGCGCGCGGTGGCGGACTGGTCGGGCGGCACGCGCATCACCACCAGCCTGCATGATTTCAACCAGCACTGGGCGCGCCGCGTGCTGACCGGCCGCACCACCGTGCTGCTGATCAGCGATGGCCTGGAGCATGGCGACACCCGGCAGCTCGGCTTCGAGATGGAGCGCCTGCACAAGCGCTGCCGCCGCCTGGTGTGGCTGAACCCGCTGCTGCGCTTCGCCAAGTTCGAGCCGCGCGCGGCCGGCATCCAGGCGATGCTGCCGCACTGTGACCGGTTCCTTCCGGCACACAACCTGCAAAGCCTGGCCGACCTGGTCGGCGTGCTGTCCGAAACTGACACACCGCCGCGTCGCCGCCCCTGAACACCCCACCACATCCGGATCCACGATGGAACTCACCAGCCAGCAATCCCTGCCCGTCGCCCAGGCCCAGGCCTGGGAGGCGCTCAACGACATCAGCCTGCTCAAGGAATGCATCCCGGGCTGCGAGGGCATCACCGCCACCGGCGACAACCAGTACGAGGTGCTGATCACCGCCGCCATCGGCCCGGTCAAGGCCAAGTTCAAGGGCAAGCTGCAGCTGGAGAACCTGCAGCCGCCGACCAGCTACACCCTGCGCTTCGAGGGCCAGGGTGGTGCCGCCGGCCACGGCAAGGGCACGGCCGAGGTCCGGCTGGAATCGACCGGCCCGCACGAGACGGTGCTGCACTACACCGCCAAGGCCACGGTGGGCGGCAAGATCGCCCAGCTCGGCTCGCGCCTGGTCGACATGGCAGCGCAGAAGATGGCCACCGAGTTCTTCGCCACCTTCAACACCCAGCTGCAGGCGCGCTACCAGGTCGCGCCCGAGCCGGTGCCGGCGGTGGTGGAGGCCGCGCCGCAGGGCGCGATGGCGAAGCTGCTGGCCTGGTTGAAGAAGCTGTTCGGGGGGTGACGGCGCAGCGCCCTGGCCGGCCCGCCAGAATGGCGCCATGAAATCCCGTGGTGTTCATCTCCAGTACAGCTTCGAAGCCACCGACCAGCGTGGCGCGGCGCTGCACAACCCGCTGTTTGAACTGTTGACCGCCGTGCACGAGCACGGCTCGATCCAGCATGCGGCGACCAGCCTGGGTGCCAGCTACCGCCACATCTGGGGCGCGCTCAAGCGCTGGGAAGCGGCGCTGGGCGAACCCCTGATCACCTGGGCCCAGGGCCAGCCGGCGCGGCTGACGCCCTTCGCCGACCGCCTGTTGTGGGCCGAGAAGCGCGCCCGCGCCCGGCTGACGCCGCACATCGAGGCGCTGCGCGCCGAACTGGAGCGCGTGCTGGCCGACGCGCTGGACGGCAGCCAGCATGTGCTGACCGTCTTCGCCAGCCACGACCTGGCCCTGCCCCTGCTGCGCGACATCGCCAACCAGACCCATGGCCTGCACATCGACCTGCGCTTTGCCGGCAGCGTCGACGCGCTGGCCGCGCTGGCCCAGGGCCGCTGCCTGGTGGCGGGCTTCCATGTGCCGGCCCTGCAGAACATGCAGCGTGGGTCGCGCCAGTTCGCCGCGGCGCTCAAGCCCCTGCTCAAGCCCGGCCAGCACAAGCTGATCGGCTGCGTGCGCCGCACCCAGGGCCTGATGGTGCGGCCGGGCAATCCGCTGGGCCTGCAGGGCCTGGCCGACCTGGCGGGGCGCCCGGGCCATGCGCCGCGCTTCCTGAACCGCCAGAGTGGCTCGGGCACGCGCCTGCTGATGGACCACCTGCTGGCCGAGCAGGGCCTGGCGCCCGAGGCCATCGCCGGCTGGTCCGATCCGCCCGAGGACAGCCACCTGGCCGTGGCCGCCGCCCTGGCCGGCGGCACTGCCGATGCCGGCCCCGGCATCGAGGCCGCCGCCCGCGCCTTCGGCCTGGGCTTCGTGCCGCTGATCGACGAGGACTACTACCTGGTCTGCCTGAAGGACGCGCTGGCGCATCCCGCGGTGCAGAAGCTGCGCGCCGCGCTGGCCGACCCGGCCTGGGTGCTGGCGCTGCAGGGCCTGGCCGGCTACGCGCCGTCGCACGGTGGCCAGGTGCTGGCACTGACGCAGGCGCTGCCCTGGTGGCATTTCCGCACGGCCAGAGCCGGCACGCGGGCGCCGGTGGCGGCGCCTGCCCGTTGACGGCCGCGCGCCGCCACAGCGCCGCCTCGCCCGCGACCGGAGGGCAGCCGCCTTTCGGCGATGATCGGCGCATGCCCTGTCCCGCTGCCCGCCGATGCCCCACCTGATCACCCGCCGCCGTGGCCTGGCGCTGCTGGGCGCCTTTCCGCTGGCCGCTCACCTGCCGGCCTGGGCGGCCCCGCGGCCGGCAACGGCTGCTACCGTGGCCGCCATGCCGCCGGTCAGCCTGGCGCCGATGGCGCTGCGCCAGCGCCGCCTGGCCAACGGGCTGCAGGTGGTGAGCCTGCCGATGCAGGCCACCGGCACGGTCAGCGTGCAGGTCTGGTACCACGTCGGCGGCAAGGACGACCCGGCCGGCCGCTCGGGCTTCGCGCACCTGTTCGAGCACCTGATGTTCAAGCGCACGCGCCACATGCCCGACGAGATGTTCGACCGCCTGACCGAGGACGTGGGCGGCCAGAACAACGCCTTCACCGCCGAGGACATGACGGCCTACCAGAACGAGGTGCCGGCCAACCACCTGGAACGCCTGCTGTGGGCCGAGGCCGAGCGCCTGGCGCACCTGCAGGTGGACCAGGCCAACTTCGACAGCGAGCGCAAGGTGGTGATCGAGGAGCTGCGCGAGCGCGTGCTGGCCGACCCCTACGGCCGCCTGTTCAACGCGCTGCCCGGCCTGGCCTTCGAGGCCCATCCCTACCGCAGGCCGGTGATCGGCAGCGAGGCCGACCTCAACGCCGCCACGCTGGACGACGTGCGCCGCTTCCACGCCACCTACTACCGGCCCGACAACGCGCTGCTGATCGTCGTCGGTGACTTCGACGCGGCCCGGCTCGACACCTGGGTCGACCGCTACTTCGGCCCGCTGGCCACGCCGGCGGCGCCCATCCCGCGGGTGCAGGTGGCCGAGCCCGCCCGCCTGCGCGACCAGCAGGCCCGGGTGCAGGGCCCGAACGTGCCCCTGCCCGCGGTGGCCCTGGTGTGGAAGGGCCCGCCCGCCAGCCATCCCGACGCGCCGGCGCTGGAGGTGGCCCAGGCCCTGCTGTCGGCCGGTGAATCGGCGCGGCTGAACCAGGCCCTGGTCTACACCGCCCGCAGCGCCCAGGCCGCCGGCTTCAGCGCCGACCTGTATGCCGACGCCGGCCTGCTGGCGGCCTATGCCATCGCCGCCAGCGGGCAGGACCTGCGCCGCCTGGAGACGGCCCTGCTCGACGAGCTGGCGCGGCTGGCGCGCGGGCGGGTGGGCCTCGACGAGATCGACAAGGTGCGCACCCAGCTGCTGACCGCGGCGCTGCTGCAGCGCCAGACCCCGCAGGGCCTGGCCAACGCCATCGGCATGGCCGCCCTGCAGCTGGGCGACCCGCGCGAGGCCGACGCCCGCCTGGCGCGGCTGCAGGCGGTGCGCGTGGCCGACGTGCAGCGCGTGCTGGAGCAGCGTGTGCTCAAGGCCCGCCGCGTGACCATCGACTACACCCAGGGGGGTGCGGCGTGACGCAGGCCATCGACCCCCGCCGACGCGCCCTGGCCCTGGCGCTGGGTGCCGGGCCCGCCATCGGGCTGTCCGGCTTGGGGCTGTCCGGCATCGCGCTGCCCGGCAGCGCCGGTGCCGTGCCGGGCGTGGACGAACCACCGCCGGCGCAGCCGCCGCGGGCGCTGCAGCTGCCCGAGGTGGCCGAGCGCCAGCTCGACAACGGCCTGGTGGTGCAGGTGGCGCCGCGCCCCGGCCTGCCCCTGGTCAGCCTCGTGCTGGCGGTGCGCGCCGGGCCCGAGGCCGACCCGCCCGGGCGCAACGGTGCGGCCGAGCTGCTGGCCACGCTGTGGCCCAAGGGCGCGCAGCGCGGCGGGCGGCCGGTGGGCGCGGCCGAGCTGGCGCGGCAGGCCGAGGCCCTGGGCAGTCCCCTGGACGCCCGCAGCAGCTGGGGCCTGGGCACGCTGACGATGACCGTCACCAGCGCCCGCACCGATGCCGCGCTGGCCCTGCTGGCCGATGTGCTGCGCCGCCCGCTGCTGGCTGCCGGCGAGCTGGACCGTGCCCGCGCCCAGGCGCTGGACACGCTGCGCCTGAGCCTGGGCAGCCCCGACGAGGTGGCCGGCCGGGTCTTGCGCCGCAGCTTCTGGGGCGACGTGCCGCACGGCCGGGTGGCCACGCCGGCGGCGCTGCAGCGCCTGGCCCTGGCCGACCTGCGCGGCTTCCAGGCCACCTGGGTGCGGCCTGACCGCGTGGCCCTGGTGCTGGTGGGCGACATCACGCCCGACGCCGGCTTCCAGCTGGCGCAGCGCCTGCTGGGCGACTGGCGCGCGCCGGCCGGGGCGCCGCCGGTGGCCGTGATGGCGCCGCCGCGGCCGCTGGACCATCCGCTGGTGCTGGTCGACCTGCCCGGCGCTGGCCAGAGCTGCGTGGCCGTGGCCGCGCCCTTCGTCGCCCAGGCGGCGGCCGATCGACGCACCGGCGTGGTGGCGCATGCGGTGCTGGCCGGCGGCTATTCGGCGCGGCTGAACCAGGTGGTGCGCATCAAGCGCGGCCTGAGCTACGGCGTGGCCGGCACCACCGAGGCGCTGGCGCCCGGCGGCATGGCCAGCGCCCAGGCGCAGACGGCACATGCCAATGCACCGCAGGTGCTGGCCCTGCTGCGCGGCGAGATCACCCGCCTGGCCGACGCCCCGCCCGGCGCCGACGAGCTGGCCGCGCGCCAGGCCACCCTGGTGGGCGGCTTCGGCCGCCGGCTGCAGACCACCGGCGGCCTGGCCGGCGTGCTGGCCGGCCAGTGGGCCGCCGGCCGGCCGCTGGCCGACCTGGCCGACCATGTGCCGCAGTTGCTGGCCGTTACCCCGGCCCAGGTGCAGGACTTTGCGCGCCGCCACTGGTCGGCCGGCGCGCTGCGCGCGGCGGTGGTGGGCGACCTGTCGGCCACCGGCGACGCCCTGGCCGAGCCCGGCGCACTGCGCCTGCGCATGGCCGAGCTCGACCTCGACGAGCCGGCGCTGCGCAAGCCGCGCTGAGCACCCGCCAGCAGCCACCAGCCACCACCCACCGTCCCGACCACCGCCATGCCCAGCCGCCGTTCCGCCCGCGCCGCCGCCGGAGTGCAACCTGCCGCCACGGCCGGCCGCCCCATCGTGCTGGCGCTGCAGGGCGGTGGCTCGCATGGCGCCTTCACCTGGGGCGTGCTCGACCGCCTGCTCGACGAGACCGGCCTGGACCTGGCCGGCATCAGCGGCACCAGCGCCGGTGCGCTGAACGCCGCGGTGCTGGCCTGCGGCTGGGTCGACGGCGGGCGGCGCGGTGCGCAGGCGGCGCTGCGGGCGTTCTGGCTGGACGTGGGTGCGCAGTCGGGTGCCTGGGGCGGCGGCTGCTTCGCCGGTGCCGGCGCGGCGCTGCCGCTGGCAGCCTTCAACCTCGACCTGAACCCGTTCTACCTGTGGCAGCAGCAGTTCCTCAGGCTGTTCAGCCCCTACCAGTTCAACCCGCTGGGCCGCGACCCGCTGCGCACGGTGCTGGCCCGGCATGTGGATGCGGCGCGGCTGCGTGCCAGCCCGATCCCGCTGTTCATCGTGGCCACGGCGGTGCGCACCGGCCAGCCGCGGGTGTTCCAGCGGGCCGACCTGGACATCGACGCGCTGCTGGCCTCGGCCTGCCTGCCGCAGCTCTTCCGGGCAGTGGAGATCGACGGCGAGCCCTACTGGGACGGCGGCTACAGCGGCAACCCGGCGCTGTGGCCGCTGGTCTACGAGACGCCCGCGCTGGACCTGGTGCTGGTCAAGATCAACCCGCTGTCGCGCCCGGGCACGCCGGACACACCGGCCGAGATCGCCGACCGCGTCAACGAGATCACCTTCAACGCCGGCCTGGTGGCGGAGATGCGGGCCATCGGCTTCGTCGGCCGCCTGGTCGAGCAGGGCCGCCTGTCGGGCGACGACTACAAGAACCTGCGCCTGCACATGGTGGCCGACGACGCCGGCCTGGCGCCGCTGCGCGCGTCCAGCAAGGTCAACACCGACCCGGCCTTCCTGCAGGCGCTGCACGCCCTGGGCCATGCCGCGGCCGACCGCTGGCTGGCCGACCACCGCGCCGACATCGGCGTGCGCTCGTCGCTGGACCTGGCGGCCACCTTCCTGGCGCCGCGGGTGGCGCCCACGCCCGCGCAGGGCGCACGCTAGGTTCTCAGGCGGCCAGATCGCCCAGCAGCCGGTCCAGCGTGTCCACCAGCAAGGTGGCGTGCTGCGGCGCGAAGACCAGCGGCGGGCGGATCTTCAGCGCGCTGGCGGCCTGGCCGGTGGCGCTGAGCAGCACGCCGCGCTCGCGCAGGCCGTTGACCACCTGCAGCGTCCGCGCGGCATCGGGCGCACCGCTGCCGTCGGGCTGCACGATGTCCAGCGCGATGAACAGGCCCGCGCCGCGCACGGCGCCGATGCAGCGGCGGCGCGCCGCCAGGCTGCGCAGGCCGTCGCGCAGCAGCGCGCCCACGCGTTGTGCGTTGTCCTGCAGGGCCTGCTGCTGCAGCACGTCCAGCACCGCGCCGGCGGCGGCCATGGCCACCGGGTTGCCGCCGAAGGTGTTGAAGTAGCGGCACTGGTCGCCGAAGGCCTTCAGCACCGCCGGCTGCACCGCCACGCCGGCCACCGGGTGGCCGTTGCCCATGGGCTTGCCCATGCTGACGATCTCGGGCACCAGGCCGTGGCGCGCGAAGCCCCAGAAGGCGTCGCCGCTGCGGCCGAAGCCGGCCTGCACCTCGTCGGCGATCAGCACGCCGCCGGCGGCGCGCACGTCGGCCACCGCCTCGGCCACGAAGCCGGGCGGGTCGGTCAGCACGCCGTCGCTGGAGAACACGGTGTCGACCAGCAGGGCGGCCGGTGCCAGGCCGTGGGCGCGCAGGTCGGCGATGGCCGCGCGCACGCCCGCCGCGAAGCGCGGGCCGATCTGCTCGGGCGGCGCGTGCAGCGGCAGGTCGACGGTGCGCACCGCATCGCCCAGGCGCATGCCCGCGCCCAGCGAGGGCGAGGCCTCGGCGATGGTCTGGGTGACGCCGTGGTAGGCCCAGCGGGTGACGATCAGCCCCTGGGCGCCGGTGTGGGCGCGGGCGATGCGCAGGGCCAGGTCATTCGCCTCGCTGCCGGTGCAGGTGAACATGGCCTGGCCCAGCGCGGCGGGCATGGTCGCCAGCAGGCGCTCGGCATAGGCCACCACGCCGTCGTGCAGGTAGCGGGTGTGCGTGTTCAGCGTGGCGGCCTGGGCGGCGATGGCCTGCACCACCTGCGGATGGCAGTGGCCCACGGCGGCCACGTTGTTGTAGGCGTCCAGGTAGCGCCGGCCGTCGGCGTCGAACAGCCACACGCCCTCGCCGCGCACCAATTGCAGCGGGCGCTCGTAGAACAGGCGGTAGGCCGGGCCCAGCACGCGGGCGCGGCGCGCCAGCAGGTCGTCGGTGGTGGTCATGGTCGTCAGAGCTTGCAGGCAGCGCGGATGGCCTCGCGCGCCCGGTCGGGCGGCACGTCCGCGCAGGCGGCCAGCCGGGCCCAGGAGATGGGGTTGTTGCGCAGCAGGTAGGGCGCGATCTCGGGTTGGCGCTGCGCCCGCCAGCCGCTGATCGCCACCACCATCAGCAGCCGGGCGTTGACCAGCGGCCACAGCAGGTCCAGCTCCGCCGGCTGGAGCGGCGCCTGGGCGTGGTAGGCCGCCGCAAACGCGGCCACGGTGCCCAGCGCACGGTCGGCGTCGCCCTCGGCGTCGAGCTGGTAGGCCGCGGCCACCGCCAGGTCGTTGATGCGCGGCGCGGCCAGCATGTCGCCGAAGTCGAGGATGCCGCTGGCCACGGCGGGCCGCTGCGGGTCGACCAGCAGGTTGTGCACGTTGAAGTCGTTGTGGATGGCCTGGCGCGGCAGGGCGGCCAGGTGCGGCAGGGCCTGGGCCCGGAACAGCCGCAGCGCGCCCTCGGCCAGCGCGCGGCGGCCGGGGTCGGGCATCTGCGCCACCAGGCTGGCCACGCCGTGGGCGCGCTGGATGTCCCAGGGCAGTTGCAAGGCGGCGGCCGGGTGCTGCAGGCCGGCCAGCGCCAGGTCCAGCCGCGCCAGCAGGCCGGCCACGCTGGCGCGCAGTGCATCGGTGCGCGGCGCCTGCGGCATCGGCAGGCCGTGCAGCCAGCGCAGCAGGCGCAGCACCCGCGGCCGGCCGTCGGGCGCGGTGGCGGTGACGGCGGGCTCGCCGCGGGCCGCCGGCTGCAGGCGCTGCACCGGCAGCCCGGGCGCGTGGCGCTGCAGGTGCAGCAGGGCCTGGGTCTGGTAGTCGGTCACCAGGGCAGGCTCGTCAGGGTGCGAGGACTTGAACAGCAGCTTGGTCGGCACGCCGCCCATCACCGCCGTGCCGCTGAAGTTGCTGTCGCGCTCGCCGCTCACGGGCTCCAGCGCCAGGTCCAGCGCCCAATGCCGCTGCAGCATCTGCTGCGCCCACGTGATGGGCACCGGCGCCGCGGCGGCGCACAGCACCGCCGCTTCGGGCAGCTGGTCGAAGTCCGTGCTCACTGGACGACCCTCCGCGCTGCGCGCGCCGGGATTCGCGCTTGGGAGCGGCCCGGTGCGCTCATGCGGCGGACAGGAAGCCGCGCAGCGCGCTGCGCAGGCTCAGGCCCAGGTCGTCGGACAGGTAGCCGCCTTCCTGCACCAGCACGGTCGGCAGGCCCAGCCGGGCGATGGCGGCGAGCACCTGGCCGAAGCCCGGCGTGGTGACGGCCAGCGCCTGGTAGGGGTCGCGCTCGTGGGCGTCCAGGCCCAGGGCCACGACCAGGGCGCCAGGCGCGTAGTCGGTGATGCGCTGCAGCGCCACGCCCAGCGCGGCCAGGAAGCCGGCGTCGCCCGTGCCCTTGGCCAGCGGCAGGTTCAGGTTGTAGCCCAGGCCGTCGCCCTCGCCGCGCTCATGCGCATGGCCGGTGAAGAACGGGGTGCAGAAATGCGGGTCGCCGTGCAGCGAGATGGTCAGCACGTCGTTGCGGCGCCAGAAGATGCCCTGCGTGCCATTGCCGTGGTGCACGTCGATGTCCAGCACCGCCACCCGGGCATGGCGCTGGCGCAGGTGCTGGGCGGCGATGGCGGCGTTGTTCAGGTAGGTGAAGCCATTGGCGCGGTCGGCATAGGCATGGTGGCCGGGCGGGCGGCACAGGGCGTAGGCGGCGCGCTCGCCGTCCAGCACCAGCTGGGCCGCATGGGTGGCCACATGGGCCGACCAGACCGCCGCCGTCCAGGTGTGCCGGCCCACCGAGCTGGCCATGTCGCCCAGGTGGAACCCGGCCTGGCCGACCAGGCTGTCGGGGTAGCTGCAGGGCTGGCCGGGAAAGGGGTGGACGTTGGGCAGCACCTCGTCGCTGGCATCGGGCAGTTGCTGCCAGCGTTCCCACACCGTGGCCAGGAAGTGCAGGTACTCGGGCGTGTGGATGGCGCCGCGCGGGCCGGGGCCGTGGTCGGCGGGTTCCACCGCATGCAGGCCCTCGGCCAGCGCGGCGGCCAGCAGGCGCTCGGCGCGCTCGGGCTGCTCGTTGCTGCGCCGGAAGCGGCCGCGCACGATGAACTGCTGCGGGTCATGGCCGCTGTGCTGGGGGCTGTGGACGACGTGCATGGTGGCTGTGGTTCAGGCGGAAGGGCGCTGGGCGAACAGCAGGCGCACATGCTGCACGGCATCGTCCAGGTGGTGGCGCAGGGCCTGCAGCAGCGCGGCCTCGTCGCGGCGCTGCAGCGCCAGCGCGATGGGGCGGTGGGTCTCGGCCAGGGCGGCGGGGTCGCCGTAGCTGTCGGCGCTGAGCGCCAGGAACAGCTGCACCTCGTGGCGCAGGTTCTGGAACAGCCTGAGCAGGTAGGCATTGCCGCTGAGCGCGCACAGCTGCTGGTGGAAGGCCAGGTCCACCGCCACGCGCCGTGCGCGGCTCAGGCTGCCGGCCTGGGCCACCATCTCGTCGACCCGCGCCAGCAGCGCGGCGCAATCGGCGTCGCTGGCGTGGCGGCAGGCCAGGCGGGCGCCCATCAGCTCCAGCTCGATGCGCACCTGGTACAGGTCGTCGACCTGCTGCAGCGTGAAGTCGCGCACCGCGAAGCCGTGGCGCGGCCGGGCCACCAGCAGGCCGCTGCTTTCCAGCCGGCGCGCGGCCTCGCGCACCGGGGCGCGGCTGATGCCCATGCGCCGCGCCAGGTCGGCCTCGACGATGCGCTCGCCCAGGGCGATGCGGCCTTCGAGGATGGCGTCCTGCAGCTGGGCCTCGACCATCGCCACCAGGTCGGGCACCTGGATCGACGAGAAGCCGGGCCCGCTGTCGTCAGCGTCGTCGTTGTCTGGCAGGGCGGCCATGGGCTTGTCTCCGGGACTGTTCTTGTGGATGTCAACCGCGGCGCAGCGCCAGCGCCACGCCGGCGGCGGCGATCAGGCCCATGCCGGCCAGGGCCAGGCCGTCGGGCGGGCGCTGGAACCAGAAGCTGCTGATCAGCACCGCCAGCAGCAGCTGCAGGTCGTTCAGCGGCGCCAGCGTGGCCAGCGGCACGCGGCGGAAGGCCGCCAGCAGCAGCCACTGCGCCGCGCCGCTGACCAGGCCGCCGGCCACCAGCAGCGCCATCTGCGCCGCGTCGGGCCAGGCGCCGCCGGCACCGGGCATGGCCGGTACCTGGCTCACGGCCTGGGTCAGCACCAGGCAGACCGCCGCCATGTAGGCGTATTGCGTGGCCGGGCTGACCCGGCCCGACAGCTTGCGCGTGAGCAGCTGGAACAGCGCATCACTCAGCGCCGCCACGGCCATCAGCCCCGTGCCCACCAGCGGCAGCGCGCTGCCGGGCCGCACGATCAGCAGCATGCCGCCGAAGCCCGCCGCCACCGCCAGCCACTGGCGCGGCGCCACCGCCTCGCCCAGCAGCCAGGGCGACAACGCCACCATCACCAGCGGCGCGGTGAAGTAGATGGCCGTGGCCTCGGCCAGCGGCATGCTGACCAGGGCGGTCATGAAGCAGGTGGCGGTGACGGCCAGGGCCAGCGCCCGCAGCAGCAGCAGGCGCTGGTGCGGCGCCCGCCAGGGCCGCAGCTCGCCGCTGTGCAGCAGCCAGGCCAGCGCCAGGCTCCCCACCGCGATGTAGCGGCCCCGGTTCACCGCCACAGGCGAGAAGCTGCCCACCATCTGCTTGGCGAAGGCGTCGTCGAGCGCGAAGCAGAGCAGGGCCGCCAGAAACAGCAGCACGCCGGTGGCACGCTGATCGGGCGCCGCAGTCGCGCTCACCCGCCCAGGCCCTCCAGCAGCGCCTGCAGGCCCGGGCCCAGGGCCTCGACCATGTAGCCGCCTTCCTGCACCACCACGGTGGGCAGGCCCAGGCCGCGCACCCGCTGGCCCACGGCGCGGTAGGCGTCGTGGGTGAGCTTGAGCACGCTCAGCGGGTCGTCGCCGAAGGTGTCGAAGCCCATGCACAGCACCAGGGCGGCGGGCTGGAAGGCGCGCACCGCGGCCACGCCGGCATCCAGCGCAGCGGTGAACTCGGCATTGCCGCTGCCATGGGCCAGCGGCAGGTTCAGGTTGAGCCCCAAGCCGTCACCCGCGCCGCGCTCGTCGGCCCGGCCGCTGTAGAACGGGTAGTAGAAGTCGGGGTCGGCGTGGGTGGAGACGGTGAGCACGTCGCCCCGGTCGTAGAAGATCTGCTGCGTGCCGTCGCCGTGGTGGGCGTCGACGTCGAGCACGGCCACGCGGCCGAACCGCTGCACCAGGCGCTGGGTGGCCACGGCCGCGTTGTTGACGTAGCAGAAGCCGCCCGCCCGGTCCCGTTGCGCATGGTGGCCGGAGGGCCGGCACAGCGCATACGCGCGTGGTGCGCCCGCGCACACGGCCTCGGCGGCGGCCAGCGCGGTGTGGGCGGCGCGCAGGATGGACCGCCAGGTGTGCGGGCCGATGGGGCAGGCCAGGTCGCTGATGTACCAGCCGGTCTGCGCCACCACCGACGGCGACGGGCAGTCGCCGCGCGCCAGGTCGCGCCGCACATGCAGGGCCGGGCCCAGGTTGGGCAGCACCTCGGGGCCGGGCTCGACGCCGGGCATGGCCAGCGCCTGCCAACGCTCGAAGGCCGTGGCCAGGTAGGCCAGGTAGGCCGGGCTGTGCACGGCCTGCAGCGCATCCAGCCCCGCTTCGGCGGGCAGGTGCACCGGCACGCCCAGGCGGGTGAGCGTGTCGCGCAGCGCCTCGGCGCGGGCGGGCACGTCGGCCGGCTTGTGCAGCCGGCCCAGGCGCATGAACTGCTGCGGCGTGTGCAGCAGCTGGTCGGGGCAGAAGAAGGCTTGCATGGCGGTGGTGGGGTCAGTAGCCGCGGTTGAGATCCACCAGGGCGGCCGGGGCCCGCCCGGCGCGCACGGCGGCCAGGTTGGCCAGGGTCTGGCGGGCGATCTCGGCGGCGGTGGTGCGGGTGGCGATGTGCGGCGTCACGGTGACTTGCGGATGGCGCCAGAACGGGTGCCCGGCCGGCAGCGGCTCGGTGCTGAAGGCGTCCAGCGTGGCCGCGGCGAGCTGGCCGCTGTCCAGCGCGGCCAGCAGGTCGGCCTCGACCAGGTGTTCGCCCCGGCCCACGTTGACCAGGTGGGCGCCGCGCGGCAGTTGCGCGAACAGCGGCGCGTTCAGCACGCCGCGCGTGGCGTCGGTCAGCGGCAGCAGGTTGACCAGCGTGTCGCAGCCGGCCAGGAAGGCGTCGCGCTGGGCGTCGCCGGTGAAGAGTTCGACGCCCTCGGGCAGATCGCCGGTGGCGCTGCGCCGCCAGCCGCGCAGCGTGTAGCCCAGCGCCCGCAGCGCGCCGGCGCAGGCGGCGCCCAGGGTGCCCAGGCCGGCGATGCCCACCCGGTGCTGCCGGGTGGGCTGCACCGCGTGCACCTGCCAGCGGGCTTCAGCGGCCTGCTGGCGGTAGGTGCCCAGCTGGCGCTGCTGCTGCACCACGGCCCAGGTGACGTAGGCCGCCATGCCGCTGGCCATGGTGCTGTCGACGATGCGGCACAGCGGCACGCCGGTGGGCAGGGTGGGGTCGCCGGTCAGGTGGTCGATGCCGGCGGCGGCCGACTGCAGCAGGCGCAGGTTCGGCAGCGTGGCCAGCACGCCGGGCGGCGGCTGCCAGCAGGTGGCGGCCTCGATCTGCGCCAGGTCGCCCAGGTCAGGCAGCCCGCGCAGGTCGACGCCCGGGCAGGCGGCCTCGAAGGCCGGCTTCAGGAAGGCCATGTCGACGCTGCGGCTGAGCAGCGCGATCACCGGCGGAGACATGTCAGCCCCTCGTCCGACGGGTACGTCGGCCGATCCCCCGAGGGGATGGCGGGCCGGCTTGGGAGCGGCCCGGCGCTCGGCCCGCGGCTTCGTTGTCGGCTTGGTCATGCAGCAAGTCTAGGCACGGCCTCGATCAGCGCCCGGGTGTAGGCGTGCTGCGGGTCGGCCAGCACTTGGGCGGTGGGCCCCATCTCGACAATGGCGCCGCGCTGCATCACCGCGATGTGGTCGCACATCTCGCCGGCCACGCGCAGGTCGTGGGTGATGAAGACCATCGCCAGCTGGAAGCGCTGGCGCACCTCGGCGAAGAGCTTCAGCACCTGGGCCTGCACCGAGACATCGAGCGCGCTGACCGGCTCGTCGGCCACCAGCAGCTCGGGCCGCAGGGCCAGGGCGCGCGCGATGCAGATGCGCTGGCGCTGGCCGCCGGAGAACGCGTGTGGCCAGCGGTCGGCCGCCTCGGGCCCCAGGCCGACCAGGGCCAGCAGCTCGCGCATGCGGGCCAGCGCTTCAGCCACCGGCACGCCCTGGGCGATGGGGCCGGCGGCGATGGCCGCGCCGATCTTCTGGCGCGGGTTCAGCGACGCGTTCGGATCCTGGAACACCATCTGGATCTTGCCGCCGGCCTGGCGCATGCCGCTGGCGCCGGGCAGCAGGCTGCGGCCCTTGAACAGGATGCGGCCCGACTCGAACGGCGACAGCCCCACCAGGCAGCGGCCCACGCTGCTCTTGCCCGAGCCCGATTCGCCAACCAGGCCCAGGGTCTGGCCCTGGCGCAGGGTGAAGCTCACGTCCTTCGCCGCCTGCACCTGGCGCCCGCGGCTGAACAGGCCGCGCCCGGTGACATGGGTCTTGCACAGGTCCTGCACCTGCAGCACCACGTCGGCGTCGGCATCGCCGGCGGCCTGGCGCGCCTGGCCGTGCGGAATGGCGGCGATCAGCTGGCGCGTGTAGGCGTGCTGCGGTGCCCGCAGCACCTGCTGCGCGGCGCCGGCCTCGACGATGCGGCCGGTCTGCATGACGACCACCTGGTCGGCGATCTCGCTGACCACGCCGAAGTCATGGGTGATGAAGAGCACGGCTGTGCCGCGGCGGTGCTGCAGGTCCTTGATCAGCGCCAGGATCTGCGCCTGGGTGGTCACGTCCAGCGCGGTGGTGGGCTCGTCGCAGATCAAGAGCGCCGGCTCCAGCGCCATCGCGCAGGCGATCATCACCCGCTGGCGCTGGCCGCCCGACAGGCGGAAGGGGTAGCTGTCGATCAGCAGCGCGGGGTCGGGCAGGCCCACGTCGGCCAGCGCGGCCAGGATGCGGCGGCGCTTCTCGGCCGCCGGCAGCGTGACGTGGGCATCGAAGACCTCGCCGATCTGCTCGCCGATCTTCAGCACCGGGTTCAGCGCCGTCATCGGCTCCTGGAACACCATGCCGATGCGGCTGCCGCGCAGTGCGCGCAGGCCGGCTTCGCCCAACTGCAGCAGGTCCTGCCCCTGGAACAGGATGCGGCCCGCGACCGGCGCCACCTGCGGCTTGGGCAGCAGGCCCATGATGGCGTTGGCGATCATCGACTTGCCCGAGCCCGATTCGCCGACCACGCACAGCGTCTTGCCGCGCAGCAGCTGCAGGCTGGCGCCCTGCACCGCCAGCGGGCGGTCGGCGCCGGCCGGCAGGCGGATGTCCAGGCCCTCGATGGCCAGCACCGGTTCGGTGGTCGCGGGCATGGCGAGTTGCTCCAGGTCGAGGCGTGCGTTCACCGGGTCCTCCCGTCGGCGCGGGCGTTCAGGCCGTCGTTCAGGCCCTCGCCCACCAGGTTCAGCGCCAGCACCGTCAGCACGATGGCCAGGCCCGGGAACACCGCCATCCACCAGGCCTGGCGCAGCACGGTGCGGGCCGAGCCCACCATGTAGCCCCAGCTCATCTGGTTGGGGTCGCCCAGGCCGAGGAAGCTCAGCGACGATTCCAGCAGGATGGCCGTGGCCACCATCAGCGAGGCCATCACCACGATGGGCGAGGCGGCGTTGGGCAGCACCTGGGTCAGGATGATGCGCGGCGTCGACAGCCCGGCCAGCTGGGCGGCGGCGACGAAGTCGCGCTGGCGCAGCGTCAGGAATTCACCGCGCACCAGGCGCGCCACCGGCGGCCAGGAGACGATGGCGATGGCCGCGACGATGGCGCCCACCGAGGGCTGGAAGATGGCCACCAGCACGATGGCCAGCGCAAAGCTCGGCACGGCCTGGAACAGCTCGGTGAAGCGCATCAGCGTGGCGTCGACCCAGCCGCCGAAGTAGCCCGCCACCGCGCCGATGCCCACGCCGATCAGCAGGGCCACCGCGGTGGACACCACCGCGATCAGCAGCGAGATGCGCGCGCCGCGCACCACGCCGGAGAAGATGTCGCGGCCCATGGTGTCGGTGCCCAGCGGAAAGCCGGCCTCCTGCAGCGGGCGCAGGAAGGGCTGCTGCACCATGTCCCAGGGGTCGTTGGGCGCCAGCAGCGGCCCGACGGCCACCAGCAGCAGCGCCAGGGCCAGCACCACCAGGCCCAGCACCGCGCCCTTGTTGCGGCTGAAGCGCCGCCAGAA
>CALMIF010000178.1 GCA_937864045.1 uncultured Aquabacterium sp. | reverse complement strand
TTCTGCAAGGACGGCATGACCATGGGCGTGGGCGCCGGCCAGATGAGCCGGCTCGACTCGGCCCGCATCGCCAGCATCAAGGCCGGCCACGCGGGCCTGAGCCTGGCGGGCACGGCGGTGGCCAGCGACGCCTTCTTCCCGTTCCGAGACGGCCTGGACGTGGTGGTCGACGCCGGCGCCACCTGCGTCATCCACCCGGGTGGCTCGATGCGCGACGCCGAGGTGATCGCCGCCGCCGACGAGCGCGGCGTGGCGATGCTCTTCACCGGAACGCGCCACTTCAGGCACTAAGCCCCCCCGATTCGCCTTGGGCGCCTCCCCCAGGGGGCAACGCCGGTGGCCCGGCGAAGCCGGTTCCACGGCGTCCGCTTGGTTCGAGCGCGCCCCGGGCATCGCCTGGCCGTCCAACGCAGGGGTGGCCCCGCGCTTGCATGGGCCGGGCGACAACCCCGATTGCCGCACCGCGGTGATGCGCTGATGATGGCGCCGCTTTCCACGGTGCCACCCCGGCCCCGCCCACGATGCCCGCTTCCTGTCTCGTCGTCCTGCGCGCCCTGCGCGTCTTCCTGCTGCTGGCGCTACTGCCCTTGGGCAGCCTCGCCGCCCCCGTGGCCACCGGCACCTGGGAACACGCGCTGTCCGCCTTCCAACCGCCGAAGTACCCGCGCGGCTACACCCACTTCGACTTCGTCAACCCGCAGGCGCCCAAGGGCGGCACGCTGAACCTCGGCAACCCCGACCGCCGCTCCAGCTTCGACAAGTGGAACCCGTACACCGTCAAGGGCGTGTCGCCGGCGGCGATGCGCATCTACGTGTTCGAGACGCTGGGCTTCGTCGCGATGGACGAGCCGCGCGCCGTCTACGGCCTGGTCGGCGAGGAGCTGATGGTCGCGCCCGGCCTCGACGCGGTGACCTGGCGCATTCATCCGAAGGCGCGCTTCTCCAACGGCGACCCGGTCACGGCGGCCGACGTGGTGCACAGCTTCCGGCTGATCAGCGGTCCGCAGGCATCGCCCGAGTTCACCCTGCAGTTCGCCGGCGTCGCCCGCGCGGTGGCGGTCGACAACCGCACCGTGCGCTTCGAGCTGAAGGAACCCGGCCTGGACGCGGTGTTCGCCACCGCCGAGCTGCCGGTGTTCAGCGCCAAGTGGGGCGCCGGCAAGAAGTTCGACGAGATCGTCACCGACATGCCGATCGCCACCGGCCCCTATGTGGTCGACAAGTTCCAGATGCCGCGCACGCTGGAGCTCAAGCGCCGCGACGACTACTGGGCGAAGGACCTGCCGGTGCGCAAGGGCTTCTGGAACTTCGACCGCGTCAGCTACCGCCTCTACAAGGACACCGACGTGCGCCGCGAGGCCTTCCGCAGCGGCGAGTTCGACATCCAGAAGGAGTACAGCGCCGGCCAGTGGGTGCGCAGCCACCGTGGCCCGAAATGGGAGAGCGGCCAGCTCGTCAAGCAGACCTTCGTCATCGGCACCGGCAGCCTGCCGCAGGCGATGCAGCTGAACCTCAGGCGGCCGAAGTTCCGCGACATCCGCGTGCGCGAGGCCATCTTGCGCGCCTACGACTACGACAAGTACAACCGCTACGGCAGCTTCGACGCCGCCGACAGCCTGTTCAACAACACCGAGTTCGCCGCCCAGGGCCTGCCCTCGCCGGCCGAGCTGGCGCTGCTGGAACCGTTCCGGGCCGATCTGCCGCCCGCCGTCTTCGGGCCGCCCTTCCGCGTGCCGCGCTACGGCGCCAACCCGAACGCGCTGCGCGACAGCCTGCGCCGTGCCCAGGAGCTGCTGGCCGAGGCCGGCTGGAAGCCCGGCCCCGACGGCTGGCTGCGCAACGCCGCGGGCGAGCGGCTGACGCTGGAACTGCTCGAGCCCAACCAGACCGGCCGCCTGCCCGAGTTCGCCCGCAACCTGAAAAAGCTGGGCATCGAGTTCACCGAGCGGCTGGTCGACTTCGCGCTGTACCGGCGCCGCCTGGCGGCCTTCGACTTCGACACGGCCATCATCGTCGAGCCCAAGTTCACGCTGCCCAATGCCGGCGACCTCGCCAACCTGTACGGCAGCGCCTCGGCCACCAAGGAGGGCAGCGGCGCCTACCGCGGGGTGCAGAGCAAGGCGGTGGACGACCTGATCGAGCGCATCGCCCGCGCCCAGACGCTGGACGAGCTGCGCACCGCCGCCCGCGCCTTGGACCGCGTGATCATGTGGCAGCAGACCGGCATCCCGATGCTGTACTCGCGCCGGCTCAACGTGTCGTACCGCAACCGATTCGGCATCCCGGCGAAGCCGGCCAGCTACATGGACATCGACACCCTGATCCAGATCTACGCCCAGCCCTGGCCGCTGATGACCTGGTGGGACAAGTCGCTGGCGCCGAGCCAGCAACCGATC
Organism: uncultured Aquabacterium sp.; assembly: GCA_937864045.1. Classification (GTDB taxonomy): domain Bacteria; phylum Pseudomonadota; class Gammaproteobacteria; order Burkholderiales; family Burkholderiaceae_C; genus Pseudaquabacterium. The sequence continues at coordinate 3,686 of CALMIF010000178.1, read as the reverse complement.
CCCGCCTTCAAGGAGTGACCCGGTGGCCGCCTACATCCTCAAGCGCCTCCTGCTGATGATTCCCACGCTGCTGGGCGCGCTGACCATCACCTTCGTGGTGATGCAGTTCGTGCCCGGGGGGCCGGTCGAGCAGATCCTGGCCGAGGCGCAGGCCGGCTCGTCAGCCGGCGGCGAGGGCTACCGCGCCGGCAAGGACCTGGACAAGAAGCAGATCGAGGAGCTGAAGAAGCTCTACGGCTTCGACAAGCCCGCCCACGTGCGCTATTGGGAGATGCTGGGCAACTTCGCCCGCTTCGACCTGGGCCGCAGCTTCATGCACAACAAGGACGTCTGGTCGCTGATCAAGGAGAAGCTGCCGGTCTCGATCAGCCTGGGGCTTTGGAGCTTCCTGCTGGCCTACCTGGTGAGCGTGCCGCTGGGCATCGCCAAGGCGGTGCGCGAGGGCAGCCGCTTCGACACGGTCACCACGCTGCTGGTGCTGGTGGGCTATGCGATTCCCGGCTTCGTGCTGGGCATCCTGCTGATCGTGCTGTTTGCCGGCGGCAGCTTCTACGACTGGTTCCCGCTGCGCGGCCTGACCAGCGACAACTGGGAGCAGCTGGCCTGGCCGGCGCGCATCGCCGACTACTTCTGGCACCTGGCGCTGCCGCTGACCTGCCTGACCATCGGCGCCTTCGCCGTGACCACGATGCTGACCAAGAACACCTTCGTCGAGGAAATCCGCAAGCAGTACGTGCTGGTGGCGCGCGCCAAGGGCCTGTCGCAGCAGCGCGTGCTCTACAAGCACATCTTCCGCAATGCGCTGATCCCGCTGGTCACCGGCTTTCCGGCGGCCTTCGTGCACGCCTTCTTCGCCGGCAGCGTGCTGATCGAGACCCTGTTCAGCCTGGACGGCCTGGGCCTGCTGGGTTACGAGGCGGTGATCCGGCGCGACTACCCGGTGGTGCTGGGCTCGCTGTACCTGTTCACCCTGATCGGCCTGGCGGTCAAGCTGGTGAGCGACCTGCTCTACCGCGTGGTCGACCCGCGGGTGCAGTTCGGGAGCGTGGCGAAATGAGCCCCGTCATCAACGGCGCCGCCGCGACGGTGGACAGCGCGTCGCTGCGCGCCGCCCGCGGCACCTCGCCCAACCAGCGTGCCTGGGCCCGCTTCAAGCGCAACCGCCTGGGCTTCATCTCGCTGTGGCTGTTCATCGCGCTGCTGCTGGTCAGCACGCTGGCTGAACTGGTCAGCAACGACCTGCCCTATGTCGCCCGCATCGACGGCCAGCTGATCTTCCCGGTGATCGACAACCCCAGCGAGCAGGCGCTGGGCGGCGACTTCATCACCCCCACCGACTGGAAGGACCCGTTCACGGCCAAGCTGCTGCAGCAGCCGGGCAACTGGGCCATCGGCGCGCCGAACCCGCACTCGGCCACCTCCACCGACTACTTCGCCAAGCTGCCACCGCCGGCCGCGCCCAACCCGCAGAACTGGCTGGGCACCGACAGCCAGGGCCGCGACATGCTGGCGCGCCTGGTCTACGGCTTCCGGGTCAGCATCTGGTTCGCCATCGCGCTGACGGTGACCGGCACCGTGATCGGCGTGCTGATGGGCGCGGTGATGGGCTACTTCGGCGGCCGCCTCGACCTGACGCTGCAGCGGCTGATCGAGATCTGGGGCGCGATCCCCGAGCTGTACCTGCTGATCATCTTCGCGTCGATCTTCGACCCCAGCCTGCTGCTGCTGCTGCTGCTGCTCAGCCTGTGGGGCTGGATGGGGCTGTCGGACTATGTGCGCGCCGAGTTCCTGCGCAATCGCAGCCTCGAATTTGTGAAGGCCGCGCGGGCGCTGGGCCTGTCCAACCGCCAGATCATCTGGCGCCATGTGCTGCCCAACTCGCTGACGCCGGTGATCACCTTCCTGCCCTTCCGCATGAGCGCGGCGATCCTGGCGCTCACGTCGCTGGACTTCCTGGGCCTGGGCGTGCCGGCCAGCATGCCCAGCCTGGGCGAGCTGCTCAAGCAGGGCAAGGCCAACCTCGATGCCTGGTGGATCATCGTGCCCACCTTCGTGCTGCTGACGCTGACCATGCTGCTGCTGACCTTCATCGGCGATGCCTTGCGCGATGCCTTCGACACGCGAAAGTCCTGACATGGCCGACCAAGCCTTGCTGTCGGTCGAGCACCTGACCGTGCGCTTCGGCGCCTCGACCGTCGTCGACGACATCTCGTTTGCCATCGCCCCGGGCGAGAAGTTCGCCCTGGTCGGCGAATCGGGCTCGGGCAAGAGCATCACCGCGTTGAGCGTGCTGCGCCTGGTGGATGCGGCCACCAGCAGCGGGCGCATCGTGTTCGATGGCACCGACCTGATGACGCAGACCGAGCGCCAGATGCGCGGCCTGCGCGGCGCCAGCATCGGCATGATCTTCCAGGAGCCGATGACCGCGCTGAACCCGCTGTACACCGTGGGCAACCAGATTGGCGAGGTGCTGGAGCTGCACGAGGCACTGCGGCCGAACGCGGCGCGCGCGCGGGCGATCGAGCTGCTCAAGCGCACCGGCATTCCCGAGCCGGAGCGGCGCATCGACGCCTATCCACACGAGCTGTCCGGCGGCCAGCGCCAGCGGGCGATGATCGCGATGGCCCTGGCCTGCCGGCCGCGCCTGTTGATCTGCGACGAACCCACCACCGCGCTGGACGTGACCATCCAGGCGCAGATCCTGGCCCTGCTGGACGAACTGCAGGCCGAGATGGGCATGGCCCTGCTGTTCATCACGCATGACCTGAACCTGGTGAACCGCTTCACCCACCGCGTGGGCGTGATGGAACGCGGCAAGCTGGTCGAGATCGGCGACACGGCCACCGTCTTCGCCAACCCGCAGCACCCCTACACCCAGCGTCTGCTGGCCACCCGCCCGCAGCGCGTGGTGCAGCCGGTGGCGCCCGATGCGCCGGTGCTGGTGGAGGCCAAGGCGGCCGAGGTGCAATTCGCCATTCCCACCGGCTGGTTCAGCAAGCGGCAATTCCGTGCGGTGAAGCAGGCCACGCTGCAATTGCGGCGCGGCGAGACGCTGGGCATCGTCGGCGAATCGGGCTCGGGCAAGACCACGCTGGGCATGGCCCTGCTTGCGCTGCAGCCCATTGCCAGCGGCGAGATCCGCCTGGACGGCACCCGCCTGGACAACGCCGACCGCCATGTGCTGCGTGCCATGCGCAAGCGCATGCAGGTGGTGCTGCAGGACCCGTTCGCCTCCCTCAGCCCGCGCATGACGGTGGGCCAGATCGTCGGCGAGGGCCTGGCCCTGCACCGCCCCGACCTGAGCGCGGCCCAGCGCGAAGCCCAGGTGCTGGCCATGCTCGACGAGGTGGGGTTGAGTGCGGCCCGCGGCATCCACGGCGTGCTGCAGCGCTATCCGCATGAGTTCTCCGGTGGCCAGCGCCAGCGCATCGCCATCGCCCGCGCCGTGGTGCTGGAGCCCGAGATCCTGGTGCTGGACGAACCCACCTCGGCACTCGACGTGTCGGTGCAGCAGCAGGTGCTGGCCTTGCTGGCCGAACTGCAGCAACGCCGCGGCCTGTCGTACATCTTCATCAGCCACGACCTGGCGGTGATCCGTGCGATGGCGCACCGGGTGATGGTGATGAAGAACGGCGACGTGGTCGAGGAAGGCGAGACGCTGGCGCTGTTCGATGCGCCACAGCAGG
>CALMIF010000177.1 GCA_937864045.1 uncultured Aquabacterium sp. | reverse complement strand
CGGCCCTTGACCACGCTGAGCGCGTATTCCAGGTAGGCGCGCTCGGCGTAGTGCGCCAGGGTGATGGCGTCGGGGTTGTCCTCGCGGTCGTTGCCGGGGTCAGGCGTCAGCAGGTCGAGTTGGTCGGGCATCGGGGAAGCAATCGTGCCTGGCGGACACAGCGCCAGGACAGCATCAGACGAGGATCACGAGGTCAGCGGAATACGGCGCCAGCGCCACGTCGTGGGTCAGCAGGTGCAGCGGCTCGGCCAGGGCTTGCGCCACCAACATGCGGTCGAAGGGATCGCCGTGGTGATGCGGCAGGGCGCGCAAGTGTCGCGCATGGGCCCACGTGACAGCCAGCGGCTGAATGGCGCTGGCCGTCAGGTGCAGGTCAAGCGCGTCCATGTCCAGCCGCAACTTGCCCAGGCTGCGCTTGATCGCCACCTCCCACAGCGACACGCTGCTGACGTGCAGGCTGTCGGCCTGCTCGATCAGGCGCCGCGCCGTCGCCGTCAATTGCGGCGCGTCCTGCATCAGCCACAGCAGGATGTGGGTGTCCAGCAGCAGCTTCATTTGGCCGCAGGTTCGGCCGGGTCACGGCCTTCGAACAGCGCGAGCAGGTCGTCCGGCAGCGGTGCGTCGAAATCGTCGGCGATCTCGATCTCGCCCTTCATCAGCCCGAAGATGATCTTCGGCTTGGCCGCCTTGTCCAGCGGCACCAACTGCGCCAGCGGCGTGCCGTTCTTCGCGATGACGATGGTCTCGCCGTTGTGGGCCTGGTCCACCAGCTCCGACAACCGGGTCTTGGCTTCGTAGATGTTGACTTGCATGGCGCACCTCGCCGCTCTGGCTTGACCAGGGTTGGTCAAGCTTGCGATTCTAGGCGCGCCGGCCTGTCCTCACTTCGGAAACAGCTCCCGCAGCTTCAGCTTCCAGAACTTGCCGGTGGACGTGCGCGGAATGGCATCGATCACCTCGTAGCGCTCGGGCAACTGCCACTTGGCGAAGCCGCGTTCCAGCATCAGCGCGTTCAGCTCGGCCGGTTCCACCTTCATGCCGGGCTTGAAGACGATGCAGGCCAGGGGCCGCTCGCTCCACTTCTCGTCGGGGATGGCGACCACGGCGGCTTCGGCAATCGCCGGGTGGCTCATCAGCAGGTTCTCGACGTCGACGCTGCTGATCCACTCGCCGCCGCTCTTGATCAGGTCCTTGGTGCGGTCGGTGATGCGCACCGTGCCGTACTCGTCCTGGGTCGCCACGTCACCGGTGCGCAGCCAGCCATCCGACGTGAACTTGTCCTCCGTGACAGGAACCTCGTGGTAGCAGCCGGTGATGAACGGGCCGCGGACCTGGATCTCGCCCATGGTCTTGCCATCCCAGGGCGCCACCGTGCCCTCGTCGGTCAGCAGGCGCAGGTCGACCAGCGGCGCCGCCGTGCCCGCCATCGACGCGCGGCGGTAGCGCTCGTCGGGCGACGCGTCGGCCAGCTCGGCGCGCGGGTAGCTGATGGTGGCGATCGGGCTGGTCTCGGTCATGCCCCAGCCCTGCATGATCCAGATGCCGTGCTTGTCGAAGGCGCGGATCAGCGACTCGGGCACCGCCGCGCCGCCCACCAGGCTGCGCATGCCGGCCGGCAGCTTCCAGCGGCCCGGGGTCTCGGTTTGCGCCCGGTCGAAGAGCTGGATCAGGCTCATCCAGATCGTCGGCACGCCCAGGCTCAGCGAGGGCGGGTGCAGCTGCATCAGGTCGAGCAGGTCGTCGGGGTGCAGGTGCGGGCCCGGGAAGACCAGCTTGGCGCCCACCATCACCGCGCCGTAGGGCATGCCCCAGCTGTTGGCGTGGAACATCGGCGTCACCGGCATCACCACGTCGGTGCCCTTCAGCCCCCAGTGGTCGCCCAGGCTGCCCACCAGGGTGTGCAGCACGGTGCTGCGGTGCGAATAGGCCACGCCCTTGGGCCGGCCGGTGGTGCCGCTGGTGTAGCAGATGGCGATCGGGTCGTTCTCGTCGTGCGGCTCGATCTGGAACCCGCTGGTGTCGGCGCCGGCCAGGAAGGCCTCGTAGTCGGTGAACTCCGCCGGCACCGGCGCGCCGCTGAACGGGAAGACCAGCACCTTCTCGAAGCTGTGCAGCGGCATCACCTGGCGGAACAGCGGCAGCAGCACGTCGTCGACGAGGATGAAGCGGTCCTTGCAGTCGGCGGCAATCCAGCCGATCTCCTCGGCCGACAGGCGCAGGTTCAGCGTGTGCATCACGCCGCCCGCGGCCGGGATGCCGAAGTAGGCCTCCAGGTGCGCATGGTGGTTCCAGCACAGCGTGGCGACGCGGTCGCCCTTCTTGAGACCGGCCGCCTTCAGCGCCACAGCCAGTTGCAGGGTGCGCTGGTGCCACTGGCCGTAAGTGTGGGTGACCAGGCTTTTGTCGGGCAGGCGCGAGACCAGCGTATTGCGCTTGAAGATGGTGCCGGCGCGTTCCAGGAAGTGGTGGATCGACAGCGGCACGTTCATCATCGTGGCTTGCATGGACAGTCTCCGGGCGGTTGGCAGGCGGGGCCGGATGATGCGTGAAAACACCGGCGACATCCCGTCACGCGGGCGTCAAGCCGCAAGGCGACAAACCCCTAGGCTGGCGGCATGACGCCCCCACACTCACTTCGTTCGCTGCCCCCCAAGGGGGCTGTCAGTCCCTTCGGAACGGCCGCGCGGGACTGACATGAACTTCGACCTCTCCGACGAGCAGCAGCAGATCGTCGACGCCATCGGCCGCCTGTGCGAACCCTTCGATGCCGACTACTGGTTGACCCTCGACACCGAGGGCGGCTTCCCCGACGACTTCCACCAGGCGCTGGCCAAGGCCGGCTGGCTGGGCATCGCGATGCCGCCGCAGTTTGGCGGTGCCGGCCTGGGCATCACCGAGGCGGCGCTGATGATGCACACCATCGCCGCCACCGGCGCCGGGCTGTCGGGCGCGTCGGCGGTGCACATGAACATCTTCGGCCTGCATCCGGCCGTGGTCTTCGGCACCGACGAACAGAAGGCGCGCTGGCTGCCGCCGCTGATTGCGGGCCAGGACCGCGCCTGCTTCGGCGTCACCGAGCCCGACAGCGGCCTGAACACGCTGGGCCTGAAGACCCGCGCCGTCCGGCATGGCGACCACTACCGCGTCAACGGCCAGAAGCTGTGGATCAGCAGTGCCCAGGTGGCCAACCGCATCCTGCTGCTGGCGCGCACCACGCCCAAGGAAGACTGCAAGGGCACCGAGGGCCTGAGCCTGTTCTACACCGCACTCGACCGCACGGCGATCGCGGTGCACGAGATCCCGAAGATGGGCCGCAAGGCGGTGGACAGCAACCAGCTGTTCATCGACGACCTGCGCATCCCGGTGGAAGACCGCATCGGCGAGGAAGGCAAGGGCTTCAGCTACATCCTGCACGGCCTGAATCCCGAGCGCATCCTGATCGCCGCCGAGGCCATCGGCCTGGGCCGGGCGGCGCTGGCGCGGGCGGCGGGCTATGCCAGGGAGCGGGTGGTGTTCGACCGCCCCATCGGCCAGAACCAGGCCATCGCCCACCCGCTGGCGCGCAACTGGATGGAACTGGAAGCCGCCCACCTGATGGTGCACAAGGCCGCCACGCTGTACGACGCCGGCAAGCCCTGCGCGGCCGAGGCCAATGCGGCCAAGTTCCTGGGCGCCGAGGCCTGCTTCCGGGCCTGTGAATCAGCCATGTTCACCCACGGTGGCATGGGCTACGCCAAGGAATACCACGTCGAGCGTTACCTGCGCGAGGCCTGGATCCCGCGGCTGGCGCCGGTCAGCCCGCAGCTGATCCTGTGCTTCATCGCCGAGAAGGTGCTCGGCCTGCCGAAGAGCTATTGACGCTCAGGCCGCAGCGGCGGCCTCCAGCCCCAGCGCCACCCGCGCCTGGTACTCGCGGTCGAGCAGGCTCATCACGATCAGGCTGTCGTAACCGTCGGCGATGTTGCCGGTCAGGCGCACGCTCTCGCGCAGGCGGCCTTCCTCGACGAAGCCTTCGCTGGCGTACAGCGCCTGGGCGCGGGTGTTGAGCTGCTTCACGTCCAGCCAGAAGCGGTGGGCATGCAGGTCGCGGAAGGCCAGTTGCTTGAGCACCCGCACGCAGGCGCGGCCCAGGCCCTGGCCCTGGTCGTCGTGGCGCAGCACCAGGCGCTTCATCTCGACGCTGCGGTGCGGGTTGCGGCAGCCCTGCAGGATGACGAAGCCCGCTGGCGCCCAGTCGGCACCGGCCTCGACGATGAAGTGCCGGAAGTCCGGGAAGCGCACCGCACCCTCGTGCTGGGTGCGGTCCCAGGGCGTGATGAAGGGCAGGTTGTGGCTGTCGGTCTCGACCTGGATCACGAAGTCCAGGTCGCTGAGCATGGTGGGGCGCAGGCGCACCCGGTCGGTCAGGGCTTCAGACATCGACTTCGACGCTGTCGCCGTGCAGTTCCATCAGTTCGCGGCGTGAGGCCGCCTCGCCCTTGCCCATCAGCTTGGTGAACGAGCCCACGGTCTCGTCGAAGCTGAGTGCGCCCCAGGCCACCGGCAGCAGGCGGCGCGTGTCGGGGTTCAGCGTGGTCTCCCACAGCTGCTCGGCGCTCATTTCACCCAGGCCCTTGAAGCGGCTGATACTCCAGGCGCTCTCCCGCGCGCCTTCCTTGCGCAGCTTGTCCAGCGTGGCGTCGAGTTCCCCCTGGTCCAGCGCGTAGATCTTGGCTGCCGGCTTCTTGCCACGCGCCGGCGCATCGACGCGGAACAGCGGCGGCTTGGCGATGTAGACGTGCCCGCGCTCGATCAGCTTGGGAAAGTGGCGGAAGAAGAGTGTCAGCAGCAGCACCTGGATGTGCGAGCCGTCCACGTC
>CALMIF010000176.1 GCA_937864045.1 uncultured Aquabacterium sp. | reverse complement strand
CGCCGGCACGGCCGCCGGTGCGGTGATCGGCGGCGTGATCGGCCGCGAGAACACCAGGGGCAAGTGATCTGGCGGCGGCTGGCCGGTGCCGCAGGGCAGGGCGGCGCGCCAGAATCGCGCCCGATCCGCCCGCCCGACCACCACCATGCCGCCGACTGCCCCGCCGCCCGTTCTCCAGCTTCAGGACTTCCGCTTCGCCTACCCCGGCGAGCCGCCACTCTTCGACGGCCTGTCGCTGACCCTGGCCCCCGGCCTGCACTGGCTGCAGGGCGATGCCGGCAGCGGCAAGACCACGCTGCTGCGGCTGCTGGCCGGTGAGCGTTCCGGGATCGCACAAGCCGACTTGGCCGGCGTGCCAACGGCCATCGACAGCGATGCCTGGCGCCGCGCCGTCTGCCATCTGGACGCCCGTGCCGAAGACTTCGACGCACTGACGCCCGCCGCCCTGCGCGACCGGCTGCGCGCACGCCACCCGGCGCTGGACGATGCGCTGTGGCAGCGCCACATCGACGGCTTCGGGCTGGCGCCGCATGCGGCGAAGACACTGTTCATGCTGTCCACCGGCATGCGCCGCAAGGCTGCATTGGCGGCGGTGCTGGCCAGCGGTGCGGCCCTGCTGCTGCTGGACGAGCCGACCGCCGGCCTGGACGGGCCAGCGACCGCCTGGCTGCACACCGCCCTGCACGACCTGGCCTCCCAGCCCGGCCGCGCCGCGTTGATCGCCTGTGGCGCCTGGCCTGAGAGCCTGCCGTGCCAGGGCACGGTGGCGCTGGACGCGACCGGCGACCAGAACAGCGAAGAGCCGCGTTAGTTCATTTTTCTGCCGCCAAACCGAACAGCTCGCGCATCGCCGCACGGTAGGCGTCCAGCCCCAGCCCGTGGGTGCTGTGGTGCGAGCCGCCCTCGACCAGCACGAAGCGCTTGGGCTCGGGTGCGCGGTCGTACAGCGCCTGGCCCAGGTCGGGCGGGATCAGGCTGTCGGCGCTGCCATGCACCACCAGCACCGGCGCCCGCACCGCGCCGATGCGCGCCGCGGCGTCGAAGCGCTGGGTGATCAGTGGCGACAGCGGCAGCCAGCCCCACTTGAAGCGGCTGACCACGTCGGGGATCGACGGAAAGCTGCCCTCGACCATCAGTCCGGCCAGGTCAGGCGTCTCGGCCGCCAGCCGCAGCGCGATGGCGCCGCCCAGCGAATGGCCGAACAGGTAGCGCCGCGCCTGCGGGTGGCGATCGGCCAGCCATTGCCAGGCGGCGCGGGCGTCCTCATGGGCCAGGTCTTCGGACGGCAGGGCCGCGCTGCTGCGGCCGAAGCCGCGGTAGTCGACACCCAGCACGGCGAAGCCCAGGTCGTGCATGCGGCGCATGCGGTGGGCGCTGCCGCGCACGTCCCAGCGCGCGCCGTGCAGGTACAGCAGCACCGGCGCGTCGGGCCGCGGCTGGCCCAGCCACAGGCCGTGCAGGCGCACGGCCTCGCCGCTGAGGGCAGAGCGGAACGGGATCCACACGTCGTCCATGCCTTGCGCCGCGGCCAGGCCGCCGGCCCAGGTGCGGTCACCGGGCTGGAAGATCCATTCGCGCTGCTTGGCATCGAGCGTGGCGCAGCCGCTGGACAGGGCCAGGGCGGCCAGCAGGGCCAGCGCTGCCGCCGCCGTGTGGCGGCGCAGGCGCAAACGCCGTGCCGGATGGTGGGTGAAGCGCGGTGGCATTGGCAGCGATCTTCGCATCACCCCCGGCCAGACGTCGCCCAGCGGTGGGGATGCACCCTTGGCGCGGCCGGGATGGGCGCCGTCCTACCTTGGGCCGGGCCGGTCGCTGACCGCGCAGGCGGCCGAGGCGCGGTGCAATGCAGGCGCGCTGCCGCACCGTGCAGCCTCCCGGAGCCCGAACCCATGTCTGCCGTCACCACCGCCCCTGCCGCCGCCGCGGTCCCCACACCTGCAGCACAAGCGACCGCCACCGGTCTGCTGCGGCCGGACGGCCCCGCCACGACGGCACCGGCCCCAGCGGCCAGCTCACCCGGCCCCGTCGTCTACACCCAGCGCACCACGTTGCCTGATGCGCCACGCATCCAGACCTTCGACATCGACTGCACGCTGCGGTACGAGGTGGCCGGCACCACCGACTTCGTGTTCCAGATCCATGCCCAGCCCGGCATGGACCAGGTGGTGCTGCAGGAGACGATGCAGGTCAGCCCGCCGCTGCCGCAGCATGTGTTCGCCGATCCCGGCATCGGTCATCGCTTCCTGCGGCTGCACGCCGAGGCCGGCCCGGTGACGCTGCGCTACCAGGCGAGGGTGCAGCGCACCGTGCTGCCACTGGACCTGCAGGCCGAGGAGGTGGCCATCGCCGACCTGCCCGACAACCTGCTGCACAACCTGAACCCGACCCGCTACTGCGAATCAGACGAGCTTGGCCTGGCGGCGCAGCACCTGTTCGGCCAGCTGCCACGCGGGGTGCAGCGGGTGGAGGCCATCGTCGACTGGATTCACCAGAACATCCAGTACCAGGTCGGCACGTCGAACGCGCTGACCACCGCGCGCGACGTCTACGAGAGCCGCACCGGCGTGTGCCGGGACTTTGCCCACCTGGGCGTCACCTTCTGCCGGGCGCTGAACATCCCGGCGCGGCTGGTGGTGGGCTATGCGCGCTTCGATGACCCGCCGCCGGACTTCCATGCGGTGTTCGAGGCCTACCTGGGCGGGCGCTGGGTGCTGTTCGACGCCACGCGCATGGTGCCGATCGACGACGTGGTGCGCATCGCCACCGGCCGTGACGCCAAGGACGTGGCCTTCGCCACCATCTTCGGCCCCGCCACCATGCTGTCGATGGCGCCGTTGATCACCCGCGTGGATTGACGCGGGTCGGCGAGCCGGCCAACTTCAACCGGTGGTGTCCAGCACCACCCTGCCGCTGGCGACATCCGCCAGCTTCTGCGGCAGCAGCACCTCGATGCGGCCGTGGCTGCCGCCCAGCACGCCCAGCGCCTGCAACTGGCGCAGCACACCGTTGATGCGCTGGCGGCTGGCGCACAGCAGGGCGGCCAGGTCGCCCTGGGTCAGCGACAGCTCGATCAGCCGCGCCGGGGTGGGCACCACGCCGATCACCGGCGGGCGGCCGAACTGCTTGAGCAGACGCTGCAGCTTGATCGCCACGCGCTGCGACAGCGGCAGGGTCTGCAGCTCTTCGAGCCGGCGGAACATGTGGCGCAGGCGGCGGCAGTCCAGCTGCAGCAGGGCATGGCGCAGCTCGGGCTGGCTGTCCATCAGCCGCTGCAGGCTGGCCAGCGGCACCGTCAGCACGGTGCTGTGCACCTGGGCGACGATGTCCAGGTCGACCGGGCTGTGATCGACCAGGGCGATGTCGCCATACCAGTCGCCGGGGCCCAGCAGTTCCATCGTGAAGGCGCGGCCATCGCGCCAGCTGGTCGACAGGCCCAGCGCGCCGCTGGCCACGCCCACCCACTCGGTGGCGACGCTGCCGCGCTCGATCAACCGGGCGCCGCGCTTGACATGCTGCACCCGCGCCTCGGCCAGGATGGCCGCGCGCAGCCCGGCCGACAGGCCGGCGAACCAGGCGCCCTGCTCGATGCGCTGGCTTTCCACCGGGCGCAGGCCGGGCAGCACCGGCGGGCGCACCGCCAGCGGCATGGGCACCAGCGCCGGCACCGGGCGGTGCAGCGGCGGCTGCCGCAGGGCAGCCGGCAGCGGTTGGGACGTCAGGCTGCGCTGGGGAAAGACATAGGCCATCATTGCTCCACGCGGATGTTGTGCTCGGCGGACAGCTTCTTCCACTTGGCGATTTCCTGGCGGAAGAAGTCGGCGAAGACCGGCTGCGGCATGACCTGGTAGACCCCGCCGGCGTTGGCCAGGATGTTGGTCAGCTCGGGCGTCTGCATCGCCGCCACCAGGGCGGCGTGCATCTTGGCCACCATCGGCGCGGGCGTGCCGGCCGGGAAGAAGAAGCCGCTGAACGAGGGCAGCGACAGGTCGGGGAAGCCCGCCTCGGCCATGGTCGGCACGTTCGGGTAGCGCGGCAGGCGCTGCGGGCCGAACACCGCCAGCGGCACCAGCTTGCCGGCGCTGACCAGGGGGTCGATCTCGCTGAAGAACGCGGCCGTGAAATCGACCTGGCCGGCGGCCGAGTCCTGCGCGGCCAGCGCCGCGGCCTTGTAGGGCACGTTCAGCAGCTTGGCCCTGGTCGCCCGGGCGAAGGTGGCGCAGGCGAAGTGCGCCACCGAGGCATTGCCGCCGGTGCCGCAGCTGCGCTCGGCAGCACCCACCTTGGCCACCGCCTCGGCGATGGTCTTGGCGCCGACATGGGCGCCGCCCACCAGGGTCGGAAAGCCCATGTTGCCCAGCGCGATGGGGATGAAGTCCTTCACCGGGTCGTAGCGCACCTTGCCGCCGGCACCCGGGAACAGCACCAGCGGGTTCATGCCGCCGTAGTACATGGTGTAGCCGTCGGGCGCGGCCTGGGTCAGCGCCTCGGCCGAGATCGAGCCCGAGGCGCCGCTGCGGTTCTCGATGACGAAGGTGGCCTTCATCGCCGGGCCGACGACGTTGGTGTAGCGCCGCGCCCAGATGTCGTTGATGCCGCCGGCCGGGCCGTCGACGATCAGCTTGATGGGCTTGTTCGGGTAATCGGCCTGGGCCTGGGCCAGGGGCGACAGCAGGGCGGCGGCAGCCGCCGTGGCGAGGGCAATCACGTGGCGGCGCAGCATCAGACCACCTCGAACAGGCCGGCGGCGCCTTGCCCACCACCGATGCACATCGTCACGACGACAAATTTCGCGCCGCGCCGCTTGCCTTCGATCAGCGCATGGCCGGTCAGCCGTGCGCCGCTGACGCCATAGGGGTGGCCGACCGCGATGGCGCCGCCGTTGACGTTGAGCAGCTCATCGGGGATGCCCAGCTTGTCGCGGCAGTACAGCACCTGGCAGGCGAAGGCCTCGTTCAGCTCCCACAGGCCGATGTCCGACACCTTCAGCCCGGCGCGCTGCAGCAGGCGCGGCACCGCGAACACCGGGCCGATGCCCATCTCGTCGGGCTCGCAGCCGGCCACCGCGAAGCCGCGGAAGATGCCCAGCGGCTTCACGCCCAGCTGCTCGGCACGCTTGCCGTTCATCACCACCACCGCGCTGGCGCCGTCCGAAAACTGGCTGGCGTTGCCGGCGGTGACGATGCCGCCCGGCAGCGCCGAGCGCAGGCCGCTCACCGCTTCCAGCGTGGTGTCGCCGCGGATGCCTTCGTCAGCCGCAATCGTCACGTCCTTGCGCGTGATGCGGCCGGTGGCCTTGTCGACCACGCCCATGATGGTGGTCATGGGCACGATCTCGTCGGCGAACTTGCCGGCCTGCTGGGCGGCGAAGGCGCGCTGCTGGCTGCGCACGCCGTATTCGTCCTGCGCCAGCTTCGGGATGTTGTAGCGCTGGATCACCTGTTCGGCGGTCTGCAGCATGTTCCAGTACAGCGTGGGCTTGTGCTCCATCAGCCACGGGTCCACCCGCATGTGCTTGTTGGCCTCGTTCTGCACACAGCTGATCGACTCGACGCCACCGGCGACGATGGCCGGGCAGCCTTCGGTCAGGATGCGCTGCGCGGCCAGGGCGATGCTCTGCAGGCCCGACGAGCAGAAGCGGTTGATGGTGAGGCCGGCGGTGGTGACCGGCAGGCCGGCACGCAGGGCGATGGCGCGGGCGATGTTGCCGCCGGTCGTGCCCTCGCCGAAGGTGCCGCCCATGATGCAATCCTCGACCTCGCCGGGGTCGATGCCGGCGCGGGCCACGGCGTGCTGCACGGCATGGCCGCCCAGCGTGGCGCCGTAAGTCATGTTGAAGGCACCCTTCCAGCTCTTGGCCAGGCCGGTGCGGGCGGTGGAGACGATCACTGCGTCGGTCATGTGGCTATGCTTTCGGTAAACGGTGGCTGGGCCAGCGCCGGGCCGCTCCCAAGCGGCCCAGCACCCCCTCGGGGGGTGGTCGCGGTACCCCGCGACCGGGGGTCAATTGAACGTCTTGCCTTCGTCGGCCAGACGGACCAGCAGCGGCGCCGGCTGCCACGACGGATCAGCGCCCGGCTCAGCCGCAAAACGACGCAGCGCGCGCACGACGTTGGGCAGGCCCACGGTGTCGGCATACAACATCGGCCCGCCGCGGTGCAGCGGGAAGCCGTAGCCGTTGAGGTAGACGACGTCGATGTCCGAGGCCCGGGCGGCGATGCCTTCTTCCAGGATGCGCGCACCCTCGTTGATCAGGGCGTAGAAGCAGCGCTCGATGATCTCGGCATCGCGGATCTTGCGCGGCGTGATGCCGTTGGCGGCGCGGAAGTCGGCGATCAGCTGCTCGGTCACCGGGTCGGGGATGGGGTCGCGCTTGCCGGCCTCGTAGCGGTAGTAGCCGGCGCCGGTCTTCTGGCCGTAGCGGCCGGCCTCGGCCAGCTTGTCGGCCACGCTGGGCTTCAGCGGCACGCCGGCCTCGGCGGCCTTGCGCTTGCGCGTGGCCCAGCCGATGTCCAGGCCCGCCAGGTCGCCCATGCGGAACGGGCCCATCGCCATGCCGAAGCCCTGCAGCGCACCGTCGATCTGCTGCGGCAGCGCGCCGGCATTCAGCAGGCCCTGGGCCGCGGCGCCGTAGCGCGCCAGCATGCGGTTGCCGATGAAGCCGTCGCACACGCCCGAGACCACCGCGATCTTCTTGATCGTCTTGGCCACGGCCATGCTGGTGGCCAGAACGTCGGGCGCCGTCTTCGCGCCGCGCACCACTTCCAGCAGGCGCATCACGTTGGCCGGGCTGAAGAAGTGCAGGCCGATCACGTCCTGCGGGCGCTTGGTGAAGCCGGCGATGGTGTCGACGTTCAGGTAGCTGGTGTTCGACGCGAGGATGGCGCCGGGCTTGCACACCTTGTCCAGCGTCTCGAACACGCTCTTCTTCACATCCATGTTCTCGAACACGGCTTCGATCACGAGGTCGACATCGGCGAAGGCGTCGTAGCTCAGCGTGCCGGTGACGGCGGCCATGCGCTGCTCCACCTGCTCGGGCTTCAACTTGCCCTTCTTCATCGTGTTCTCGTAGTTGCGGCGGATGGTGGCCAGGCCCTTGTCCAGCGCCTCCTGCTTCATCTCCAGCAGCACCACGGGAATGCCGGCGTTCAGGAAGTTCATCGTGATGCCGCCACCCATGGTGCCGGCGCCGATCACACCGACCTTCTTGATGGGGCGCAGCGCGGTGTCGGCCGGCAGGTCGGGGATCTTGGCCGCCGCACGCTCGGCCATGAAGACATGGCGCAGGGCCTTGCTCTCCGGACTGGCCATCAGCGACAGGAAACCTTCACGTTCAGCGGCCACGCCCTTCTCGAAGGACTGGCCGTAGCTCGCCGCCACGGCTTCCAGGCACTTCATCGGCGCGGGGAAGTTCTTGCTCATCGCGCCCACGGTGTTGCGGGCGAACTGCAGGAAGGCCTCGCCCTGCGGATCGGTCACCTTGCGGTCGCGGGCGCGCACGGCGGGCAGCTTCTTGGCGATGACCTCCTCGGCAAAGGCCACGGCGCCGGCGATCAGGTCGCCCTCGATCACCTTGTCGACCAGGGGCGTGCCGGCGAACTTGGCGGCGGCCACCGGGTTGCCGCCGACGATCATGTTCAGCGCGGCTTCCAGGCCGATCAGCCGCGGCAGGCGCTGCGTGCCGCCGGCACCCGGCAGCAGGCCGATCTTCACTTCCGGCAGGCCGAGTTGGGCATCCGGCGCGGCCACGCGGAAGTGGCAGCCCAGGGCCAGTTCCAGCCCGCCGCCCAGGCATTGGCCGGCGATGGCGCCGACCACGGGCTTGGGGTTGTCTTCCAGCATGCTGATCACCACGCGCAGGTTCGGCTCCTTGGCGCCCTTGGGCGTGCCGAACTCGGTCACGTCGGCGCCGGCCGAGAAGGCGCGGGTCGTGCCGGTCAGCACGATGGCCTGCACGGCGGGGTTGGCATTGGCTGCGTCCAGCGCGTCGGCAATGCCCACGCGCAGGTCATAGCCCAGGCTGTTGACGGGCGGCCGGTCCATCGTGAGCACGGCCACCGCGCCTTGCACGCGGATGCTGACGGTCTGGGTCATGGTGATCTTTCAGTGAGGAATCAATGAGCGGGCAGGGTGCCCGCGCTCAGTAACCGACATGTGACGCGAACGCGTCCTGGTGGAAATGCTGGTCGCCCCACAGCTCGTTGAGCACGCGGGCGCGCTTCATGAAGAAGCCGATGTCGAAGGCGTCGGTCATGCCCATGCCGCCGTGCATCTGCACACCTTCCTGCACTGCCGTGGTGGCGGTGCGGCCGGCGCGGGCCTTGGCCACCGCCACGGCCTTGCCGGCGGTGGTGATGTCGGCATCGAGCTTCTGCTGGGCCTTGATCAGCGCGGCGCGGCTGATCTCCAGGTCGGCATACAGCGCGGAGGCGCGGTGCTGCAGGCCCTGGAATTCACCGATCAGCCTGCCGAACTGCTTGCGCTGCCTGATGTAGTCCAGCGTGCGGGCGAACACCTCGTCGGCCAGGCCCATCAGCTCGGCCGCAGCGGCGCAGCGGCCGGCGTCCAGCGTGGCAGCCAGGGTGGCGGCGCCGGTCTCGGGCGTGCCCAGGATCGCGTCGGCGCCCACGCGCACGCCCTGCAGCCGCACACGGGCGGCGTTGTGCGCATCGACCATCACCGTGCGCTCGACCGTCACGCCCGCCGCACTGGTATCGACCAGGAACAGGCCGGTGCCGGCATCGCCGACGCGGGCGGCGACGATCAGCAGGTCGGCCACATGGCCATCGAGCACCAGCGCCTTCGCGCCGTCGATCACCCAGCCCTCGCCCTCGGCGCGGGCGGTGGTGGCCAGCCGTTGCGGGCGGTGCTTGCCGCCTTCGTCGATGGCCAGGGTGGCGATCGCCTGCGCACTGGCCAGCTTGGGCAGCCAGGCCGATTGCTGCGCGGCGCTGCCACCGAGCTTCAACGCGGTGACGGCCACGATGCCCGAGGCCAGCAGCGGGCTGGCGCACAGCTGGCGGCCGATCTGGTCCATCACCACGCCGGCTTCCACGTGGCCCAGGCCCAGGCCGCCATGCGATTCAGGCACCAGCACGCCGGTGTAGCCCATCTCGGCGAACTGGCCCCACAGCGGGCGGCTGAAGCCATCGGCATCGGCGCTGTCACGCAGCTGGCGCAGCGCCTTGACGGGCGATTGCTCGGAGAGGAAGTCCCGCGCGCTGTCGCGCAGCTGGGTCTGGTCGTCGGTCAGGATCAAGGCCACGGTCAGGCTCCCGGCAGTTCAAGAATGCGTTTGCTGACGATGTTCAGTTGAACTTCGCTGGTGCCGCCCTCGATGGAGTTGGCCTTGGTGCGCAGCCAGGTGCGGGCGCGGTCGCCCTGGTGCGAACGCTCGCCCTCCCACTCCAGCGCGTCGATGCCGAAGACGCTCATCATCAGTTCCCAGCGCCGCTTGTTCAGCTCGGAGCCGTAGTACTTCAGCATCGACGGCAGGGCGGGGTGGGCCTGCTTGGCCCGGCCCAGGTCGCCGGCGCGCTCCATCATCAGGCGGAAGGCCGCTTCGTCGACCTCGAACTCGGCGATCTGCGCGCGCAGCGACGGGTCGGCCAGGCGGCCCTGGTCGTCCAGGCCGATGGCGGCGGCGGCCTGCAGGCCCAGCGGCTTCGCGGCCTCGCGGTCGCCGATGCTGCCGATCATCTGGCGCTCGTGGCCCAGCAGGTACTTGGCGACGTCCCAGCCCTTGTTCAGCGTGCCGACCAGGTTGCGCTTGTCCACGCGCACGTTGTCGAAGAAGGTCTCGCAGAACGGGCTGGCGCCGCTGATCAGCAGGATCGGCTGGGTGCGCACCCCCGGGCTGGCCATGTCGAAGAGCACGAAGCTGATGCCGTTGTGCTTGTTGGCGGTGTCGGTGCGCACCAGGCAGAAGATCCAGTCGGCCTTGTCGGCATAGCTGGTCCAGATCTTCTGGCCGGTGACGAGGAAATGGTCGCCGCAGTCCTCGGCCTTGGTCGCCAGGCTGGCCAGGTCGGAGCCGGCATTGGGCTCGCTGTAGCCCTGGCACCAGCGGATCGCGCCGCGGGCGATGGGCGGCAGGTGCTCGAGCTTCTGCGCCTCGGTGCCGAACTGCAGCAGCGCCGGGCCCAGCATCCAGATGCCGAAGCTGTTGAGGGGGCTGCGGCAGTTCAGCGCGCGCATCTCCTGCGCCAGCACCTTGCCCTGCAGCGGGCTCAGGCCACCGCCACCGTAGGCCTGGGGCCAGGTCGGCACGGTCCAGCCGCGCTGTGCCATGCGCTGCAGCCAAACCTGCTGGGCGGGCGACTTGAAGCGGAACTTTCGGCCGCCCCAGCAGACATCCTCTTCGCTGGTCATCGGCCGCCGCATCTCGGGCGGGCAGTTGGCTTCGAGCCAGGCGCGGGTGTCGGCGCGGAACGCAGCGAGCTCGGGGGTGTCGTCAGCGACGACCGGTGCGGCTTCAGCCATGGCGCGGGGAGTCTCCGTTGGTGTCCGGCTGCCCAGGCGACGTGTCGGCGATCGACAAAGGGCGGGCCGGAGTTACAAACCCTGTTTTCGAAACTGTAGCCGACGGACCCGTCTTCCGCGTGACACCTAGGGAAACCGATAGCGTACCCGGGCTTCTATCTCGGCGCATCATGGCACCCAAGCCGGCGGCACGCATCGCCGGCAGACAGGAGACAAGGCCCATGTTCGACACCCGCTGTGTGCATCGCTGCGCACGGGTTCTGCACGTGCTCTCAGGCGCTCTCGGGGGCTGCTGATGCGGGGCTACGTCATCCGGCGCCTGATGGCGCTGCTGCCCACGCTGATCCTGGCCAGCATCATCGTGTTCGTCACCGTTCGCCTGATCCCGGGCGACGTGATCGACCTGATGCTCAGCCAGAACGACGTGGCGGCCGACAAGAAGAGCCGCGAGCAGATCATTGCGGCCCTGGGCATGGACAAGCCCATGTGGCAGCAGTACTTCCACTGGGTCTCGGCCATCGTGCTGCACGGCGACCTGGGCAACTCGCTGTGGCAGGGCACGCCGGTCACTGAGCACCTGCGCGCCCGCCTGCCGGTCACTTTCGAGCTGGGCTTCATCGCCCTGGTGGTGGGCCTGCTGATCGCGCTGCCCATCGGCGTGTACTCGGCCATCCGCCAGGACACCCGCGGCGACTACCTGGCGCGCAGCTTCTCCATCCTGCTGCTGGCCGTGCCCAGCTTCTGGCTGGGCACCATGGTGGTGGTCTTTCCGTCGATCTGGTGGGGCTGGTCGCCGTCGGTGGACTACGTGGCCTTCTTCGCCAACCCCTCGGGCAACCTGTCGCAGATGCTGCTGCCGGGCATCGTGCTGGGCGCGGCGCTGTCGGCCGTCACCATGCGGCTGACGCGCACCATGATGCTGGAAGTGCTGCGCCAGGACTACATCCGCACCGCCTGGGCAAAAGGGCTCGGCGAGCGGCTGGTGATCATGCGCCACGCGGTGCGCAACGCGATGATCCCGGTGGTCACGCTGGTGGGCCTGCAGGCGCCGCTGCTGATCGGCGGCGCGGTGATCATCGAGCAGATCTTCGTCATCCCCGGCATGGGCCTGCTGCTGCTCGATGCCGTGCAGCAGCGCGACTACCCGATCATCACCGGCGTGTTCCTCGTGGTGGGCGTGGCGGTGATGCTGATCAACCTGATCGTGGACTTGAGCTACGGCTTCCTGGACCCCAAGGTCCGGATGCGCTGAACGCCGGGAGAACCTCACCATGAGCGCTGTGCTCTCCACGCCGGCCGCCACCGCGGCCAAGCCCCGCAACAACAGCTTCCTGGCGCGGCTGTTCCGTGACAAGCCGCTGGGCAGCTTCGGCGGCATCGTGCTGCTGCTGTTCGTGGTCGTGGGCGTGTTCGCGCCCTGGATCGCGCCCTACGACTTCAACGAGATCGCGCCGCTGGACCGCATGCAGGGCCCCAGCTGGGCCCACTGGTTCGGCACCGACAACCTGGGCCGCGACGTGCTGTCGCGCTGCATCTACGGCGCCCAGCTGTCGGTGATCATCGGCTGCTCGGCTGCGGCGCTGGCCACCATCATCTCGTCGGTGATCGGGATCGTCAGCGGCTACTTCGGCGGCAAGGTCGACATGGCGGTGCAGCGCTTCGTCGATGCCTGGATGAGCTTTCCCGACCTGATCGTGCTGATCGTGGTCGTCAGCGTGCTCGGCCCGGGCATGCCGCAGATCATCTTCACCCTGGGCCTGCTGCTGGGCATCGGCGGCTCGCGCATCGTGCGCTCGGCCGTGGTGTCGGTGCGCGAGCACATGTACGTGCACGCGGCGCAATCCATCGGCGCTGGCACGCTGCGCATCCTGTGGAAGCATGTGCTGCCGAATGTGATGGCGCCCATCATCGTGCTGTTCACCACCCGCGTGGGCTCGGTGATCCTCGCCGAATCGGGCCTGAGCTTCCTGGGCCTGGGCGTGCCGCCGCCGGCACCCACCTGGGGCTCGATGCTGTCGGGCAGCGGCCGCACCTACATGTTCCAGGGCCCCTGGCTGGCGCTGGCACCCGGCCTGTGCCTGACCGTGGTGGTCTATGCCACCAACGTGTTCGGCGACGCGCTGCGCGATCTGCTCGATCCGCGCATGCGGGGCACGCGATGACATCGCGGATGCGCGGCACACGCTGACCCGCCGCATCCAGGACAACAGACAACACAGCCCGCCGTGGCGGGCATCCGAAGGAGACACGATGGCCCGTCCGCACACCCCCCACCGCCTGGCCTCACTGGCGGCCGCCGCCCTGCTGGCCGCCGCGCCCGGCCTGGCGCTGGCCCAGGCCAAGCCGGCCGCTGCGCCCGCCGCCGCTGCCGAGAAGCCGCAGTACGGCGGCAGCTTGAGCATCGGCAACGTCTAGTACACGGTGTCGCCACTGAGCTTCGACTCGGCCGACATGGCCTGGAAGATGAACCAGGACACCGGCCTGAGCTACGAGCAGCTGTTCGTCGCCGACCTGTCCAAGGCCAAGTCCAGGGGCGGCAAGTACCCGTTCATCTCCGACTCGTTCCTGCCGCCCGACAGCCTGAAGGGTGAACTCGGCGTGAAGATGGAGATCCAGGTCCTGGAGTACTCGGCCTACCTGTCGGCGATGACGACCAAGACCAATGCCGCGGGCTACTTCCTGCAGGCCGGGTTGAACAACCCGACCACGTCGCTGCGCAAGACCTTCGTCAGCAAGCAGACCTGGAACCCGTCGCAGCACGCCGACCCCGAGTTCGACAAGAAGATGGCCGAGGTCTATGCCGAGCCCGACGAACGGGTGCGCATGATCAAGGTGCGCCTGATGGTGCGCGAGATCCTGGACAAGGCGCCGCACATCTTCCTGCCGGTGCCGCATGTCTACAGCGCCTGGTGGCCGTGGGTGAAGAACTATGGCGGCGAGCTGCGCGCCGGTGCCGACCGCCCGGGCCCGATCCACGCCCGCGCCTGGGTCGACCAGGACATGAAAAAGAAGATGGGGTATTGACCCCCCCCCCCCCCAGCGCCCACGGCGCCCCCCCCCCGGGGGCGACGCCAGTGGCCCGGCAGAGCCGGTTCCACGGCGTCCGCTTGGTCCTACCGTGGCAGGCAGACAGGATTCCTTGAATGGCAACACCGCTTCTTGAAGTCAAGAACCTCACCACGCGCTTTCGCACCGAGCGCGGTGAACTCACCGCCGTCGACGACGTCAGCTTCAGCGTGCAGCCGGGGCAGACGCTGGCCATCGTCGGCGAGTCGGGCTCGGGCAAGAGCGTGACTGCGCTGTCGCTGATGCGCCTGATCCCCGACCCGCCGGGGCGCATCGTCGGCGGGCAGATCCTGTTCGAGGGGCAGGACCTGGTGAAGCTGACCGACCGGCAGATGCAGGCCATCCGCGGCGACCGCATCGCGATGATCTTCCAGGAGCCGATGAGCAGCCTGAATCCGGCGCTGACCGTGGGCATGCAGATCGCCGAGCCGGTGAACCTGCACCGCAAGATGCCCTGGGCCCAGGCCTACGAGGTGGCCAAGGGCCTGCTGGACAAGGTGCGCATTCCCGACGCGGCCAGCCGCCTGCAGACCTGGCCGCACCAGTACAGCGGCGGCATGCGCCAGCGCACGATGATCGCCATGGCCCTGGCCTGCCAGCCCAAGCTGATCATTGCCGACGAGCCCACCACCGCACTCGATGTGACGGTGCAGGCGCAGATCCTCGACCTGCTCAAGGAGCTGACCCGCGAGACCGGCGCCGCGCTGATCCTGATCACCCACGACCTGGGCGTGGTGGCGCGCTATGCCGACCACGTGGCGGTGATGTACGGCGGGCGCATCGTCGAGCAGGCCGATGCCGGCACGCTGTACGCCCACCCGCGACACCCCTACACCCGCGGCCTGCTGGCCTCGATCCCCCGCCTGGACAGCACGGCAGGCCAGCGCCTGGTGCCGATCAAGGGCCAGCCGCCCGACCTGGCCCGCCTGCCGCCGGGCTGCGCCTTTGCGCCGCGCTGCCAGCACGCCAGCGCCGAGTGCAGCGCCAGCCGCCCGCTGCTGCGCACCCTGGCGCCCGGCCACCTGGATGCCTGCCACCACGACCAAGCGATCGACGCTGGCGCCAGCGCCGGCACCGCCAGCGAATCCGCCCATGCCTGACAACCAAGCTTTGCTCCAGGTCGACGACCTGAAGGTGCACTTCCCGCTGCCACCCAAGGGCATCCTGCGCCAGTCGCCCGGTGCGGTGAAGGCGGTGGACGGCGTGTCGTTCAGCCTGAACGCCGGCGAGACGCTGGGCCTGGTCGGCGAAAGCGGCTGCGGCAAGAGCACCACCGGCCTGGCGGTGCTGCGCATGCAGCCGGTGACCGCCGGGCGCATCACCTTCGAGGGCCAGGACATCACCGCCCAGCAAGCGCGCACCGGCACCTTCCGCCGCCGCATGCAGATGGTGTATCAAGACCCGTACGGCAGCCTGAACCCGCGCATGAAGGTGCGCGACCTGGTCGGCGAGCCGCTGCAGGTGCACGGCATGGACAAGAACCCCGGCGAGTACCAGGACCGCATCGCCGGCCTGCTCAAGACCGTGGGCCTGCTGCCCGACATGGCCGACCGCTATCCGCACGAGTTCTCCGGCGGCCAGCGCCAGCGCATCGGCATCGCCCGCGCCCTGGCGCTCGAACCCAGCCTGATCATCTGCGACGAGCCGGTGTCGGCACTGGACGTGTCGATCCAGGCCCAGGTGGTCAACGTGCTGCAGGAGCTGCAGGAACGCCTGGGCCTGGCCTACCTCTTCATCGCCCACGACCTGGCCGTGGTGCGGCACCTGAGCCACCGCATCGCGGTGATGTACCTGGGCCGCATCGTCGAGATCGCACCGCGCGACGAGCTCTACCGCGCGCCGCTGCATCCGTACACGCAGGCCCTGCTGTCGGCGGTGCCGGTGGCCGACCCGGTGGTCGAGCGGGCGCGCCAGCGCATCGTGGTGCAGGGCGAGGTGCCCAGCGCGCTGAAGCCGCCGCCCGGCTGCCGCTTCCACACCCGCTGCCCGCATGCCATGCCGCAGTGCAAGGTCGACGATCCGCCGCTGCAGCAGCTCGACGGTGGTCGCGCCGTGGCCTGTCATCTGCACACAGGCCAGCACACCAGCCTGCACAGCATCCCGGTGAAGGTCGCCGCCTGACGGGCCGTTCCCGTCACATGGCCAGCGCAGCGCCCGGCCCACCACCGCCCTGCCGATGCTGCCTGCCCCTGCCCAAAGCACGCAGACCACGCGCTTCCAGGAGAAGCGCGAGGCCCTGCTCGACGCGGCGGCGCGCCACTTCAACGCCCAGGGCGTGCGCGGCGCCACGCTGGGCGAGATTGCCGGCGGCGTGGGCCTGGTCACCACCAGCCTGACCTATTACTACCGCAAGAAGGAAGACCTGGCCACCGCCTGCTTCCTGCGCGCCATCGTCGCCCACGAGGCGCTGGCGCTGCAGGCCGCGGCCGACGTGCCGGCCGACGCGCCCGACGCGGTGGCACAGCGGGTGCAGCGCTTCCTGGCCCTGCATGCGCGCATGCTGGCCGAGATCGACGGCGGCGCCCGGCCGGCGCTGATCGTGTTTTCCGACATCCGCGCCCTGCCCGAGGCGCAAGCGGCCGAGGTGTTCGGCGCCTACACCGACATGTTCCGCCGCGTGCGGGCGCTGCTGGACGGCCCGCAGACCGCCGCCCTGGGCCGCGACGACCTGAACGCCCGCGCCCACCTGCTGCTGTCGGCCGCGCACTGGCAGCGCGCCTGGCTGCCGCGCCACGCCAGCGAGGACCATCCGCGCCTGGCCCAGCGCCATGCCCAGCTGCTGCTGCACGGCCTGGCCGCGGCCGGCAGCGTCTGGCCGACCGAGGCCGAATTGGCACCGCTGGGCCTGGACGCCGTGGCCGCCGCCGCACCGCACAGCACCGACCTGCTGTTGGGTGAACACCAGGCCGGCGACCCCACGGCCGACGCCTTCCTGCGCGCCGCCACCGAGCTGGTCAACGAGCAGGGCTACCGCGGCGCCTCGGTCGACCGCATCTCGGCCCGGCTGCACGTGACCAAAGGCTCGTTCTACCACCACAACGAGACCAAGCTGGACCTGATCAGCGCCTGCTTCGACCGCAGCTTCGCGGTGCTGCGCCAGGTGCTGCGCGCCGCCACGCAGGCGGGCGGCCCGGTGTGGCAGCGCACCTGCGCGGCATCGGTGGCGCTGGTGCGCTTCCAGCTGGGCGCGCAGGGCCCGCTGCTGCGCAACAGCGCCACCAGCGCGCTGCCCGACGAGCCGCAGCGCGAGCATGTGCGCCGGCAGTTCCAGCAGCTCACCGGCCAGCTCGCCAGCCTGCTGGTCGACGGCATGGAAGACGGCAGCCTGCGCCCGCACGACCCGGCCATCGCCGCCCAGCTGCTGACCTCGGCCATCAACGCCGCGGCCGAGGTGCAGCGCTGGGTGCCGGGCATCCACCCCGGCAACGCCACCGCGCTGTACACGCGGCCGGCGCTGCTGGGGCTGCTGTGCCCGGCCTGAGCGCTGGAGATCCTGTCACCCGGCGCGAGGGCGCCGCGCCGGGCGGGACATCCGGCACGCCAGCGTGCAGGGACGGGGCTCAAGACGGCGCCGGGGAGGGCGACAACAAGGGGTCGACCACCGCCTTGCGAACCCATGACCCTGATCGTCATTGCCCTGGCCCTGCTGGCCGCCCTGGCCGCCGCGTGGTGGATGTGGCGCAGCCGCAGCGTGGCCAGGCCCGACCCGGCCGCCGCCGTGCGACCGCTGCGCGTGGCGGTGCCGGTGGCCCCTGCGGCCAGCACGGCACGCCCGGCGCCGGCCGAATTCTTCGCCCTGCCGCCCGAGGTGGTGGGCCGCTTCGACTGGGCGCTGGCCAGCGCGCTGGACGACGCACGCCGCCAGGCCCTGGTCACTGCGGTGGGCCGCATCCGCCGCCCGCCCGCGGCGCTGCAGCAGATGCTGTCGCCGCAGTTCCTCGACCGCGCCAGCTCGCAGGCGCTGAGCGAGCTGATCAACGGCGAGGCGCAGCTGGCCGCCAAGGTGCTGGCCACCGTCAATGCGCCGCTGTACGGCCTGTCCCGGCCGGTGTCGGGCATCGGCCAGGCGGTCACCTTCCTGGGCCTCAACACCGTGCGCAGCATCGTGCTGCGCGACCTGCTGGAAGGCAGCTTTCCGGCCCAGCACCCGGCGCTGAAGCAGGCCACCCAGGAACTGTGGAGCGCCAGCGCACTGGCCAGCGACCTGTGCAACCGGCTGGGCACCAAGCTGGGCCTGGCCGATGGCGGCACCCTGGTGGCGCAGGTGCTGCTGTCCTTCCTGGGCCACCTGGCCAGCACCACCCTGCTGACCGAGCGCACCGGCGCCGCCCCGCCCACCGCCGGCAGCCTGCTGCAGCGCACCCGCAGCGCGCAGGACGTGCTGGGCCTGGGCCCGGCCGAGATCGGCGGCCTGCTGCTGCAGGCCTGGGGCGTGCCGGCGGCCATCGCCGACGGCGTGCGGGCGATCGACCGTATCGTCGTCACGCCGCCTGGCGAGGTGCCGGCGGCCGATGGCGCAGCGCTGGCGCTGGCCCATCTGTGCGCCCGCCTGGGCGAGCAGCTGGCCCGCGCCGACAGCCCGGTGGGCACCAGCCTGGCCGGCCTGGCCGAAGGGCTGCTGCAGGCCGAGGACAACTTCCACCTGCGCGGCCATCTCGCGGCACCAGCCATGGCCCGCCTGGCCGAGCACCTGCAGGCGCCCGACCTGGCGCAGGCCGTGCTGACCCTGCAGCAGGGCCTGCGCAGCATGCGCTGAGCGGCCTTGGCGGCGCAGAATGGGCGGGCCGACTGCCCAGCCCCCGCGCCGCATGTCCGCCCCACCATCGCCACCGCTCACGCACCACCAGATCCTGGCCCTGGTCGCGCCGTTCACGCGCAGCGGCCGCACGGTCGACCTGGCGGCCAGTGACCGCCTGGCGCGCACGCTGCGCTTCCGGCCACGCACCATCGAGGTGGTCGACGGACTGGCGGCGGACACCGCCGAGCGCATCGGCCCGCTGACCGAAACCCTGCAGCTGGAATGCCATGCCAGCGGCAGCCACCGGCTGGCCATGTGGATGGTGCTGCACGACGTGCCCATCGCCCTGCTGGCGCTGAGCTTCACGCTGCAGGAACTGGCGCGCTTCGAGCTGCCGCCGCTGCCGCGCCGGCTGCGCCAGGCGCCGTGGCGCCAGGGCGGCGCGGCCGGCAGCGCCTGAGCCGCCCCCCCCCGGTTCGCGGTGCGCCGCCGCCGACGGTCGCCCCAAGCGTGCAGGGCTTGACGGCAAGTCACCAGCGGCCGGCACCGCGCTGCGGATACTCGCGCTTTGCCCGCAGTTCGCCATGACATCCGTGCCGTTACCGCTGTTGCTGCTGCCATTGGCCTTGATGGCGCCGATCCCGGCCCGCGCCGAGGCCCCGGCCCCGGCGGCGCCATTGCCAGCGGCTGACCAGCCGACCGACAACTGCGGCCCGATCCGCCAGCAGATCGAGGCGCGCTTCCGTGCGGGCGGCGTGCAGCCGGTGCTGGCCGTGGTCGAAACCGGCCTGAACGCCGGCGGGCGCGTCGTCGGCACCTGTGGCAACGGGCGGCGGCAGATCGTGCAGCTGGGCGCGGCGGCCGTGCTGCCCGCCGCGCCTGGCGTGCCGGCGCTGGCCATGCCCGTCGAGCGCACGCCGGCGCGGCCGACCGAGCGCGCCCCCGAACGCGCGCCGGAACGCGCACCTGAGCGCGAGCCCGCCGACAGGATCCCCACCGAGTGCAAGGACGGCTCCATCGTCATCGGCCCCAACTGCGACGACCCACGCGCCGTGCGCATGACCAGCGCCGAGCTGGCCGCCAGCCTGCCCGCGCCCAAGGCATCGGCCGCCGACGCACCCGCGCGGCCGGCCTCGCGCTGAGGGCGCCGCGCCCGGGGTCCAGCCTCAGGCCCCGTTCACCAGGCGAAAGACTGCCACCGCATCGGCCAGGTTGCGCGCCTGGTCGCGCAGCATGGCGGCGGCGCTGGCGCTCTGCTCGACCAGGGCCGCGTTCTGCTGCGTGCCCTCGTCCAGCGCGCAGACCGAGGCGCCGACGCGGGTGATGCCCTCGGTCTGCGCCCGCGTGGCGTCGCCGATGGCGGCGATCAGCGCATTCACCCGCCCGGCCTGGGCCACGATCTCGCCCATTGTGGCGCCGGCATCGGCCACCTGGCGGCTGCCGTCGGCCACCTGGGCCAGGCTGCCCTGGATCAGGCGCTTGATCTCCTGCGCCGCACCGGCGCTGCGCTGGGCCAGCCGCCGCACCTCGCCGGCCACCACGGCAAAGCCCTGGCCCTGCTCGCCGGCCCGCGAGGCCTCGACCGCCGCGTTCAGCGCCAGGATGTTGGTCTGCGCGGCGATGTCGTCGATCAGGTTGGTGATGTCGGCGATGCGGCGGCTGGCCGCGTCGATGCCGGCCATGGTGGCCACCACCCGGTGCACCGCCTCGCCGCCACGGCCGGCCACGGCGCTGGACTCGGCCGCCAGCGTGGTGGCCGCCTGGGCATGGCTGGCGGTCTCGCCCACGCTGCCGGTCACCTCGGCCATGCTGCCGGCCGCCTGCTGAAGGCTCATCGCCTGGCGGCAGGTGCGCTCGGCCAGGTCCTGGTTGCCGCTGGCGATCTGCGCGCTGCCCACCGCCACGCTGTCGGCGCCGTGGCGGATCGCCGTCACCGTGGCCACCAGCTGGTCACGCATCTGCAGCAGGGCGGCGGCCACGCTGCCCGGCGGCGGCACCGCCCCGGGAAAGCCGGTGTAGAGCACACCCTCGGCGATCTCGCCGGTGAACAGGGCCAGTTGCTGGGGCTCGGCACCCAGCCGCTGGCGCAGGCCGCGGGCAAAGTGCAGGCCGGCCGCCAGCAACACCAGCACCATCGCTGCGCCGGTGCCCAGCAGCCACAGGCGCTGGCTGGCGAACAGCGCATCGCGCTGCTGCAGCCGCGATCGCGCCTGGCCCTCAATCAAGTCGCCGAAGCGGTCCAGCCCCTGCTCCAGGGCGTGGAAGTCGCGATCCACCGCCGCCTGCAGGGAGGCCACATCGCCGCGGCCGTCCAGCGCGGCCGCCACCAGTTGCTGCACATCGCGGCCGTAGCGCGCCACGTCGGGCCGCAGCTCGGCCTCGGCCTGGCGCACGGCGGGGTCGGTGGCATGGGTGGCCACCAGGGCCTGGGCCTCGGCCAGCACGCGGGTGCGCTCGGACAGCTCCTGGCGCACGGCCGCTTTCTCGGCCTCGGGCGCGAAGACACCCGCCAGCAGGGCGGCGCGGCCCGTCGCCAACAGGCCGTCGTGCACCATGTCCACCAGCAGCGCGGCGCGGGTCAGCTGCACGTCGGCCAGCAGCTGGTTGCTCAGCGCCTCGCTGCGCTGGCTCTGGTGCAGCCCCAGCCCCCCCAACGCCGCAGCCCCCACCGCTGCAATCGTGACGAACACCAGCACATGGGCGCGCAGGGACAGGAAACGGGGCTTCAACGACATGGGAACTGCTCCAGGTGGACTGCCAGCCGCGGCCGGACAACGGATGGCCGCGACTGCCGCTGCTATCGGAGCGCCGGCGATCGACCTGACCCCCACAAGCACTCAAGAACTCCCTACAGCGCCAGCGCTGTGCAATCGATCACAACCGGCCCGCCGGCCGCCCTGCGCCATGGAGACAGACGCTGCCGGCGGCCCTGCCTACAGTGGCCTCATCCCTTCCCTGGAAGACCCATGTCCTACGACCCCAGCCCCAAGGTGCAGGCCCTGCAGGAACGCCTGCTGGCCTTCATGGACCAGCACATCTACCCGAACGAGGCGCGCCACGCCGAGGAAGCCGAGCGCCTGGGCCCGTGGGCGGTGCACCCGGTCATCGACACGCTGAAACCGCTGGCGCGTGCCGCCGGGCTGTGGAATTTGTTCCTGCCGCCGCGCGCCGATGGCGGGCATGGCAGCGAACACACCACGCAGCACGGCGCCGGCCTGACCAACCTGGAATACGCACCGCTGTGCGAGATCATGGGCCGCAGCTTCCTGGCGCCCGAGGTCTTCAACTGCAGCGCGCCCGACACCGGCAACATGGAGGTGCTGGCCCGCTACGGCACGGCCGAGCACCAGGAACGGTGGTTGAAGCCCCTGCTGGCCGGCGAGATCCGCAGCTGCTTCGCGATGACCGAGCCGAAGGTGGCCAGCAGCGACGCGACCAACATCGAGAGCCGCATCGAGCGCCAGGGTGACGAGTACGTCATCAACGGCCACAAGTGGTACACGACCAATGCCACCGACCCGCGCTGCAGGATCGCGATCTTCATGGGCAAGAGCGACCCGGACAACGCCGACCGCCACCAGCAGCAGTCGATGATCCTGGTGCCGATGGATGCGCCGGGCGTACAGGTGATCCGTCCGATCCCGGTGTTCGGCTTCTACGGCATGCCCGACCGGGCCAGCGAAGTCACGTTCACCGACGTGCGCGTGCCGGCGTCGAACATCCTGCTCGGCGAGGGCCGCGGCTTCGAGATCGCCCAGGGCCGGCTGGGCCCGGGCCGCATCCACCACTGCATGCGCCTGATCGGCATGGCCGAGCGTG
>CALMIF010000175.1 GCA_937864045.1 uncultured Aquabacterium sp. | reverse complement strand
TCTCTTCACCGCCACCGCCACCGCCACCGCCACCGCCACCACACTCGCTGGGGTGGTCCCCGCCTCCATCATGCGGAGTCACGATGACTTCCCAGCGCAGTTTCGACGAGGCCCCCGGTCAGCCCCCCAAACCGGGACTGATTGAAAGATCCGGGTTAACGCCGCTGCCGACGCCGCCGCGCCCCGCTTCCCTGCTGCGGCCGCTGTTCGCCAGCCTGCTCGTCAGCCCGCGCCAGGCGAGCTGAGCGCCGGCGCCGCACTGGCGGCGGGGCGCATCGGCTGTCGACTCAACGGCTGCCGGACTGCGCCAGCAGGCGCTCGAGCTCGTCGACGCTGAACGGCTTGTCCAGCGGCAGGGCACCGGGCACCTGGGCGGCCTCGCGGCTGCCACGGCCGCTGGCCACCGCGATCAGCATCGCTGGCGACAGGGCACGCGCGGCACGCGCCAAGGCCAGCCCGTCTCCATCTGGCAGCCGCAGGTCGGTGATGAACACATCGGGCACGCGGGCCTGCAGGGCGGCTTGGGCCTCGGCCACCGTGCCACAGCCGCGCACGTCGAAGTCCATGCCGCCCAGCAGTTCCACGAGCGACTCGCGCACCAGGTCGTCGTCCTCGCACAGCAGCACATGGCGACGTGCCTGCGGTGCGCCGCCGGCGCTGCCGGCGTCGGACGGCTCGGTGAGGACCTGCTCGAGCTTGCGCTGCAGGGCATCCATCGTGTAGGGCTTGTTGAGCAGCTGCACCTCGGGATCCAGCCGTCCATCGGGCTGCAGCGCGTTGTCGGTGTAGCCCGAGGTGAACAGGACCCGCAGGCCGGGACGCAGCGCCCGGGCCCGTTGCGCCAGCTCGGTTCCGTGGATCGGGCCCGGCATCACCACGTCGGTGAACAGCAGTTCCGCCGCCACGCCACGCTCCATCTGCGCCAGCGCGTCGGCACCGTCGCGCGCGGCGCGGACCTCATGCCCCAACTCGCGCAGCATCGAGACCACCGTCTCGCGCACCGCGTCGTCGTCCTCCACCACCAGCACCCGGGCCAGGTGTCCGACATTGAGGCTGGCCGGAGGCGCGCTTGGCCGCGACCGGGCCTGTGGTCCCTCGAGGCTGCGCGGCAGGTAGACCCGAACGGTGGTGCCGTGGCCGGGCTCAGAGTCCAGCTTCACATGCCCACCGCTCTGCTTGGCGAAGCCGAACACCACCGACAGTCCCATGCCGCTGCCCTGGCCGCGTGGCTTGGTGCTGAAGAAGGGCTCGAACGCACGCGCCTGCACCGACGCATCCATGCCGCGGCCGGTGTCGCTGACCGAGATCAGCACGTAGTCACCGGGCTGCAGGTCATCCTGGTTGCTGGCGTCGCGGTCGTCCAGCACCGCATTGCCCGCTTCGATGGTGAGGCGCCCATGCCCCGACATCGCGTCGCGCGCATTGAGCGCCAGGTTCAGCAGCGCGTTCTCCAGCGTGGCCACGTCCACCAAGGTGGGCCACAGGTCGTCGCTGATCAACGTGCGCACCTCGATGCCCTCGCCCAGCGTGTTGGCCAGCAGGTTGGCCAGGTCGCGCAGCACGGCGCACAGGCTCACCACTTCGGGCTGCAACGGCTGGCGGCGCCCGTAGGCCAGAAGCTTGCGCGCCAGATCCGCGCCGCGCTGCACCCCCGCCATCGCGCGCGCCAGGCTCTCGGCGCCTGCCGCGGTCGCTGCAAGGCGCGTCTGCGCCATCTGGACGTTGCCGGCGATCACCTGCAGCAGGTTGTTGAATTCGTGCGCGACACCACCGATCAGGCTGCCAATGGCCTCGAGCTGCTGGCTGTGCCTCAGCGCGTCCTGCGTGCGCACCAACTCGGCCGTGCGCTCCTCCACCCGCTGGGCCAGGACCGTGTTCAGGTCGGCCAGCAGCGCCGCGCTGGCTTTCTGGTCGTGGATGTCGGTGTGGCAGCCCACCCATTGGGTGATGCGTCCGGTTGTGTCGCGCACCGCCGTGGCACGCGCCAGGTGCCAGCGGTGGTCGCCGTCGTGCCTGCGCAGGCGGAACTCATTGAGGTAAGGCAGGCCGTCGGCCAGGCTGCGCGACCAGGCGGCCGCCATGGCCGGGCGGTCCTCGGCATGGACCACGTCCGACCAGTCGGAGCCCAACGCCTCGAGGCTGGGCTTGCCGAGGTAGTCGAGCACCTGCCCGTTGCACCACTCCAGACGACCGCCAGGTTGCGCCGTCCACACATGCAGCGGCAGCGTGTGCGCCAGAGTCTCGAAGCGCCGCTGCGAGTTGTCGGCCTGGCGCTGCGCCGCCACCTGTGCGCTGAGATCGTGCCCCTGCACGAAGATCCCGACAACCTTTCCTTCGGCCTGGCGGATGGGCTGGAACACGAAGTCGAGGTGGCGCTCCTCCAGCGGGCCGTCCGGCTGGGTGCGCAGGCGGAACACCGCACCACGCCCGACATGGGCCTGGCCGCTGTCGTACACCTGGTCCAGCAGTTCGAAGAACCCCTGGCCCTCGACGTCGGGCAGCGCCTCGCGCACGGTGCGGCCCAGCAGGTCGCGATGCCCCACCAGCGCGAGGTAGGCGGAGTTGACCAGCTCGAACACATGCTGGCGGCCGCGCAGCACGACGGCAAAGCCGGGCGTCTGCTCGAAGATGCTGCGCAGCATCTGCAGTTCCAGATGCATCGATCGCATCCGGGCCTGCGTGGCCTCCGCGCGACGCAGGATGTTGGCCGTCAGCGTCGGGTCGTTGGCCTGGGCCAGCGCACGCAGCTGTTCCAGGTGGGTGATGCTCTCGGTGTGCTGCAGGATGTGCGAGACCTGTCCGTTCGCATCCATGACGGGAATGTGCGTGGCGCTCCACACATGCGTCTCGATCTGTCCGTCGGCATTCGGGATGGGGTAGCGGATGCGTGCGATGTGGTCCACATCCCGCGTGGCCAGCACGCGCGCCAGGGACTGGCGCAGCTGCTGGCCATGCTCCGACTCGGGATCGCTCGGAAAGGCCTCGAACAGCACGCGCCCGACGATGTCGTCAGCCTGGCGGCCTGTCACGGTGAGATAGGCCCGGTTGGCGCCAGCGATGCGCAAGTCTCGGTCGAGCACGACGTAGGCATTGGGCGAGGCATTGAACATCGCCTGCACGTCAGAGGGCTCGAGTCCGGTTTGACGAAACATGGCAGGAGTGAGGCTCGGTCCGGAAGTTTGCATGCTAAGCGGACGCACGGCGCCCGCGCCGCGCGGGGGAGATCGGCAGCGCCTGCGTCAGGCGCGGCGCAGGCTGCCGGGCAGCACGCCCACCCACACCGGGGCGTGGTGCTTGCTGGCGGAGGGCTGGGTGCGAGGCGATCAGGGTGGGGTCTCCGGGGTGGGTCTTTGTCGGGTCTCGGCCAGGAGCGTGGCCACGCAGTGCAGCTTCTCGACCACTGCCGGTGGCATCAGGAACGGGTAGCTGTCGGGCACGCCGATGCTGCGGTTCATGGCGTTGAGGAACTGCGCGACCGGCAGCCACTGCGCGATCACGAGGTCGCGGGTGGCCACCTCGCCGTTCCCGGCGGTGGCCACGGGGCGCGCATGGCTCGGGCCGTCCAGGCGCAGGCCCCAGGCGGCCGCGGTCTCCACCGCGTCCACGATCTGCAGCCAATGGGCGCAAGTCTCCGCCCAGTCCTCCCAGGGATGTGCGCTGGCGTAGGCCGTGATGTGGTGCTGGTCCCAGCCCACCGCCGGGCCTTGCTGGTAGTGTCGGGCGAGGGCCTGCGCGTAGTCCTGCCGCTCATCGCCGAAGACGCTGCGGCACTGCTCAAGGCGCGCCGGATCGCTCTCCACCCAGCGGTACTGCAGGTAGTGCGCCACCTCGTGGCGAAGATGTCCCAACAGCGTGCGCACCGGCTCGCCCATGGCCACGCGCACCGACTCCCGGTGGGCGTCATCGGCCTCGGCGATGTTCAGCGTGACCACGCCCGCGTCATGGCCGGTGCGCACCGGCACGCCATCGGCGCTGTCGGCCATCAGGTCGAAGCACAGGCCGCGCCCGGCGTCGCCGAACGCCCCGGCGCCCCGTGGCTCCGGATGCAACCCCAGGCCGTCCAGCCCATACACCAACCGGCGCTTGGCTTGCTCGATGCGGGCCCAGCGCTGGGCGTTGCCCTGCACCGACAGGTCTGGAATGGTGCGGGTGAGGCGGCAACTTCGGCACAGGCCGTGGGGCGCATCGTCGTCCAGCAACCAGTTGCAATTGGCGTGCAGCCACCGATTGGCGCACGACCGCAGCGCAGGCACAGCCTCGTCGCCCCGGGCAGGCTGGTCATCCCCTGCGGCATCGACCGTCGGCGCAGGCTCGGCGGCTGACAGCGCGTTGCGGAAGCCCAGCATGCGGCGCTGCCCGGGATCGAAGGCCAGCCATGCCCCGCAATGGCCGCACTCGACGTTCTCGAAGAACACCACCGCCTGGCAAAGCGTGCAATGGAAAGGAGTCATGGAACGGGATCTGGTAGGACGCTTGCGGACGCCGGCTCAGTGGTCGACATGGGGCAACAGCGGGCTGTGGCCCGACCGGTGAGCGCGGGTCGCCGGGGTGGCCGCATGTTCGCGCCGACGCGGGCCGGCTTGGGTGCACCGGGGCCGCATCGCCGCGTAGGACAACGCCGCATGCGCGCTGCCGGCGCAGTGGCGGCGTGGACCTGAGCGCAGGCCAGACGCCACACGGCGGCATCCTTGTCAGCCGAATCCGACAGCCGCTCGTCGCCGCCGCCGACAGCTTGCCGCGGCCGCCTTTCCTACGATGGGCGCGTCTGTCGGCGGAAGGTCTCCACCGGCATAGCGTCTCTTCCCTGTGTCGGAGTTCCCAGCCATGCGCGCCGCCCAACTCAGCTTGCCCAGCCGCCCCGAAGCAATCGTGCAGGCGAGGATGTCCGTCGCCCGGTGGCGCGATCGGCGCCCTGTTCGCTGTGTGGCGGCCTTCTACGCCGAGCCGAAGGAGGCACTGGCCGTGGCTGGGGTCTTGCGCCGCGAGTTCGGGTTGAACGAGGACCAGCTGACCGTGATCCAGCCCGACGGCTTGAACCGCACCGCGT
Organism: uncultured Aquabacterium sp.; assembly: GCA_937864045.1. GTDB lineage: Bacteria > Pseudomonadota > Gammaproteobacteria > Burkholderiales > Burkholderiaceae_C > Pseudaquabacterium. The sequence goes on along the minus strand of CALMIF010000175.1, from coordinate 23,112 downwards.
TTCGCCGCGCGGCGCAGCGGTGGCGGCAGCGCTGGGAGGTGCCGACCGTGCAAGCCACGCTGAGTCGGGTTGCCTTGGGCGTGGTCATCGGCCTGGTGACCGGGGGACTGGCCGCGCTGGCGGCGGGGTTCTTCCTGGGGACGCCCGATGCTGGCGCGCACGCCGCGGCATGGATGCAGCCAGGTCTGTGGGCCGGGGCCTTCGCCGGCGCCGTGGCCGCACTGGTCAAGCCCGATGCGCAGACGAGGCACCGGTTCGACGAGGCCGTCGTGCGCAAGTTGCGCCAGCGTCACGGCGTGGTCGTGGCGCATGGCCTGCCGGCGTCCGAGCAGGCACCGGTGCTGGCCTACTTGCAGGACACCAGCCACAGCTGGTGTGCCGAAGCGATGCAACGGCGTCATCGCCTGTGAGGCTCGGGGCTGCGACGCACCGGCGGGATGCGGGCCAAGCGCGGACGGTCTCGTTGTAGACATTGCTGTCTGTTCCCGAGCATGACGACCCGTCGCCAAATGACTTGAGCCATTGCCGATGAGCGATGCCGACCACTGGCGGGCCGAGGCCGCCATGCACCGTGTGCTGCGGCGCACGCTGCCGGCGCAGCGGCACGATGTGCTGGGTGCACTGTCTGCGTTGAAGCTGCAACTGGCCGTGGCCCGGCGCCGCACCCAGCGACCCGACGGCCAAGCCATGCCCGACGATGATCCTGCCGTGCGGATGTCGCAGCTGGAGGCGATGGCGGGCCAGCACCTCGCGGCACAGACCGCCCTGACCGAACTGCGGCTCTGGGACGGCGTGACCGTGCAGCGCCGCGCGCTGGACGAGGTCATCGGCCAGTGTCTGCACTGGGTGCGGCAGGCGGCCGCGCTGCGGGGGCTGCGCATCGACGCGCTGCAGTGTGGCTGCGACGACGCGGCGGCCACGGACGATGATCCCGCCGAGGGCCTGCCCTGGGTGGAGGTGCCCGCCGCCCACTTCCTCGTGCTGGGGCTGGCCTACGCGACCATGGACACGCTGCAGGGTCAGCCAGCCCGGCTGGTGCCGGTGCTGGACAGCCATCCCGCGGGCTGGACGCTGGCGTTCCAGGCCCGAGATTGGGCGGATGGGGACGCGCCGCCCGCCGCGGCCGGCGGAGCCAGTCCGCCCGATGGAAGACCGACACCGGCACTGCCAGCCGGCCAGCCGCTGCCCGACATCCCTCCGCAGTTGCTGGCGGCGCTGGCGAGCTTCTGCAGCGGGGAGGACGCGCGATGGTCGGTGGGGCAGGCGGACGCAGCGCGCCAATTCCCGGCACTGCCGGCATTGCAGCTGGCCCTGGTGGACGCCCCGGCCTGATGGCGGCGGTCGGGCGGCTTCAGATCAGGGGGCGCTGCGGAAGCGCCAACGGCCAGCGCACAAGGCCTGCGCGCGCCAGCGCCGCCTCGTCAGGCACGCGCAGCAGCCCATCGGCAGGCACGACCACCAGGCCCTGGCGCACCAGGGCGCGCATGTTCCGGTTGGTGTGCACCAGCGACAGCCCCAGCAGGTCCGCCAGGTGGCGCTGCGTCAGCGGCAAGGGCAGGGAGCCATCGGGCAGTCTCAGTTCCAGCTGCTCGGCGCGCAGCCACAGCAGCAGCAGCGTGGTGGCCAGGCGCTCGAAGGCGGTGCGCCGACCCACGCTGAGCAGGTGGTCGTCGACCGCCGCCTCGCCACGCGCGGCGATCCAGGTCAGATCCATGGCCAGTGAGGGCATCCGCTCCTGAATACGGCGCACCGCGTCGCGCTGAAAGCTGCACACCCGCACGCCCGACAGGGCACGCACCGCATGCGGGCTGCGCTCGCTCATGCGCTGCTGCAGTCCGATGAAATCGCCTGGCAGCAACACGCCAAGGATCTGACGACGACCATCGGGCAGCTGCTTTGATCGGTACGCCCAGCCCGCCAGCAGCGTGTAGAGCGGCGCCTCCTCGGCGCCTTCTGCAATCAACGTGGCACCGGCGGGGAAGTCCAGCTCCGACTGCTTGAGCTGGTCGATCAACGCCAGTTCAGGCCCCTGCACTGCCTGGAAGCAGGACTTCGCCCGCAGTGGGCAGGCAGCGCACGACGGACCCGGCATGGTCTCGCGTCGTCGCGGCGTCGATGCACGCGCCGGAGCATGCGACAGGTCGATGTCTTTTGACATATCAGCCCTTCGGAGGCACCTAGAGTCGGCGCGCTTGGCAACTCAAGGCTCCGCATCGCGGACGGTCATCAAGATGGAAATCCGCCTGCTCGTCGATGCCCCGAACTGCGAGGAGCGGGCGCTGGACCGATTCCAGGCCCTGCGCCAAACCTGCCGTGCCAGCGTGCGTCGCCGCGCCGAGATGGCGGCGGCGCTGCTCTTCAGCGGGCAGGTCACCGTCGTTCTCCTCGAAGGGCCAGCCGATGACCTGGCCGATGCAGAGTCGAGCATGCTGGCCTTGGCGCCGGGTGCTGCGATCACCGACTCGGCCGCGGAGGGCGAGCCCACCGACAGGCTGATGGCCGCCGGGACCTGCCGCGTGGGCTATGTCGACGAGGACCACGGTGTGGCGCTGTGGGAGCGCGCCTCGCAGCCGCTGGCGATGCGCGTGCAGCATGTCCTGGAGCTGCTCGAACGCTCGGATCACGATTGATCCGGCTTCGGGTCGTGAACGGGCGGCCGCGGCTGCGTCTCAGGTTCGCGCACCCCGTCCGGCGGGAAGTCGCGTGCAGGTCCGGGCGAGCCAGGATCGTGCTGGTCGGGCGGCGGGGTGCCGCCATAGAACCAGCGCATCACGCCGCCGTCCAGGCGTTCATTGAAGAGTTGCATGGACATGAGCTTGAGGAACGGTGCCGGTTGGCTCAGCAGCTTCGCTGCTCGTCGCCTTGTCGTGCGCGGCAACGGTGGAGGCTTGGTCGGCCGACTGCACCGCCGCCTTGGACGTGGCCATGACCAGCAGGCTCGCCACTGCGGCCTGCATCGGCGCGGAGTTCAACTGCTGCCATAGCCAGCGTCCGGTGAACCGTGGCAACTGCCGCACGTGGGAATCGAGCCATCGCCAGCGCCACGGTCGCATCGCGACGATGCCGGCCCCTGCGGCTGCCGCAGCGCCGACCGTCAGCCAGGGGTGACGCCGCACCAGGGGCCCCAGCGTCTGGCGGACCTCGCCCGCGAGCGTGTTGCCAAGCGGATGCAGCGGATGGCGCTGCCACCACTGCAGGGCCGCCTCGCGCGCCAGTTGGCCAGCCGGCCAGCGGCGCAGCCGACGCCACCAGCGGCTCCAGGAGTCCCCGCTCGCGTTGGCGTCTTGGGTGGGCTCGGGCGGCGGCATCATCTCGTTGCGCAGCGCTTGCCGAGAGTTCTGCAGCGACAGCAGAGCACGCTGCATGGCGCTGGACCGTTCCGAAGTTCCGGATTCGTGGTGGCCGGGAGCCGCTGCGGACACGGCATGTTCGGGGGTCATGGTTGCTCCACCTCGGCCAGGAGGGCCGCGTCGGCGGCAAACTGCTCGCGCAGCGGCGTCAGCGACAGGCCGGACGGACGGCGCATGGCCTGCCACCAGCATCCGGCACCCGCGAGCAACGGCGTCAGCGGCGCGGCCAGGAGCAGCCAGGGCGCCGGCATGTCCGACAACGGCACGGCGGCGAGCACCAGCAGGGCGACGCCGCCAAGCAGCGCACCGGTGCAGATGCCGACCACCGCGCCCGCCGACCAGATCACGCGTGACTTGAGCGCGGATGCCGCGTCCTGCGCCTGGGCGGACGCCAGTTCAAGATAGCCACCAAGGTGGGTGGCCACCAAGTGGGGCTTGCTTGCCAGCAATCGAATCAACGGGTGGAACATGGCGATGGCCGTCCGGTTGAGGCAACGGCACCAGCACGGTCAAGCCGCCGGTGCCGCTCGGGCCAGGAAGATCGGCCGCAGTCGCGGCCGGCTCGATCAGGCGCGGTCGGCGCGCCGGTTGCTGGACAACAGGCCGATCAGCGTGGCGACTGCCGCACCCGCGGCGGCAGCGATCAGCACCGCGCGGACCGGTTCGTTGCGGATGTAGCTCACGGTACGGTCGCCGGCGAGTGCAGCCTGGTCCTTCGCGGTGTCGGTGGCGGCCTTGGCGCGCTCCATGCCGCGGCGCGTCAGGTCATCGATCTGCGCAGCCACGCGGCTGAGCGTGCCAGGGGCGACGGACGCCAAGTGGGTGGCCTTCTCCTGCAGCGAATCGAGTGCGCCGTCTGCTGCCTGGCGTGCAGTGCCGATCATGTCGTCGGCCTTGTCGGTGACCTTCTGGGCCATGTCGTCATACGAGGTGGTGGGGCTGAGGGTCGCGTGGTTCATGGTGTGGGCTCCAGGTCCGGGTTGAAGTGAGTTGGTTGCAGTGGATGTCGTCGCGCTCAGGTCTTGCGGATCAGGCTCATCACGAACGCGACCACTGCCATGATGACGAAGACGAAGAACAGGATCTTGGCGATGCCGGCGGCGCCGGCGGCGATGCCGCCGAAGCCGAAAAGCGCGGCGACCAGGGCGATGACGAAAAAGATGACGGCGTAGTGCAGCACGATGATCTCCAATGGTCAGTGGACAGGTGAGGGACTGGGGTCCCGACCGACAACCGCTGTGATCGCCGCCGGGATGCATCCACTCTAGATGGCAGATGACGCGTCCGTCGCCGGCTGTCTGCCCGTGTGACTGTCGGCGGCGCGGCGAACCCGATGTAGGCGGCCACCGACATCACGGCGCGCGCGGCGCGGGCCGCCGCGCCGGCGCAGCTCAATGCGCGAGGGGCATCCAGGCCTGCACCGTGGTGCCCCGCCCGGGCGCCGAGTCGACGGCGAAGCGCCCCTGTTCCGCCTCCACCCGGTAGCGCATGCCCACCAGGCCATGCTTCTTCAGCTGCACCTGGCTCACGTCGAATCCGGCGCCGTCGTCGCTCACGCGCAGGTGGGCGTCGCCGTCTGCGAGCTGCAGGTCAACCTCCACTGTGGCGGCGCGGGCGTCCTTGCCGATGTTGGTGAACGACTCCTGCACGATCCGGTAGGCGGTCAGCTCGGCCGACGCTGACAGCGGCAGTTCTTCGATGCGGACATGCACTGCCAGTCCGCTGCGCTCGGCGAACTCGCTGCCCAGAATCTCCAGGGCAGCCTTTCAGGCCCAGGTTGCTCAGCGTCGACGGCCGCAGGTCCTCGATGACGCGGCGCTTCAGCGCAATGCTGCTGTCGAGCGTCTCTACCAGATGGGCGATCCGGGGCATCACACCAGGGACCGGCGCCTGCAGACTGGGGCGGATGCGTGCCACGTCCAGCTTGGCTGCGGTGAGCAGGGCGCCCAACTCGTCGTGAAGCTCGCGAGCCAGGCGTGCGCGCTCATCCTCGCGCGCCGTCTCGAGATGCCGCGTCAGTTCGGTGAGCTCCTTCGTGCGTCCGATCACTTCGGACTCCAGCCGGTCCCGCTCGGCCTGGATCAGACGCTGCTGCGCGTCCTGCTGCAAGTCGTTCGCGTGCCGCTGGCGCAGGAACATGCCCAGCACCAGCAGGCTGATGGCCGAGAGCGATGCGATGCCGATGCGATTCAGTTCGAGCGTCTCGAGCACCGATGCGAGGCCGTCATTGACGGCTTCGGTGTCGGCGGCCAGCATGGACGCCAATTGTCCATCGATGGTGCGCATGAGCGCCGCGCCACGGTCCTGTTGCAACAACGCCAGGGCTGCCTCGCGCCCCTGCTGCCGATGCAGGCGCATCAGCAGTTCCATCTCGCCGAAGCGTTCGTCGATCCGCTGGCCGAGACTGACCAGCTCCTTGTTCGCACGTCCCAACTGCCTGTGATGCTCGGCCAGGATCTGCTGGCGGCGCACCACTTCGTCTCGCGCTGAGCTGTAGGGCAACAGGTCTTCGTCCCGCCCGGTGAGCAGGTAGCCGCGCTGGCTGGCCTCGGCCTGCGCAATGGCGATGCTGATCCGCTGCAGTTCGACCCGGTCGTGCACCATCGCCATCAGCCGGTCGAGTTGCCGGATCGCCTGACGGTGTCCCAGATCGCTGATGGCCAGCATCATGCTGGCCGCCGCCATCGCCAGCGGCATGGCCCACGGGCTGCGTCGGAGGTTCATCCGCAGTCGCCGCAGCCAAAGGCTGCGCGCCGTGGACGGGTCGCCGCCGGACGGCTCGGGCGACGGAGGTGTGAACGCGGTCATGCATGCAGCCGCGGGCGCGGCCGTTGATGACGTCGGCCAGGCGGGCGGACGTGGCGGCGCTCGGGGGCAAGCTGGACCAACCGGTTCATCGACGGGTTGCCACCGCTGACGATGTGCTCGCGCGGTTCGCGGTGTCGCCGCGCAGGCTGGAGAGAAGGTCGCGGCAGTCCTGCGTCGGACCGGGCTCGCCCCCATCGATCAGCGGAATCAATGCCGCGAGCGGGTGCACCATGGCCAGCAGGGCCGCGGGGATGGCACGCTGCGCCAGCGCCGCCTTGTCGAGCGCGAGCGACGGCTGCGCGAGGGTGCCGCGGATGTGCACGGGCGCGCGCAGCGTCAACGGCGAGAAGTCCTTGGGCTGCACGCGGACCACCAGCGCCAGGCGCTCGTCGGCCAGCGACACCGAGCCATCCAGCCACAGCCGCGAGTCGCGGGTGTCGATCACGAAGGCGTCGGGCGTGAGTCGGCCGCTGCGCAGGCGCAGGTCGGCCATGCCGCAGCTCACCTGCAGCGGGTCGTCGCCGCGCGCCAGCAGCCCCAGCCCCTGGGCGATGTCCAGCCCGGCTGCCTCGACCACCAGATGCGACAGCTGTCCACGCGACCAGTGCACCGACACTCTGCCGTCGGCGCCGGCAAGCAGGTCGGCGATCGACCGGCCCTCGCCCACCAGGCGAACGTCGGCCGCCAGCAGGCCCGATGCGTAGGGCATCTGGCCAGGGCGCCGCAGGGCCCGGACCCACTGCTCCAGACGCAGGCCCCGTCCATCGAGTGCGGCCTGCCAGCGCGCCACGTCGGCGCGGCCGTCGAGCTCGATGCGACCGCGCACCCGGCCTTGCGCCAGCCGAGCATCCAGGTCATCGAGCCTCAGCACGCCGCCGCGCAGCGTCAAGTGGCCGGCCAGCGGCGCAGCCGACTGCAGCGCGGATGTCCCGAAGTCCAAACGGTTGAACTGCAACACCACGTCCGCATCCATCGCGCGCAGCGACGGCAGGTCGAAGGCACGGTCGGGCAGCACCCGGCCAGCGGAGCGGACCTGCCGCGGCTCGTCGGCGGTGGGGGTGCCGATCGCCGGACCCAGGTCGGCCAACGCCAGCATGCTTGCATGAAGGCGGCCAGCCAGGCGCGTCAGCGGCGCGCGGCGCGTGTCGTACTGGAACGCGCCATCCATCAGGCTGCGGCCGATGCTCGCCCGGTCGACCACCGTGTTCCACAACACGCCATCCCCGGCCAGCCTGCCCGCCATCTCGAATGCCGCGGTGGTCGGCAGGGTCAGTCCGAGCGGCTCGCCCACCGCCGCGAGCGACGGGCCCGTCAGCGTGTAGCGGCCCAACCAGGCAGGTTGTCTCAGGGGATGCTGGACGGCGCCGTCCAGGCGCAGCTGCGCACGCCCGACCCGCAGCTCCAGCGAGGTGGGGATCGGACTGTCCTCGCCGTCCAGCAGCGGATTCAGCCGGCCCGATCGCAGCCAGCCGCGCACCGGCAGCTTGCGGTGGTGGCCCGAGGCCGAGGCCAGCAGGCGCCCGTCCGTCAACGCCATCTGCACCTGGATGTCCGCCTGGTTGGGCACATCCACGTAGCGCACCTGCCCGTCGTTTGCGACGATCATGCCAACCCGGACCGGCCATCCGCCGGCCGTGGCCGACGGCGGTCCCGCCGTCGACGCGGCCTGCCAATTGCCGACGCCGTCGGCCCGCCGCAGCAAGTGGGCACGCAGCCGCTGTGCGCGAACCAAGCGCAGGGGCAGCGGTTCGCCCCGCCGCCACGCCAGCAGTTCGCGCCACTGCACCACCACCAGCACCTGGTCGGCCTCGAACAGTGCCGCCGCACCCGACCAAGCGGGCGCATCGACCTGCAGCCGCGCAGCCTCGAGGCGCACTCCGCGCCACAGACGCAGGCGAAACGCGCTGGGTTGATCACGGCTGATGTGCACAGGCCGCTCCAGCCGCGACGACAGCCAGCGTTCAGCGGGTCCGGCCAGCCAGCGCCAGCCCGCCACCTCACCGGCCACGAAGCCCAGCACCAGCAACGCGGTCAGGCCCAGGGTGGCGCGGCCGGCCGCGCGCCGCATCATGTTCGCGGGGGCGGAGCCAGGTCGACTTCACCGTGTTCACCCAGACCGATAGGCCGGCCGGCGGTGATGGAGGCGGCCATCGCCAGGGCGCGTGACACGATGTTGGACGGCCCATCCCAATACTCCGCATGGACCGGGACGACCTGGAGCAAGGCGAGGTCCTGTGCGTCGGGGCCCTCGGGAAACCAGGGCTTGGCCGCTGCCGTCCACATGGAATGGATCAGTTCGCGGTCGCGCACCACCCGACCGCGGCCGGCGATGGAGACATGGCGTCCCTTGTCGGTTTGGCTGAAGGCAAGGTTGCACTGGCGGTACTGCGCCTCGTCCTCGGCATCGCCAGGTGCGCTCTGGATGAAGAACCAGAAGCTGCCTTCGGGGTCGCGGCGGAGCACGCTCATGGGCTTGCTGTGCAGCAAGCCGTCGCGTGTCCAACGACTCAGCATCGTGACGCGTTCGCCATCGATGAGCGCATCCAGACGCTCGATGTCCTGATTGGGATCCATGGTGGTCAATCGTGTTGGGTCATGGGGGCAGGATGGAGGCACGGAATGCCCAAGCGCTGTCACCACCTGAGGCCGCCTGGCTGCTCGGTCGGCTCGCGCGTGGCTTTCACCCCGTGCACATGGCCGGTTCTGATCAGGCGGGACGGACGACGATGGAGTTCTTGACCATCTTCACGCCCTTGACGCCACGCGCCAGGCTCTCGGCTGCCATGCGCTCGTCGGCACTCTTGGCAAAGCCCGACAGAATGACTTCGCCGTTGAGCGTCTCGACCTTGATCGCCACCGCGTCGACGGCCTTGTTCTCGACGAACTTGCTCTTCACGGCGGTGGTGATGGTCGCGTCATCGATGTACTCGCCGACGGTGGATTGGCCGCGGCTGACAGCGCAGCCGGGCAGCACGACGAGGGCGGAGACGGCGGTGACGATGGCGACGAGCGCATGGCGGTTGAACATGGCAGGTTCTCCAGGTGGCGGCCGACGCGTCAGCGATCGGCCTTGAGGTTGGCGGGAATGGCGGGGTGCGGGCACCGGCCCGGCGGAGTGGACGGATCCGCGGGCCGTTCTGGTTGTTGTGGCCTCGTGCGTTTCCGATACCTTCACTCTAGGCATCGCCTGCAGCCGGCGCACTCGGAAAATGACCGCAGCGTTTGTAGGACGCGAAGCCGGCGCAGCCGGTGTTCAGAGCAGGCGCTCGAACAGGCGGGCGAGCTGCTCCTTGGCGCGCCGCACCAGCGAGCGCTGCTGCCAGGCCTGGGGCGTGATGACGCTGGAGCGTGCGATGTCGCCATGGAAGACCTCGGCCATGGCGCTGCCGAAGCGCTCGCCGAAGACCACCGCATTGATCTCGTTGTTGGCCTCGAAGCTGCGCCAGTCCATGTTGCTGGAGCCCACCGTCGAGACCACGCCGTCAATCACCGCTGTCTTGGCATGCAGCACCGCGTCCTTCAGCTCGTACAGCTTGACGCCCGAAGCCAGCAGGCGTTCGTAGTGACTCTGTCCTGCATACAGGACTGGCATGAAGTCGCTGATCGACGGCAGCACCAGGCGCACGTCCACGCCGCGTTGCGCAGCATCGCACAGCGCGTCGATCATCTCCGGACCCGGCGCGAAGTAGGCCATCGTGAGGTAGACGCTGCGGGTGGACGTGTCGATGGCATTGAGCAGCATCGCGTAGATGCGGCTCTCGGCCTCGTCGGGGCCGGCAGGCACGATGCGCACCACGTCGTCCGATCCGCGCGATGGGGTCGTCCGCGTGGGCGCAGGGGGGGGCAGCATGCCGGCGCAGCCCTGGCTGTTCCAGGTCTTGCGCACCACATCCTCCAGTGCCGCCGCGGCGGGACCGCGCAGGCTCACCTGGGTGTCGCGCCAGCCACTGCGCTTGGGATCGGCCTCGGTCCGAAGCCGCGCCCGGCCAAACGAGCCCGACGCGTAGACGGCGCTGATGTTGACACCGCCGGTGAAGCCGACCTCGCGGTCCACGGTGAGGATCTTGCGGTGGTCGCGGTGCGTGATGCCCCAGTAACCGGCGCGCTTGAACGGGCTGACCGGATTGAAGGCGCAGGTGGGAATGCCCGCTGCGGCCAACGCCTCGAGAAAGCGCTTGGGCGTGCCGATGGAGCCCAGGTCGTCGTAGAGCACGGCTGCGTGCACGCCCTCGGCCTTCTTGCGCGCGAGCAGCGCGGCCAGGCGGTCGGAGATGCCGGCGTCCTCGATGATGTAGCTTTGAAGGAGCACCGTGTGGCGGGCCTTCTCGATCGACTCGAACATGGCGGCGAAGGTGCGCGGGCCGTCGATGAGCAGGGTGCTGTCGTTGTGGGCATGAAGGTCCACATCGTCGAACGAGGCCATGGCCAGCAGATGCCGATTGAGCTCGTTGCCTCCCCCCTGCTCGCCAAGCCGCTTGAGCAGGGACTCCCGCTGCGCCGCGGTCATGCGGCCGCGGCGGCCGGTCACATCCACCGCGCTGGCGGCCGTGCGTGCCGACACGCGCGCCGGCACGCCCGATGCAGATGCCTCTGCCGGCCGGGGGCCGGAGGCGGCGTCGATCGCGCACGCGGACAGCAGCGGAACGGTCAATGCCAAGCCCGCCATCGCGCGGCTGAAGCGCATGCGTCGCCCCATCAGGTCTTGGCGGCGAATGGCCTTGGCGGCGCACCCAGCTCGTCGTGCTTGTCTGACAAGCCATCCCACCGCAGGAAGGGCAGGGCCGATTCGCAGCCCCAGGTGGCGTCGCCGGCTTGGAGGTCGGCGTTGGGCGAGTGGGGGGCGATCGGGCGGGCGTCAGCTGGCGTGTCGGCATGCGGGTGCATTGCGGTCTCCTGGTGGAACGGGTCCGCGCCGGTCGGCGCTCCCGAACCGGACAGCCTGCCCGGCGCTGAATCCGCCGGGCGACTGCGGCAGTCACTCTTCCAGCATGTCCGCCAGTTCGTCGGCGTGCTCTTCCTCGTCGTTGAGGATGCTTTCGAGCAGACGGCGGGTGGTCGGGTCCTTGTCGCCGATCAGCGCGATCATCTGGCGGTACGCCTCCACCGCCACACGCTCGGCGACCAGGTTGGCGCGCACCATGCCCTTCAGGTCAGAGACTTCGTCGTACTCGGCGTGGCTGCGCTGCAGCAGCGTGGCCGGCGAGAAGTCAGGCTCGCCGCCGAGCTGGACGATGCGCTCGGCGATGCGGTCGGCATGGCCCGCTTCTTCGTTGGCATGCACCATGAACTCGTCGGCAATGGCAGGCGAGGCCAGGCCATGGGCCGTGAAATGGTGGCGCTTGTAGCGCAGCACGCACACCAGCTCGGTGGCCAGCGCATCGTTGAGCAGCTTGACGATGCTGTCGCGCCAGGGGCCGTAGCTGGGCGTGACGGCGCCGTCGCCGATGTTCTTGCGCGCGGCGTCGAGAGCGGCCTCGTCCAAATGCAAGTCGTGCTTGCTGTCGTCGGCAGTGCGGATCTGGGGGGACTTCGATGCCATGTGGTTCTCCGGGTGGGGGGTTGTGGGAAGGGATCGGTCGGAGCGGACTCGGCTCATCGGCGCAGCGCGCCCACGCCTGCGACAGCCAGCCCAAGAAGCACGAGGAAGATCACCAGGGCCAGCACGAAGAGCAGCTTGGCGATCCCGGCCGCGCCTGCCGCCAGGCCGCTGAAGCCGAAGAGGCCTGCGATCAGGGCAATCGCGGCAAAGATGAGGGCCCACTTGAGCATGACGGGATCTCCTATCGGGTGTGGTGCTGCTTCTGCCGGCCGGCATGTTCGGCGCTTGCCGGCTGCATGCGCCGTGGTGGCGGGGCGGTCGATCAGGAAGGCTTCAGCTTAGTCACCGGCCTGCGCGCCGCGCATCGGCAACGAGGGCGTCTCGTTGTAGGACGGCGCCGCTTCCGTCGCGCTGTTCAGGGGTGCCGGCGGCAAGGCCAGGTGACGGCGGGAACCGGCGTGGTGGGCGTAGGCCCAGGTGAACTCCGCGCCCAGCAAGAAGATCTGCGCCGAGTAGTAGACCCACACCAGGATCGCGGCCAAGGAGCCTGCGGCGCCGAAGCCCGACACCAGAGCGCTGTCGGACAGGTACATGCCGATCAGCAGGCGCCCGACTGTGAACAGCACCGCCGTGGTGAGCGCCCCGATCCACACGTCCGACCAGGCGATGCGGACACGCGGCATCAGCTTGTAGATCATCGCGAACAGGACTGTGACGAAGACGAAGTTCAGGGCCAGGTTCACCACCTGCATGGCCATGCCCCAGTCACCGACGTGCGCAGCCGACCAGCGCTGCATGGCCGTGATGGCGGCGCTGGCCAGCATCGACACCATCATCAAAAAGCCCAGACCCAGGATCAGGCCGAACGACAGCAGCCGTGCCCGCACCAGCTGCCACCATGGCTTGCTGCGGGATGGCGGCGCGCGCCAGATGCGGTCGAGCGCGTCCTGCAGCTCAGCCAGCACCGTGGTGGCGCCCACCAGGGTGAGCAGCACGCCGCCCAGGGCCCCGGCCAGGCCCTCGGCCGGTTGGCTCGCCGAGTCGAGCATGTGCTCCACGGCACGCGCCGCATCGGCGCCCACCACGCTGGCCAGCTGGCCGACGATCTCGCCGCGTGCAGCCTCGGCGCCAAAGACCAAGCCGGCCACGGAAATCGCGATCAGCAGCAGCGGCGCCATCGAGAACAGCGTGTAGTAGGCCAGCGCGGCGCCCATGCTGGCAGCCTTGTCGTCCATCCAGCCGTTGACTGCCGCCTTGACGATCGGCCATGCGTCGGCGCTGCGAAGGTTCTCGCGCACACTGTTCGGCGGCGTGTCCTTGGTGGATGGCGGGTTCCAGGATGTGGGCTGTGGTGCGGACATGGTGCAGGCCTCGTCGATGAATTGGTCGGTAGGGTGCCGGCGCGCCGTTCGTCGTGTGACGGGTCGGAATCGCGGAATCGTTGCCTGATCAGCCCACTGGGACGCCGTCCAGCGGGTGGCCGGTCACCGCCGGGCCATCCGGAACGGCGCCTGCCACGGCATGGCGACGGCGGCGTCGCCGACGCTCGCTGGCCTCCAGCTTGCCGAGCTGGGTCATCAGCGCGGTGGCCATGGTGGCCAGCAAGGTGCGCTCGGCCATGCCGAAGACACGCGGCTCGGTGTCGACGATGCACAGCGTGCCGAGCACCTGGCCGCGCGCGTTGGTCAACGGCGCGCCGGCATAGGCGCGCAATCCCATCGCCTGGCGCAGCGCGTGGTCGCTGAGCAGCGGATCACGCTCTGCATCCTCGATGAACAGGGCTTCGCCCAGGCGCACCACGCGGTCGCAGGGCAGATCGGCACGTTGGTGCACGCGCGCCGCATCGGGCACATGCCGGTCCAGGCCGGCCGCGCCAGCCCAGTGCGCGTGCTCCGCGTTGATCAAGGTGACCATCGCCATCGGCGCATCGAACACGTCCGCGGCGCGCAGGGCGGCGCGGTCGAGCACCGATCGCGTCGCGGCGTTGCCAGCCAGCAGGGCCTGTGCCGCGAGCGCGCGCTCGGGCTCCTGGCCCGACGGCGCCACGGGCGTGGTCGGGCTGCAGGCGCCAGCGTCACCCTGTGCGGCCAGCCAGCCTCGAAGGCGCTGGACCATCTCCGCCAAGGAACTGGCCACCGCATCCGTGCCCAGTCGCTGCGCACCGTCGGCATCCAGCAGGCCGGGTGGCGCGTTCCAGAGCCCGGCCACCACCCGCAGGTCAGGCGCACGACGCTTCAGCCGGCGTGTGATGAAGCGCACCTGGGCCTCGGGCGTGCTGCTGAACACCGACAGGCACACCACGTCGATGCCCGCGATGTCCAGCGACTGAATGTGGTCAGCGCTGACCGCGGTGGCCGCTTCCACCCGCGCCGACACCCCGGCATGCTCGAGCGCATGCGCCAGCATCTCGGCAGCCAGAGTGTCCATCTCCCAGCGTGCGCCGACGCACAGCACGCGTGGGATGGCGCCGGTGTTGGGCGGTTGGGGCGGCGGGAAGTCCTCTCGCAGGCTGCGCAGCAGGCCACCCATGCCGGTGCTCACCCGGTGTCGGTGCGCCGCGCTGGCCTCACGCGCATGGGCCCTGGAGGCCAGGGCCATGGCCGGCACTGCGGTCTTGCTGTAGCAGGCCAGCACGCCCTCCGTGCGGGCCTGGGTCTCGCACATCTCGATGGCCTCGGCCACGTCGCCGGCCAGAAGTCGCTGGTACAGCCGGGTCGGCGGATCGAACACCGGCTCGCTGCCCAGCAGGATGTCCAGCCATGCCAGCTGCGTGACGTGCCGCCCCAGCACCGCCAGGCACACGGTGAGCGGCGTTGCGAGGATCAGGCCGACCGGGCCCCAAAGCAGCGTCCAGAACATCGCGGAAACCACGATGGCCAGCGCCGACAAACCGGTGCTCGCGCCGTACAGCCAAGGCTCGACCAGGTTGTTGCTGATGAGCTCGAGCGTGACCACCAGGCCCAGCGTCCACAGCACCATCTGCCAGCCGGGATCGACCGCAAAGGCCAGCGTCAGCGGGAAGATGGCCGACACCACTGGGCCCACATAGGGCACGAAGCGCAGCAGCGCGCCCAGCAGGCCCCACAGCGGCGCTCCCGGCACGCCGATCAGCCAAAGCCCCAGGGCCAGCGGCACGCCATGGCTGAGGTTCACCAGCAACTGCATCGTGAGATAGCGGCTCACACGGTGTGCGGCCTCGCTCAGCGCGTCGGTGCCGCGGTGCAAGTCGCTCCCGGTCAGGCGCAGCAACCGGTCCCGCATGTCCTGGCGCTCGAGCAGCACGAACATCAGGAACAGCAGCACCGCGCCCAGCGTGCCCAGCGGGCCCATTAGCGGCTCGACGAAATCGCCCAGCGACTGCAGCGGGCTACGCGGGTCCGGCGCCACGGTCACGCGCATCGGGGCTGCGTCGGGCGGCGTGCCCGCCAGCTCCCTGCGGGCGGCCTCGATTTCGCCGCTGACGGTGCTGAGCATGCGGGAGGTGGCATCGAGGCTGCCGGACTTCTGGGCCACCCGGTGACGCAGGGTTCGCAGCTTGTCCTGGACGGTGCTCTGGTAAGTGGGCAGGTTGGTGGCCAGATGGGTCACCTGCCCGGCCACGAACACCGTGGTGGCACCCAGCACCGCCACCGTGCCCAGCATCACCGTGACCACTGCCGGCGTGCGCGGCAGGCCGATGCGGCGCAGCCAGCCGACCATCGGATCGAGCACGAAGGCGAGGAGTGCGGCGAGGGCCAGCGGAACGAAGATCGCCTGTCCGACGTAAAGCACGGCCCCGACGGCCAGGGCGGCGAGCAGGGCCATGGCCGAGGGTCGCGGCGCGCGCAATGGCACGCCGTGTTCCAGCGAATCGAGGGGGGTGGCCAAACCCTGCTCCTGGACGGCAGCCTGCGTGGGTTCGGCAGCGGGCGTGACGGCAGACTTGGCGTCGGACATGGAGCGGGCGTTGGGGCCGGAGGTGACCGGAGATGGCCGGGAGCGCGCCGGCATGGAGCGCCTGCGCCCATTGCATTCCGGTCGCCGTTTGTCTTGCATCGGCGCGGCGGACGGACGTTTGTAGGACGGCGTGCATTGCGCGGAATGCGCGCCGACCCACGGCCCTACACTGAGCCCGCCGGCGCACGATGTCCTCGCCGGTCACCTCGAGCAGCAGTTACTGCCGTGACAGCGACCCCACCCCCCTTGCCGGTCATGCCGGCAGACGCCACCGCCGCGCCAAGCCGTCTGCCGCCCCTGCTGGCCCTGGCGTCACGTGTGCGCTCCGCCGGCGTGCTGGCGCATGCGCTTGCCCTGGCGCTGTTCGGAGTGGCACTGGGCGCGCGCTTTGCGATCAACCCTTGGCTCGACGCCGGCTTTCCGTTCCTCACCTTCTTTCCGGCCATCGTGCTGGCCACTTTCTTCTGCGGGCGTGGTCCGGGCAGCGTGTGCGGGGCGCTGTCCGTGCTGTCGGCGTGGTACTGGTTCATCCCGCCATTCGGCAGCTTCTCTCTGCACGGATCCGGCGGCCTGGCGGTGGGGTTCTTCGTGCTGATCTGCATCGTCGACATCCTGGTGATCGACCTGCTGATCGTCGTGCTGAACCGGCAGCAGCAGTTGCAGGCCCAGAGCGACATGCTGCTGGCGCAACGGACCGTGCTGTTCCAGGAACTGCAGCACCGCGTCGCCAACAACCTGATGCTGATGGGCGCCGTGCTGGGCGAGCAGGAGCGCCGCCTGTCCGACATTCCGCAGGCGCGCGACGCGGTCGCGGACGCGCGCCGACGGTTCGACATGCTCTCGCGCCTGCACCGCCAACTGCACGATCCCGAACGTCTGGACGCACCGATCGACCAGCTGCTGCCGGGCCTGTGCAGCGATCTGCTGTCCGGCCTGGGCCGAAGTGGGCTGTCGCTGCGCATGGAGGTTCAGTCCGTGCCCCTGGCCATCGAAGCCAAAATGAACCTGTGCCTGCTGGTGATGGAACTGCTGACCAACGCCGCCAAGCATGCCTTCCAGGACCGCACCGAGGGGGGCTTGTGGGTCTCGCTGGCGCGCGATGGCGACGGCCTGGTGCTGCGGGTGGAGGACGATGGCCATGGCAAGTCGCCGCCCACCCTCCCCGGCGACCTCGATGGGCGGGCCGCTGCCGCCGCGCGGACGGCGCTGGGCGCGCACGGACTCGGCACGCGCATCGCGCAGGGTCTGGCGCGCGCCCTGCGGGGCGAGCTGTCCATCGGCGAGCGCCCGGGCGGCGGAACCTCGGTGCAGCTGCGGTTCAGGCCGCCGGCCGCTCCGGGTGCGGCCTGACGAGGCGGACAGCCGCAGCGTGGCACGGCCGCGCAGGCTGTAGGTCGACGCCCACACGGGCTTGCGCCATGCGATGACAGGCTCGGCGCCGCGCAACCAGCAAGATGTCGACATCGATCGTTGATCGACGCGACCGGCGCCGCCGGCTCGTGAACCGTGTCTCAAGCTCGCATCGAAAGGATACCGACATGAACAAGGACCAGATCAAGGGCTCGATCAAGGAAGCAGCCGGCAAGGTGCAGGAAAAGGCCGGCGAACTGCTCGACAGCCCCAAGACCGTCGCCAAGGGCATGGCCAAGCAGGTCGAGGGCAAGGGCCAGAAGGCGTTCGGCAACATGAAGGAGGCCGCACAGCGCGCGACCAGCAGCTGATGCGGACCTGTTGACCGTCCCCACGCGGGCGGCGCATGGCGGGGTTTGGCCCGCTGTGCGCCGCCCGTGTCGCATGCAGCATTCAGTCGCGCGTCGCTCTCTCCCCGCACCGTCCGTGGTTGGCATCTCCACCACCGCCCATGTGGCAGGGGCCGGCCACCTTGCGATGGCCGGCCCCTCTGGCACAGCGGTCAGCGTGTCGTCACTTGCGCTTGTTGATCTCGTTGCCGATCACACCGCCCACCGCCGCGCCCACGGCGGCGCCAGTCGTGGTGCCGGTGACGGCGCCGCCGACAACGGCGCCGGCAGTGGCGCCGATGGCCGTGTCGCGCGCCGACGGCGACATGCTCGAACACGCCATCATCGACAGCGACAGCGCGGCGGCGCCGGCCACGCTGGCCAGGCGGGAGAGGGTGGAGCGGGAAGCGTTCATGGTCGGATCCTTTCGGTGGAACGTTGGTGGAAACGAGGTCCAGTGTGCTGGTCCCGCAGGGCGCAGGACATCAGCGCGACGTCCGATCGGCTGTGCGTCGCGTCCTACAGCCGGCCCGGGCCTCGACCTCCGCATGGTCTTCCTGGTCAATGCAACGGGGCGACCCTCGGACAGACCCCAAGGCGTGGCGTGCATCGTCCGCGGCGACGCGGTGCGTGCCCTGCGAGTGCAGGTCGCGCGAGCGCGTCGTCGGCGGGCCGCCGATCCACAGACGCAGGATCGTGCAGAGGCATCCGGAGCTGGGCAGGCCACTGCGCAAGCGCCTGTGCAATCGGCTGCGCTGGTGGGTGGGGGGCGACGCAGTGCCCCGCCGGGATGGGTCAGTGATCGGACGGACGATCGACTGCAGCCGCGCGCTCGGCCGGCCTCAGCGGCATGGCGCCGGCAGACTGCTGGGCCAGGATCTCGTACCAGAGGCCATAGCCCGCGTCGCTCGGATGGAGGCCGTCGGCCGCGTGCAGGCGGCCGGCATCTGCGACGAAGGGGTCCTCGTCGCGCGGCCGCAGCAGGCGCACGTAAGCGGCGCCCTGCTCCGTCGCGGCGGCTTGTACGACCGCATGCAGCGCCTGCGAGCGCACACCCATCCACCACGACAACGGTGGCAGGAAGAACGGGGCATGCCCGACGTTGCCCGGTGGCATGACCACCACGCGGTCCGCGTGGCGCCGCGCCTGCGCCAGCGTCTGGCGCACCTGCTGATCCAGCAGGCCACGTGCAGTGAACCGGATGACGTCGTTGCCGCCCGCCATCACCAGCACTGCGTCGTAGCCGCTGCCGGCCACGGCCAGCTGCCCTGGCAGGTCGGCCCAGCGCGCGCCATTGACGCCCAGGTTTCGGATCTCCCAGTCCGGGTGGTGGCGACCGATCCAGCCGGGCAGCGAGGCCGCCGGCGTGGAGGCACCCGTGCCCAGCGCGGTGCTGTCGCCCACCACCAGCAGCCGGAACGCCGGTGCCGCGGGTGAGGCCTGGTACGCGACCGCCGCGTCGGCCAGCGCGCGGCTGGCCTGCAGGCGCGCGGCGGCGCAGCCCGTCAGTGCGAGCATGCCGATGGCAGCCGCCAGGCCGACCCAGCGCCGGGTCGGCGCGCCTGTCTGCCAACGGCGGGCTGCGCAATCGGTGCGATCGGTGGCCGGCATCAGCTGCGCGAGCGAACCGGCTGGTCGTTGTTCGAGATGTACACCTCGACGCGGCGGTTCAGCGCGCGGTTGCTGTCGCTGCCGTTGTCCGCCACGGGGAAGCCCTCGCCATAGCCCATCGCGCGGATGCGGTCGGACGCGATGCCGTCGGCCGCCAGCGCCTGGGCCACGCTCTCTGCGCGCCGCAGCGACAGCTGCAGGTTGGCGCTGGCGGCGCCCACGCTATCGGTGAAGCCCTCGATCAGAACGCTGCGCTCGGGGTGCTGCTGCAACCAGCTGGCCAGCTTGCGCAGCGATTCCCGCGCACCCGGCTTGACGTCGGCGCGACCGGTCTCGAACAGCACGTCACCCAGCGTGACCAGCATGCCACGGTCGGTGGGCTGGGCCTGCAGCTCCTGCAGCTGGCGCTGCAGTGCATCGGCCTGGGCGGTGGCGGCGGCGACCTGCATGCCTGCCAGCGCCGCCTGCGCCTTGGCGTCGCGGGCCTGCTGGCTCGCTTCGCGCGCGTCGGCACTGGCAATGCTGGCGCGCATGCGCGCCAGGTCGGCCTGCTGCTGCGCGGCCGCCGCCTCGGCGCGGGCCTTGTCCGCCTCCGCGGTGGCAACGTCGGCACGCACCCGCTCGCGCTCCAACTGCGAGGCCTTGATCGATGTCTCGTTGGCCTTGCTGTTGGCGATGGCCTGGGCGGCCTCGGCATGGCGCATGGCCACGTAGGCCGAGGTGGAGACCTCGCCGACGGGCGCGCCCTTCGCACTCAGGGCATTGGCCCGGTCCAGCGCGTCGGTGGCCTTCTTGAGGTCCAGCGCGCCGTAGGTGAGCACCTTGGGATCGGCGCCGACCTGCTGCACCGTGCTGCGGGCGCGCACCAGTTCAGGCGGCACGGTGGGCGTGGTGGAACAGGCCGCCAGCGCCGCCGCTGCAGCCAGCAGCGTGGCGCCGACGCTGCGCGCAATCGGACGGCGCCAGGCCGGGGCGGTTGCGGGATGTGCGGCAGTGGCGGTGTGGAGGGGATCGTGCATGGCGAAGGACTCCTGGCGATGGTAGGAAGGGGTGCAGGGCGACCGCAGCAGACGCGGCGCCGACGATGGGTGCCGTGGCGCAATCTGGATTCAGCGCGAGACGGCGGCAGCGCGCAGCTGGCGGATGCTGTCGCGCACCTCGTTCAGCGCCGCCTCGGAGCGGGTCTCGCGGGCACGCGCCTCTGCCAGCGCGGCGTCGGCCTCGGCCTCTTCGGCCAGGCGGCGCGCGCCGGCGTTGTCCTTGGCCACCAGCAGCTGGTTGGCACGCACGATCTTCTGGCGTGCCGACGCCAGCTCGGCCGGTGCCTCGGCAGCGGACGGCCCGCTGGCCCGTTCGACGGCCGCGCTGCTGACGGCCATCTGCGTGGTGGGCGGCGGCGCGGACGCACACGCGCCGAGGGCCAGCGCGGCGATGGCGGGCAACGTGCGCCAGGCGAGGGTGCGGCACCGCGCGAGATGCTGCGATTGCAAAGTCGAGGTGCGGTTCATGCGTGGAACTCCATCAGGCAGTGTGATGGCCGGATGGTCGCCCGCCACGGATGCCGGACGGTGTAGGACAGCGGCGAGATGGCAGGTCGGCGCAGACGGCGCCAGCCTGTCAGTGTCCGTTCAGTCCAGCGCGGGAATGCACAGCGTGAAGACCACGTGCGGAGCCTCGTACCCGTAGGTCAACTCGGCGCCGTGCTCGGCCGCGATGCGCGACGCGATATAGAGGCCGAGCCCCAGGCCGTCGCGGTTGCGCGCCGTCTGGCCGGAGCGTTGGCGCGTCGCCTGGAACAGATTGGCCACCGCATCAGGCTCGATGGGCGGCGCCACGTTGCGCACGGCCAGGCGCCAGACCTTCGGCGTCGTTGCGTCGGTGCTCAGCACCAGCTCCACCGGCGTGCCCTGCCGGCCGTGGTGGCGGGCGTTGCCCAGCAGGTTGCCGACCAGCTGGGCGAGGCGGCCGGGATCACCCAGCACGCGCGCCGGGCGGTGCGCGCCCAGGCCCAGCAGCAACGGGACATCCGGATGGCCCAGCCGCGACTCCTCGGCCAGATCCTCGATCAGCGCCACGAGGTCGACTGGCTCGCGCACGCTGCCCAGTTGCAGGCCGGCATCCACGCGGCTGAAGTCGAGCACCTGCGAGATCAGCCGCTGCATGCGGCGGCTGGACGCTTCGAGCCGGCTGACCAGTCGGGGCACCTGGTCATCCTGGCGCAACAGGCCGGCCACCATGTGGATGGCCTGAAGGGGATCGCGCAGATCGTGGCCGAGGATCGCCAGCAGCTGCTGGCGGGCCGACTCGGTCTCGGCATGGCGCACCAGGCTGGCCCGCTGGACCTGGTTGAACAGCTCGGTGGCGAAGTGGAGGACCAGCGCATCCCAGGGCACGCTGCGGCCGCGCACCGTCTCGCGCCATTCGGCGAACGAACCGCGCGGCGTGAGGCGCGGGCCCAGCGGCCCGATGCGCACCAGCTTCTCCGGCTGTCCGCCCCAGCGCACGGTGTGCACCTGCTCGCGGCGCAGCAGCAGCAGGCGGCTCTGCGTGACCTGATCGACCGGCAGCAGCAGGGCGCCGACCCAGCCGTCGAGCCGCGGCTGCAGCTCGGCGGGCCAGCTGGCCACGTCGTCGATCGCCAGCACCGAGGTCGCGCGGAACGCCAGCGTGTCCAGCATCGCCTGGGCCACCGGCAGGGGCGGCGCCGGGTCGCCCACCACCCGCAGGCGCGGGCCCTGGGCGAGCACCAGCGCATCGGCCTCGAACACCCGGCGCAGCGCTGGGGCGTGGGCCGCCAGCGCCGGCAGCAGGTCGTCGGCGTGACTCAGGTCGGCGGCCAGCGCCGCGACCAGGGCGGCCGCGTCGGCACGACGGCCGGCCTGCTCGCGAGATTGCAGGGTCTGCACCGAGGCCGAGACCACCTGGGCCAGCACGTCGCAGCTCATACGCACCGAGTAGGGCACCTGGCGCGGCGCCATGTGGTGGCAGGCCACCATGCCCCACAGCTCGCCCGCGACCACGATGGACACGCTCATCGACGCGCCCACGCCCATGTTCTGCAGGTACTCGACGTGGATCGGCGAGACGCTGCGCAGCACCGCATGCGTCAGGTCCAGCGGGGCGTCACCGTCCTGAACGACCAGGGGCACCGGCTGGTACCCGACGTCGGCAATCAGCCGCAGGGAGTTCAGCACGTACAGTTGCCGCGCCTGGGCCGGGATGTCGCTGGCCGGATAGCGCCGGCCGAGGTAGGGCATCAGGTCGTCGCGCACCGCCTCGGCCACCACGTCGCCGCTCAGGTCATGGCGGAAGCGGTAGGCCATGACCCGGTCGAAGCCGGTGAGCGCGCGCACCTCGTTGACCAGACGGCTGAGCAGGGCCGGAATGTCAGGCGCCTTCTTCAGGCGCTCCATCGCGCGATGCGCCATCAGCGCGAAGGCGCTGACGTCGTCATTGGCGGCGCTGCGCTGCTCGAATTCGAGCAACATGTGACCGGCGTGCTGGTGCACCACCAGATCGAAGACCTCGTCTTCCAGGCACATCACCGCAGCGCTGGCCAGACCGTCCTGCTCGGCGGCCTCGAGCATCAGCCGCTCGACGGTCTTCAGCACGGACGCTGGCAGGCCCAGTTCGGCCGGGCGCAGGCCGGGCTCGCAGCGGCAGCCCAGGCGCTGCAACGCGTTCTCGCTCCAGCACGCCAGACGGCCGGCCCGCAGCGCGAGCAGCGCGCCGTGCGGCTGAATCGCGGCCGGCACGTGGATCGGCTCGTCGGCGCAGTTGGCCAGCGTCAGGACTGCCGCTTCGACTGACATCTGACCGGCAGCCACCGCCTGGAGGCGCCGAGCGAGCGCCCATCAACCGACCTGTGGGAAGTCTGTTTCATTTCTCATGATGTTAACGAGGTGAGCCACGCAGCGGCGCGGTCACACAGCCGGCCCGTCCTCCAGCACAAGGCGGGGCACGCGGACTCCCGAACGCGTCCCTTGCCGGGAACCGACTGCATCCGGCCCGCCACGAGCGGCTGAATCGCCCCGGAAACCGTAGACACCTGCGTGCCTCAAACTTCAGGCAAAACAGGAGGTGCGATGAGCACGAAGCGGTACACGCAAGAGTTCAAGGTCGGGGCGGT
>CALMIF010000174.1 GCA_937864045.1 uncultured Aquabacterium sp. | reverse complement strand
TGGTCGGGACGGCGGGATTCGAACTCGCGACCCCTTGCACCCCATGCAAGTGCGCTACCAGGCTGCGCTACGCCCCGACTGAGCCTCGCAGTATAGCCTGAAAATCACCGTTTTCAGAGCGCCAGCAACTCGCGGATCGACAAGAGCTCGGCACGCAGTTGTTCAGGGCCAAGTTCGATCACGTCAGGCAGCAGCGGCACGGACACGGCTTCAGGTGCGGTGGCGCCATCGCCGACAGCCACGACGCCAAGTGGCTCGGTGTCCGGTTCCAGATCGTCGGGCAGATCCACCAGTTCCGGCAAGGGAACCGGGCGGGTGCCGGCCAGCAGATCGCCCAACTGGTTGCGCGCGCCACTGATCGTGAAACCCTGGTCGTAGAGCAGGTCGCGGATGCGGCGGATCAGCAGCACCTCGTGATGCTGGTAGTAGCGCCGGTTGCCCCTGCGCTTCATCGGCCGCAGCTGGGTGAACTCCTGCTCCCAGTAGCGCAGCACATACGGCTTGACGCCGCACAGGTCGCTCACCTCACCGATCGTGAAGTAACGCTTGGCCGGGATGGCGGGCAGCGGTTTCTCCATGCAAATCAACAAGGTGGAAGAAGAGCTTCAGACTCTACTCGAAGTCCTCGTCGAGCGGAGCATCGCCTTGCACGATTGCCTTCAGCTTGTGGCTGGCGTGGAAGGTGACGACGTTGCGGGCCTTGATCGGGATGGTCTCGCCCGTGCGCGGATTGCGCCCCGGGCGGGGCGCCTTTCGGCGGATGTTGAAGTTGCCGAAGCCCGACAGCTTCACGTCCTCGCCGTTGACCAGGTTGGCGTGGACCAGTTCGAAGAAGGCCTCGACCATGTCCTTCGATTCGCGCTTGTTCAGGCCCAGGCGCTCGAACAGCAGCTCCGACAGCTCGGCCTTGGTCAGGGTGGGCGTCTCCAGCGATGGCAGGATCACGCGGTCGCTCGGGGTGTCCTCGGTACTCATGCAGGTCCTTCAATCGTTCGGTGGGCCTCAGCCGCGCAGCCGGGCACCCACCGCAGCAGCGCGGGCGACGGCCGCGGCCACGGCGGCATCGATGCGTTCTTCGGTCAGCGTGGCGTCGGCGTCCAGCAGTTCCAGCCGCACGGCCAGGCTGCGCTCGCCGGCGGCCATGTCGGCCGTCGGCTGGGCTGGCTTGTACACATCGAACAGAACGGCGCTGCGCACCAGGCCGGCGTCGTCGGCCTGCAGTGCGGAAACCAGTGCATCGTGGCCGACCGTTTCAGGCACCACCAGGGCCAGGTCGCGTTGCGCCGCCTGGTGACGTGCGATCGCCGTGAAGGCCGGCACGGGGCGTTGCTGCAATGCCGACAGGTCGAGCTCGAACAGCACCGGCGCATGCGGCAACTCGTAGCCCTGGCGCCAGCGCGGATGGAGCTCACCCAAGCAGCCCACCACCACGCCGCCCAGCAACACCTGCGCACTGCGGCCAGGATGGAAAGCCGGATGCTCGGCGGCCACGAACTGCGGCTGCAGCGGCGCCAGCAGCGCTTGCACATCGCCCTTGGCGTCGAAGAAGTCCACGGCACGATCAGCAGTCGACCATTGCACCGCATCGGCCGGGCCATAGGCCAGGCCGGCGACGCGCACCGGCTGGGCGATGCCTGCCACTGCCAGGTCACCCGCGGCCGCGCCAGGGTCACGACGGGCCACGCGGCCCACCTCGAACACCCGCACGCGGCCTGCCTTGCGCGCCAGGTTGTGGCGCAGCACCTGCACCAGGCTGCCGATCAGGCTGCTGCGCATCACCGCCAGTGGCGCGGCTATGGGGTTCAGCACCTTCACCGGGTCGGGGTTGCCGTGCAGTTCGGCTTCCCAGCGGGCCTCGACGAAGCTGAAGTTGATCGTTTCCTGGTAGTCCAGCGCGGCCACCGCACGGCGCACCGCAAACGTGCTGCGGCTGGCTTCAGGCCGGATGCGCGGCGTGATCGGCGCCAGCGGCGCGGTGGTCGGCAGCTGGTGATAGCCGATCACCCGGGCGACTTCCTCGATCAGGTCTTCCTCGATCTGCAGATCGAAGCGCCAGGACGGCGGCGTCACCGTCAGCATGCCCGGCGCTTCGGTGAAGGCCAGGCCCAGGCGCCGGAAGACCTCAGCGCACTGCGCCTGCGTCACCGGCATGCCGATGACCTTGGCGGCGCGTGCCACGCGCAGGGTCACCGGTGCCTGCAGCGGCAAGTTCGGCTGTCGGTCGTCGACCGGGCCGCAGACGGTATCCGGCGTGCCGCAGATGTCGATGATCAACCGCGTGATGTGCTCGATGTGCTCGACCGTCAGCGCCGGGTCGACACCCCGCTCGAAGCGGTGGCCGGCGTCGGTGGAGAAGTTGTACCGCCGACCGCGTCCGGCCACCGCCTCGGGCCACCAGAAGGCGGCCTCGACGTAGACGTGGCGGGTGTCGTCGGACACCGCGGTGGCGTCGCCGCCCATGATGCCGGCCAGCGATTCGACTGCCTGATCGTCGGCAATGACACCCACCTTCTCGTCGAGCTCGACCGTGTTGCCGTTGAGCAGCTTCAGCGTTTCGCCCGGCCGGCCCCAGCGCACCTGCAGGCCACCGTGGATCTTGTCCAGGTCGAAGATGTGCGACGGCCGGCCGTACTCGAACATCACGTAGTTCGAGATGTCGACCAGGGCCGTGACCGAACGCTGGCCGCAGCGCGCCAGCCGGTCGACCATCCAGGCCGGCGTCCTGGCCTTGGTGTCGACGTTGCGGATGATGCGGCCCGAAAAACGGCCGCACAGGTCGGGCGCCTGCACGTCGATCGGCAGCACGTCGCCCAGTTGCGCGGGCACCGGCGGGAAGTCCGGCGTGACCAGGGGCGCGCCGGTCAGCGCGGCCACCTCGCGGGCAATGCCGTAGACGCTGAGCGCACGACCCAGGTTGGGCGTGAGCTTGAGGGTGAAGATGGTGTCGTCGAGCTGCAGCAGGTTGCGGATGTCGGTGCCGACAGGCGCGCCGGCGTCCAGTTCCAGCAGGCCGCCGTGGTCGTCATTGAGCTTCAACTCGCGTGCCGAGCACAGCATGCCCTGGCTCTCGACGCCACGCAGCTTGCCCAGCTTGATCTGGAACGGCCCGGCGCCCTCCTCGGCCGGCGGCAGTTCGGCGCCGACCAGGGCCAGCGGCACCTTGATGCCGACGCGGGCGTTCGGCGCACCGCAGACGATCTGCAGCGGGCCGTCCTTGCTGTGCACGCCGGCGTCGACGCGGCACACGCGCAGACGGTCCGCGTTCGGATGCTGCTCGGCCTCGACGATCTCGGCGACGACGACGCGGGTGAAGGGTGGTGCGACGGGGTGCGTGTCCTCGACCTCCAGGCCGGCCATGGTCAGCAGGTCAGCCAGTTCGGCGGTCGAGATGGGCGGATTGCAGAAGCTGCGCAACCAGGATTCGGGGAATTGCATGGCGGGAACTCGGTGGATCTTCGGTGGGCGTGCTGGCTTGTTCGCGTCAGTTGAACTGCCGCAGGAAGCGCAGGTCGTTCTCGAAGAACAGCCGAAGGTCGTTGACGCCGTAACGCAGCATGGCCATGCGGTCCATGCCCATGCCGAAGGCGAAGCCGATGTGGCGCTCGGGGTCGAGCCCGAAGTTGCGCACCACGTTCGGGTGCACCTGGCCCGAGCCGCCGACTTCCAGCCACTTGCCCTTCAGCGGCCCGCTGGCAAAGGCGATGTCGATTTCGGCCGACGGCTCGGTGAACGGGAAGAAGCTGGGCCGGAAACGCAGCTGCAGTTCGTCGCTCTCGAAGAACTGGCGGCAGAAGGCGGTGAACACCACCTTCAGGTCCTTGAAGCTGACGTTGTCGCCGATCCACAGACCTTCGCACTGGTGGAACATCGGCGAGTGCGTGGCGTCGCTGTCGACGCGGTAGGTGCGGCCCGGCGCGATGACGCGGATCTCGGGCATCTGCTCGCTGCCCGCGTACTTCGCAGCATGGGCCCGGGCATAGCGCACCTGCATCGGACTGGTGTGCGGGCGCAGGTTGTACCAGCGGCCGCCCTCGTCCTTCATGTCGACGTAGAAGGTGTCCTGCATCGACCGCGCCGGGTGGTTCTCGGGGTTGTTCAGCGCGGTGAAGCTCATCCAGTCGGTCTCGATCTCGGGACCGTCGGCGACGTCGAAGCCCATCGAGCCGAAGATCGCCTCGATGCGCTCCTGCGTGCGCGAGATCGGGTGTAGGCCACCGGTGCCGCGCAGGCGGCCGGGTAGCGTGACGTCCAGGGCCTCGGCCTTCAGTTGCGCGGCGAGTTCGGCATCGGCCAGTGCCTGACGGCGGGCGTTCAGCAAGGCCTCGATGCGCTGCTTGGCCTGGTTGATCTCGGCGCCGCGGGTCTTCTTCTCGTCAGGCGTGGCGCTGGCCAGGCCCTTGAGCAGTTCGGTCACGCGCCCGGACTTGCCCAGGAAGCGGGCCTTGGCGTTCTCCAGTTCAGCCGGCGTAGGCGCGGCGTCGAAGTCGGATTGCGCCGACGCCACCAACGTGTCGAGATCGTTCATGAGGGATTCAGAAAACAAAAAAGGCCGTCCACAGGTGACGGCCTTCGAATGCCTGAAGGCAGGCGCCGCGCCAGCCCGCACGACAGCGGGCCAGCCGACGCTGCCGGAATCAAGCGAGCTGGGCCTTCACCTTGGCGACGATGCTGCCGAAGGCAGCCGGGTCGTTGACCGCGAGTTCGGCCAGCATCTTGCGATCGATCTCGATCGATGCCTTCTTCATGCCGGCCATGAACTTGCTGTAGGTGATGCCCAGGCCACGCGCGGCGGCGTTGATCCGGGCAATCCACAGCGCCCGGAACACCCGCTTGCGGGTGCGACGGTCACGGTAGGCATATTGGCCGGCCTTCATCACCGCCTGCTTGGCGATGCGGAAGACGTTCTTGCGGCGGCCGCGGTAACCCTTGGCGAGGGCCAGGATCTTCTTGTGGCGGGCGCGGGCGGTGACACCACGTTTGACGCGAGGCATGTGTGCTCCTTGAGTCGGTCAGTGGTTACAGGCCGGCGAACGGCAGCATTTGCGCCATGTGACCCATGTTGGTCTCATGCACAGCCACCGTGCCACGCAGCTGGCGCTTGCGGGTCGTCGACTTCTTGGTGAGGATGTGGCGCTTGAACGCCTGACCCCGCTTCACCGTGCCGCCCGGGCGCACCCGGAAGCGCTTCTTCGCGCTGCTCTTGGTCTTCATCTTGGGCATGACTGCTCCTTCTAAGTTGCCTGTGCAGGCGGCGTCGCAGATGCGAGCGCGCTTTGACTGCCTGCAAGGGCTGTTCCCCTGGCTGCGCCGGTGACCAAACCAGCGCGGGGAATTTGAACGACCCTGGCGACGCCGCCCGGGCCACAAAACTCACTGCTTCTTCTTGGGCGCCAGCACCATGATCATCTGGCGGCCTTCGAGCTTGGGGAACTGCTCGACGAGGGCCACGTCGGCCAGTTCGTCGCGGATGCGCTCCAGCATGCGCATGCCGATGTCCTGGTGGGTGATCTCGCGGCCGCGGAAGCGCAGCGTGACCTTGCCCTTGTCGCCATCCTCGGCGATGAAGCGCCGCAGGTTGCGCATCTTGATGTTGTAGTCGCCGTCATCGGTGCCGGGGCGGAACTTGACTTCCTTGACCTCGATGATCTTCTGCTTGCTCTTGGCTTCGGCGGCCTTCTTCTGCTCCTGGTACTTGAACTTGCCGTAGTCCATCAGCCGGCAGACCGGCGGATCGGCCGTGGGGGCGATCTCGACCAGATCGACGTCCGCCTCGCCGGACAGCCGCAGCGCCTCTTGCAGGCTCACGATGCCCAGGGGTTCGTTCTCGACCCCGTTCAGACGCACCGTGGGCGCCATGATCTCGCGGTTCAGCCGATGCTTGCGCTCCACATTGGGCGTACGGCGGTCCATGAAAGTAGCGATGGTTCAAACCCCTTCAAACCAACCGGCGGCGCACCCCAAGGCAAGCAATGGGCGACCACCGGAGGGCAGCAGAAACAACGGCGGCGCGCTGCGGTTGCAGTGTCAGACCTTCCGCGCGATGTCGTCGGCGAGCCTCACGGAGAAGTCGGCCAGCGGCATCACGCCCAAGTCAACATTGCCCCGGGCGCGCACGGCAACGGCCCCGCTTGCCTTCTCCTTGTCGCCTGCGACGAGGATGTACGGGACCTTTTGCAATGAATGCTCGCGGATTTTATACGTGATTTTTTCATTGCGCAAATCGGCCTGCGCCCTAACTCCTTGTTTTTGCAGCGATTTCACCACTTCCGTGGCGTAGTCGAGCTGGGCATCGGTGATCGTGGCCACCACCACCTGCACCGGCGCCAGCCAGGCCGGCAGTGCGCCGGCGTGCTGCTCGATCAGGATGCCGATGAAGCGCTCCAGGCTGCCGACGATGGCGCGGTGCAGCATCACCGGCGTCTTGCGGCTGGAATCCTCGGCCACGTACTCGGCGCCCAGGCGCTCGGCCATGAAGAAGTCGACCTGCATGGTGCCGCACTGCCACTCGCGGCCCAGCGCGTCCTTCAGCGTGTACTCGATCTTCGGCCCGTAGAACGCGCCGTCGCCCGGGGCGATGACGAAGTCGCAGCCGCTGGCGCGCAGGCTTTCCATCAGCGCGTGCTCGGCCTTGTCCCAGCTTTCGTCGCTGCCGATGCGTGCCTCGGGTCGCGTCGCCACCTTGTAGAGGATGTCCGTGAAGCCGAAGTCGGCATAGACCTTCTGCAACAGCGCGGTGTAGGCCACGCACTCGCCGAGGATCATGTCCTCGGTGCAGAAGATGTGGCCGTCGTCCTGCGTGAAGCCGCGCACCCGCATGATGCCGTGCAGGCCGCCGGTGGGCTCGTTGCGGTGGCAGGCGCCGAACTCGCCGTAGCGCAGCGGCAGGTCGCGGTAGCTCTTGATGCCCTGCTTGAAGATCAGGATGTGGCCCGGGCAGTTCATCGGCTTGAGCGCGTAGTCGCGCTTCTCGCTCTCGGTCGTGAACATGTTGTCCCGGTACTTCTGCCAGTGGCCGGTCTTCTCCCACAGGCTCTTGTCCAGGATCTGCGGGCCCTTGACCTCCAGGTAGCCGTTGTCGCGGTACACGCGGCGCATGTACTGCTCGACCTCCTGCCACACCGACCAGCCCTTGGGATGCC
>CALMIF010000173.1 GCA_937864045.1 uncultured Aquabacterium sp. | reverse complement strand
GCTCGTGGGCGGCCACGCGGTAGGCGTCCAGCGTGATCAGGCCCAGGTTGGCGGCACCATGCTTCATGGCGAAGGCCGCCGCCAGCTTGGCCGTGCTGGTGGTCTTGCCCACGCCGGTGGGGCCGATCAGCGCGAGCACGCCGTCGTGGTCCTCCAGCGGGGCGTCCTGTTCGTCGGTGCGCACGTTGCGCTGCAGCACGTCGGCGGCCCAGGCCATCGGGTCGGCGGCGGTGGCGGGCAGGCCCTGCACCAGGCGGCGCACCAGGGCCGGCGACAGGCCGGCGTCGAACAGCGCCTGCGACAGCGTGGCCTGGCGCGGGTCGCGCTGCAGCCGCTCCATGAAGGCCAGCATGCCGAAGCGCTCGTCGATCAGGCTGCGCATGGCCTGCATCTCGTCGCGCAGGCCGCTCAGCGCCTCGTCGCTGGCGGCAGCGCGGGCGCCGTCGTCGGCCAGCTCCAGCGCCGGGCGGGTGCGACCGTCGCGGCCGTCACGGGCGACGCGGGCATCGCGGATGTCGCGGATCTCGCGGGCACCGGCCGGGCCCAGCAGGTCGTGGCGGCCGGCGGCAGGCGTGGCGGGCAGGCGCAGCTCGTCGCGCAGCACGGGGATCTCGTGGCGGGCAGCGGCCGGGTTGATGCGCTCGCGCAGCGGCGGCACGGCAGCGGCCTCGGCGCGGCGCTCGGCCCGGGGCACCACGCGCAGCGAAGCCGCGGCGGGCTCGGCGGTGGCCTGCGGAGGCTTGGCCGCTGCGGCCTGGGCCGCCGCCTGCGCGGCCACCCGCTGCTGCAGCGTGGCCGGCGGCTGCTGCGCCAGCTCGGCCTGGCGGCGCTTGAGCATGCGCTCGCGCACATAGTCCTGGAAGGTCAGCGTGCTCATGCCCAGGGTCTCGACGTCGCGCTCGACCGCGTTGTCCGGCGCCGGGCCGGCAGCGCCGCCGTCACTGAACAGCCCGGGCTCGATGCGCTCCTGCGCGCGTGCCTCCAGGCGCTCGCCGCGCGCGGCGATGCGCTCGGCCAGGCTCATCGGGCGCGGCGCGGCGGGGGCCGCAGGCACGGCCGCTGCCGGTGCGGCCAGCGGCGGCGCGGGCGGCGCCACTGGCCGGGCGGCCGGCACCTGGGCGGCGGCCTGCTCCAGGCGGGCCAGTCCCTCGGGGGCCATCGCCAGCACTTCCACGCCGTCGGCCGCGGGCTTGGTCGACAGCACCACCGCATCCTCGCCCAGCGCCTCGCGCACCTGGGCCAGGGCTTCGCGCGCTGTCCTTGCAGTGAACCGTTTCACGTTCATGCGGCGCTCCCGATGATGTTGCCGATGCGGATCGAATGGGTCTCAGGAATCTCGCTGTGGCCCAGCACCTTCAGGCGGGGCGCTGCGCGCTTGAGCAGCCGCGCCATGGGGACGCGGATCGGGTCGGGCACCAGCAGGCAGGCGGGCTGGCCCAGGTCTTCCTGCTTCTTGGCGGTGTTGGCGGCCTCGCGGGTGAGGGTGTCGGCCACGCCGGGGTCCAGCGCCGCGCCGTGCGGGCTGGTCAGGGCCTGGGTGACCAGGCGCTCCAGCTCGGGCTCCAGGGCGATCACGTCCAGCTCCTTGGTCGGCCCGTAGATCTGCTGCACGATCACCGGCGCCAGGTGCACGCGGATGCGGCGGGCCAGCTCGACCGGGTCGGTGACCTGGGCCGCGTTCTCGGCCACGCACTCGACGATGGAGCGCATGTCGCGGATGTGCACGCCCTCGTCGAGCAGCAGCTGCAGCACCTTCTGCAATGTGGCGATGCCGACCATTTTGGGAATCACGTCCTCGATGAGCTTGGGGGCCTGCTTCGTGACGTGCTCCACGAGCTGCTGGGTCTCCACCCGGCCCAGCAGGCGTGCTGCGTTCACTTGCATCAAGTGTGAAAGATGGGTCGCCACGACGGTCGCGCAATCAACGACGGTGAACCCATTCATTTGGGCCATTTCGCGCTGGCGCTCCTCAATCCAGGTGGCGGGCAGGCCGAAGGCCGGATCGGTGGTGGCGGTGCCCGGCAGCTTGATGCTGGCGCCGCCCGGGTTGATGGCCAGCAGCATGCCCGGGTAGGCCTCGCCCTCGCCCACCACGGCGCCGCGCAGCAGCACGCGGTAGGCGCTGGGCTTGAGCTCCAGGTTGTCGCGGATGTGCACCGCCGGCGGCAGGAAACCCACCTCGGCAGCGAACTTCTTGCGCACGCCCTTGATGCGGCTGAGCAGGTCGCTGCCGCCGGACACGCGGGTCTTGTCGACCAGGGCGATCAGCCGGTAGCCCACCTCCAGGCCCAGGGTGTCCACCGGCACCAGGTCGTCCCAGTTGGCCTCGGCATTGGCGGGCTGGGCGTCGGGTGGCGGCGCGGGCGGCGCCTCGGCGGCCAGCTTGTCGCGCCGCTTGAGGCCCCAGGCCAGGGCGCCCAGGGCACCGGCGATCAACAGGAACACCAGGTTGGGCATGCCCGGGATCAGCCCCAGCGTGCCGACGATGCCCGCGGTGATGCCCAGCGCCTTGCTGCTGCCGAACACCTGGGCGCCGATCTGGCTGCCGATGTTCTGCTCCTTGCCCACGCGGCTGACGACCATCGCCGCAGCCACCGAGATCAGCAGGCCCGGGATCTGCGCCACCAGGGCATCGCCCACGGCCAGCAGCACGTAGTGGTTGGCGGCGTCGCCGGCACTCAGGTTGTGGCTGATGACGCCGATCAGGAAGCCGCCGACGATGTTGATGACCAGGATCAGCATGCCGGCGATGGCGTCGCCGCGCACGAACTTGCTGGCGCCGTCCATGGAGCCGAAGAAGTCGGCCTCCTCGCCCACTTCGAGGCGGCGGCGCTTGGCTTCCTTCTCGTCGATCAGGCCGGCGTTCAGGTCGGCGTCGATCGCCATCTGCTTGCCGGGCATCGCATCCAGGGTGAAGCGCGCGCCGACCTCGGCGATGCGCTCGGCACCCTTGGTGACGACGATGAAGTTGATCACCACCAGCACGGCGAAGACGATCAGGCCGACCGCGAAGTTGCCGCCGATCAGGAAGTGGCCGAAGCTCTCGATCACCTTGCCCGCGGCGCCGGCGCCGGTGTGGCCTTCCATCAGCACCACGCGGGTGGAGGCCACGTTCAGGCTCAGGCGCAGCAGCGTGGTGACCAGCAGCACCGCCGGGAAGGCGGCGAAGTCCAGCGGGCGCACCATCTGCGAGGCCACCATCATCACCATCAGCGCCATCGCGATGTTGAAGGTGAACAGCAGGTCCAGCATCCAGGGCGGCAGCGGCAGCACCATCATCGCCAGCACCAGCACGATGAAGATGGGCGCGCCCAGGCTGCGCAGGATGGGCAGGCTCAGGCCGACCTTCGCGGCCGCCTGCTGGGCGGCGGGGTGGCCGGCCAGGCCGTCGAACAGCGCCTTGAACTGTTGAAGCAGAGGATTCATGGTTCAGGGGCTCAGGCGGGCGCGGCCTCGTTGTGCGGATCGAGGTCCGGCGGCACGTCGATGCTGGGCAGGTCGGCCGGCGCGGGGCCGCGGCCGGCCATCGCGGCGCGCAGCTGGTAGACATAGGCCAGCACCTGCGCCACGGCGGCGAACAGGCGGGCGGGGATCTCGTGGTCGACCTCGGTGTGGGCGTACAGCGCGCGCGCCAGCGGGGCGGCCTGCAGCACCGGCACCTGGTGCTCCTTCGCCAGGTCGCGGATCTTCAGCGCCAGCAGGTCGGCGCCCTTGGCCACCACGCGCGGGGCGGCCATGCGGCCCTCGTCGTACTTCAGCGCCACGGCGTAGTGGGTGGGGTTCATCACCACCAGGTCGGCCTTGGGCACGGCGGCCAGCATGCGCTTCCTGGCCATCTCGCGCATGCGCGCCTTGATGCGGCCCTTGACCTCGACGTTGCCCTCGGCCTCCTTGTGCTCCTGCTTGACCTCCTGGTGGCTCATCTTCAGCCGGTTGGCCAGCATGCGGCGCTGCAGCGGCACGTCGATGCCGGCGAACAGCGCCAGCACCACCACCAGGCCGGTCAGGCCGTCGAGCAGGGCCCCGCCGGTGTGGGCCAGGGCGGTGGGCAGGGGCATGGCCAGCGCGCTCTGGAAGCTGCCGTGGTGCAGCCACAGCCAGAAGGCGCCCACCACGCCCAGCACCAGCGCCAGGAAGCAGGCCTTGGCCAGGTCGCCCAGGTGCTGGCCCGAGACCATGCGGCCCAGGCCGGCCAGCGGATTGAGCTTGCCGAAATTCGGCGCCAGCGGCTTGAGGGTGAAGTTCCAGCCGCCCGAGGCCAGCGCCCCGCCCACGGCGAAGCTGGTGGCGACCGCGCCCAGCGGCACCAGCACCGCCATCCAGGCCCAGGTCAGCGCGCCGAGCTGGCGCGTCATTGCATCGGTTTGTGACAGCGCCTGCAGGTCGAAACGCAGGCCGGTGGCCAGCAGGCGGGCCACCCAGTCGGTCAGGCGTGGCAGCGCCAGCACCAGCAGCGCGCCGCCACCGCCCACGGCCAGCAGGTGGCCCAGGTCGCGCGAACGCGCCACCTGGCCCTCGCTGCGGGCCTTGCGGATCTTCTTCTCTGAGGCGGGGAGGTTGCGGTCCTGGGCGTCGGCCATGGCGAAGCGGGCACTCATGCCAGCACCGACGGGAATCCGTCAGCGCCCAGGCATGGTGCCGGCCGGTCGCACCGCGGTGGACCGGAAAAGCATCGCCAATCCCGGCGTTATCGGCAGCTTGCGCAAAAGCTGAAGCCTCAAGCTGGCAGGCAACGTGAATTGACGGAATTGCGTCTGCGTGGACGGGCCTCGGCTTAAGTCCTGGCCGTCGTTCCCGATAAGCAGACGAGTTACGCGTCGAAGCCGTGGTCCGCGCCCTGCCCGGGCTGCTGCAGCAACGCCGCCCGCCATCGCTGCACACGCACCCCATTTTCCGCGCCGAAGGAACGAAGACCATGGCCTCCACCATCCAGACCCTGACCCCTGCCGAGATCGCCGCCATGACCACGGCGCAGATCGCAGCGCTGAAGGCCACGGACTGGTCCGTGTTCACGCCCGAGCAGATCACGGCGCTCACGGCGGCGCAGATTCCCGCGATCCCGGCGCTCGGCCTGGCCGCGCTGAGTTCCAGCCAGCTGCGGGCGATGGACGCCACCGACTTCGGCGTAATGAACACGGCCCAGATCCGGGCGATCAGTGCGGCGGGCGTGGCCGGGCTGGATGCGGAGGATCTCGCCAACTTCAGCGGCGACCAGTTCCAGGCGCTCAGCTCGGCGCAGATCCGGGCGCTGGACGCCTCGGTGCTGGCCTCGTTCAACATCGACCGCATCACCGCGCTGACCACGGCGCAGGTCACCGGCCTGAGCTCGGCCCAGCTCGCTGGCCTGACCGAGGTGCAGCTGCAGCAGTTCGCCACCCAGCAGGTGCGTGCGCTGACGACCACCCAGCTCGGGAGCCTGTCGTCGGACGACTTCAACAGCCTGACCGAGGGCCAGGTGCAGGCGCTGGGCACGGCGCAGATCGCCGCGCTGTCCACCACCCAGCTGGCCAACATGGAGAGCAGCGACCTGGTCGCGCTGAGCCAGACCCAGCTGCGCGCGATCAGCACCCGCGGCATCGCCGCGATGGACAGCGCCGACATCGCCGCGCTGACGCCTGCCCAGCTGGCGTCGCTGACCTCGGTGCAGGTGCGCGCCATCGACGCCGCCGACCTCGCCGCCGTCGGCACGGAGGCGCTGGCCGCGCTGGGCACCGCGTCGATCGCGATGCTCAGCTCGGCCCAGCTGCAGGCGCTGGGCTCGGACCAGCTGCAGGTGCTCAGCACCGCCCAGGTGCGCGGCATCGGCGCCGCCCAGCTGGCCGCGCTGGGCAGCAGCGCGCTGAACACGCTGACCACCGCGCAGTTCACCGCCCTGGGCAGCAACCAGATCGCCGCGCTCACCACGGCGCAGATCGCCAACCTGGACAGCGCCGACCTGGCGGTGCTCAGCAGCGCCCAGCTGCGCGCCATCACCACCGCCGGCATCGCCGCGATGGACAGCGCCGACATCGCCGCGCTGAGCCCGCGCCAGCTGGCCGCGCTGGCCACCGCGCAGGTGCGCGCCATCTCCAGCGAGGACATCGCCGCCATCGGCACCGAGGCGCTGAGCCAGCTGGGCAGCGGCCAGCTGGCGGTCATGACCAGCGCCCAGCTCGCCGCGCTGGGCTCCGACCAGTGGCAGGCCCTGGGCGCGGCACAGCTGCGCGGCCTGGGCACCGCCCAGGTCTCGGGCTTGGCCACCAGCGCCCTGAACGCGCTGACCAGCGACCAGTTCCGCCTGCTGTCGACCGGCCAGGTCGGCGCGCTGACGACGGCCCAGGTCCGCAACCTCACCACCGAGGACCTGGCCGCGCTGACCACCGCGCAGATCCGCAGCCTGAGTAGCGCCGGCCTGGCCGCGCTGGACAGCGCGCAGATCGCCATCCTCAGCTCGGCCCAGCTGGGCGCACTGACCTCGACCCAGTGGCGCGCCATCGACAGCGGCGACCTCGCCGCCATCGGCACCGACGCCCTGGCCGGCCTGAGCAGTGCCCAGGTCAGCGCGCTGAGCAACGGCCAGCTCGGCGCCCTGGGCTCCGACCAGCTGATCGGCATGAGCAGCGCCCAGCTGCGCGGCCTGGGCACGGCCCAGATCGCCAGCCTGTCCACCGAC
The DNA here is from genome assembly GCA_937864045.1 of uncultured Aquabacterium sp. Lineage (GTDB taxonomy): Bacteria > Pseudomonadota > Gammaproteobacteria > Burkholderiales > Burkholderiaceae_C > Pseudaquabacterium. The sequence goes on along the minus strand of CALMIF010000173.1, from coordinate 31,472 downwards.
AACCTCAACAGCCTGGGCAGCGACCAGTTCCGGGCCCTGACCTCGGCGCAGATCGCGGCGCTGACCACGCGCCAGATCGCCAACCTGCAGACCGAGGACCTGGCCGCGCTGAGCACCGGGCAGATCCGCGCGCTGGGCACGGCCGCGATCGCGGCGCTGAGCAGCACCGAGATCGGCACGCTGAGCTCGCAGCAGCTGGCGGCGCTGTCGAGCACCCAGATCAAGGCCATCGACACCGCCGACCTGGGCGCGCTGGGCAGCGACGCGCTGGCCGGCCTGGGCAGCGGCCAGATCGGCGCGCTGACCACCGCCCAGCTGGCGGCGCTGAGCACCGACCAGCTGACGCAGCTGAGCAATGCCCAGCTGCGCGGCCTGACGACGGCGCAGATCGCCTCGCTGGCCACCGACCACCTCAACAGCCTGGGCAGCGACCAGTTCCGGGCGCTGACCAGCGCCCAGATCGGCGCGCTGACCAGCGTGCAGCTGCCCAACCTCGAGTCGGCCGACCTGGCCGCGCTGAGCAGTGCCCAATTGCGCAGCCTGAACAGCAGCGCCATCGCCGGCCTGGACAGCGACGACGTCGCCGCCCTCACCTCGCAGCAGCTCGCCGCGCTGAGCACCGCCCAGGTGCGCGCCATCGAGACGGCCGACATCTCGGCCATCGGCACCACCGCGCTGGCCGGCCTGGGCAGCGGCCAGATCAGCGCGCTGACGACGGCCCAGCTGGCCGCCCTGGGCAGCAACCAGCTGCAGGCGCTGGGCACCGCCCAGCTGCGTGCGCTGACCACGGCCCAGATCGCCGGCCTGTCCACCGAGGACCTCAACACCCTGACCAGCGACCAGCTCCGGCTGCTGGCCTCGGCCCAGATCGCCGCGCTGACCACCGCGCAGGCCGCCAACCTGGAAAGCGCCGACCTCGCCGCGCTGAGCACCGAGCAGGTGCGCTGGCTGTCGACCCGGGCCCTGGCCGCGATGGACAGCGCCGACATCGCCGCGCTGACCTCGGCCCAGCTGGTGGCGCTGACCTCGCAGCAGCTGCGCGTCATCGAGACCACCGATGTCTCGTCCTTCGGCACCAGCACCATCGGAGGCCTGAACTCGGCCCAGCTGGGCGCGCTGACCACCGGCCAGCTCGACGCGCTGACCTCCACCGCGCTGCAATCGCTGAGCAGCGCCCAGCTGCGCGGGCTGACCACGGCGCAGATCGCCTCCCTGGGCACGAGCGACCTGGACACGCTGACCAGCGAGCAGTTCCAGGCGCTGAGCTCGGCCCAGATCGGCGCGCTGAACACCCAGCAGGTTGCCAACCTGCAGACCGAGGACCTGGCGGCCCTGACCACCGGCCAGATCCGCGCGCTGGCCACGGCCGGCCTGGCCGCGCTGGACAGCAACGACACCGCCGCGCTCAGCTCGGCCCAGCTGGCCGCCTTCGGCAGCAGCCAGCTGCGCGCCATCGACGCGGTCGACTTCGCCGGCTTCGGCACCACCGCGCTGCAGGGCCTGGGCAGCGGCCAGCTGGCCGCGCTGGACAGCGCCCAGCTCGCCGCGCTCAGCGCCAGCCAGTGGCAGGCCATCGCCCCCAACCAGCTGCGCGGCCTGGGCACGGCCCAGATCGCCAGCCTGACCACCGCCGACCTCAACGCGCTGACCAGCGACCAGTTCCGCGCGCTGAGCTCGGGCCAGATCGCCGCGCTGACGACCTTCCAGGTGTCCAACCTGGACAGCGCCGACCTGGCCGCGCTGAGCACGGCGCAGATCCGCGCGCTCACCACCGCCGGCATCGCGTCGTTCGACAGCAACGACATCGCCGCCCTGACCACCGCCCAGCTGGCCGCGCTGACCAGCACCCAGCTGCGCCCAATCGACACCGGCGACCTGTCCGGACTGTCCACCGACAACCTGGGCGCGCTGACCGGCGAGCAGGTCGCCACGCTGACCACCGCCCAGCTCGACGCGCTGAGCGCCGGCCAGCTGCAGGCGCTCAACAGCGCGCAGCTGCGTGCGCTGACCACCGCGCAGGTGGCCAGCCTGTCCAGCGGCGACCTGAACGCGCTGGGCAGCGACCAGTTCCGCGCCCTCGGCTCGGCGCAGATCGCCGCGCTGACGACCGCGCAGGCCGCCAACCTGGAGAGCGCCGACCTCGCCGCGCTGACCTCGGGCCAGGTGCGGGCGCTGAGCACCGCCAGCATCGTCGCCTTCGACAGCAACGACCTGGCCGTGCTCGGCTCGGCCCAGGTCGCGTCGCTGACGAGCGCCCAGATCCGCGCCATCGACGTCGCCGACATCGTCGGCCTGGGCACCGACGCCGTGGCCGCGCTCAGCAGCGGCCAGCTGGCCGGGCTGAGCACCGCCCAGCTGGGTGCGCTGACCACGGCGCAGCTGCAGCAGATCGCCACCGGCCAGATCCGCGGCCTGACGACCAGCCAGATCGCCAACCTGGCAAGCGATGACCTGGCGACGCTGACGACCAGCCAGATCCGCGCGCTGACGACCGCGCAGATCGCCGCGCTGACGACCGACCAGGTCGCCAACCTCGCCAGCGACGACCTGGCCGCGCTGAGCACCGCCCAGATCAAGGCGCTGAGCACGCGCCAGATCGCCGCCTTCGACAGCGCCGACCTCGCCGTGCTCAGCTCGGCCCAGCTCGGCGCGCTGAGCTCCGACCAGCTGCGCGTCATCGAGACCGGCGACGTCAGCACCATCACCACCGATGCGCTGAAGGCGCTGACCACCGGCCAGATCGGCGCGCTGACCACGGCCCAGCTCGATGCGCTGGCTTCCAACCAGGTCGCCGCGCTCGGCAGCAACCAGCTGCGTGCGCTGACCACGGCGCAGATCGCCAGCCTGGGCACCGACGACCTGAACGCGCTGAGCAGCGACCAGTTCCGCCTGCTCACCTCGACCCAGATCGGCGCCCTGAGCTCGGCGCAGGCCGCCAACCTGCAGAGCACCGACCTGGCCGCGCTGAGCACCGGCCAGATGGCCGCGCTGAGCACGCGCAGCATCGCCGCCTTCGACAGCGCCGACTTCGCGGCCCTGGGCTCGGCCCAGGTCGCCGCGCTGAGCACCGCGCAGGTCCGCGCCATCGACACCGTCGACCTGGACGGCCTGTCGACCGACGCGGTGCGCGCGATGGGCGTGGCGCAGGTGGCCGCGCTGACCACCGCGCAGCTGGCGGCGCTGACATCGGCCCAGCTGCAGGCGCTGACCACGGCCGGCGTCGCCGGCCTGTCCACCAGCCAGGTGGCCTCGCTGGATTCGACCGACCTGAACGCACTGGGCACGGCGCAGTTCCGCGCCCTGACCGCCGCGCAGCTTGCCGCCCTGGGCACCGCCCAGGCCGCCAACCTGCAGAGCGAGGACCTGGCCGCGCTGACCAGCGCGCAGATCCGCGCGCTGACCACCCGCTCGATCGCCGCCTTCGACAGCGCCGACTTCGCCGCGATGAGCTCGGCCCAAGTCGGCGCCCTGCTCACCGAGCAGCTGCGCGCCATCGACACCGTCGACCTGGTCGGCCTGGCCACCGATGCGCTCGCCACGCTGGGCAGCGGCCACCTCGGCGCGCTGACCACCGGCCAGCTCGGCGCCCTGGGCAGCGACCAGCTGGGCGCGCTGGCCACGTCGGCGCTGAAGGGCCTGACGACGAGCCAGATCGCCAGCCTGGTCAGCGACGACCTGAACGCGCTGGGCACGGCGCAGTTCCGCGCGCTGACCACCGACCAGATCGCCGCGCTGACCACGGCCCAGGCGGTGAGCCTGGAGAGCGCCGACCTGGCCGCGCTGACGCCGGCACAGATGCAGGCGATCGGCACGCGCAACATCGCCGCCTTCGACAGCGCTGACATCGCGGTGATCGGCTCGGCCCAGCTGGCCGCGCTGTCCAGCGCGCAGCTTCGCGCCATCGACACCGCCGACGTCGCCGCCATCACCACCGAGGCCCTGCGGGCGCTCAACAGCGCCCAGCTCGGCGCGCTGACCACCGGCCAGCTCGGTGCCCTGGGCAGCGACCAGCTGCAGGCGCTGACCACGCTGCAGCTGCGCGGCCTGGGCACGGGCCAGATCGCCGCCCTGTCCTCCGACGACCTGAACACGCTGACCACCAGCCAGTTCCGCGGCCTGTCGGCCGAGCAGATCGGCGCGCTCACGACCAACCAGGTCGCCAACCTGGAAAGCAGCGACCTGAACGCGCTGGGCACCGCCCAGCTGGCGGCGATCACCACCCGCGGCATCGCCGCGATGGACAGCGCCGACCTGGCCGCGATCGGCTCCAACCAGATCCAGGCGCTGACCACCGGCCAGGTGCGCGCCATCGACAGCGCCGACATCGGCGGCCTGAGCACCGACGCGCTGCGCAACATGACCGCGGTGCAGATCGAGGCCCTGGGCACCGGCCAGCTGGCCGCCCTGGGCAGCGACCAGCTGCAGGCCCTGGGAACGGCCCAGGTGCGCGCCCTGGGCACGGCCCAGATCGCCAGCCTGGACAGCAGCGACCTCAACACCCTGACCACGGCCCAGTTCAAGGCCCTGGGCGCCGAGCAGATCGCCGCGATGACGACGACGCAGGTGGCCAACCTGCAGAGCGAGGACCTGGCCGTGCTGAGCACGGCCCAGATCGCCGCGATCAGCACCCGCGCCATCGTCGCGATGGACAGCGCCGACTTCGGCGCGCTGACCTCCACCCAGATCGGCGGCTTCGCGACGGCGCAGATCCGCGCCATCGACACCGCCGACGTCGCCGGCCTCAGCACCGACGCGATCCGCGGCCTCACGGCCGGCCAGCTCGGTGCCTTCAGCTCCGGCCAGCTTGCGGCGCTGAGCACCGCCCAGCTGCAGGCGCTGAGCACCGGCCAGCTGCGCGGCCTGACCACCGAGCAGGTGGCGGCCCTGGCGACCGACGACCTGAACAGCCTGACCAGCGCCCAGTGGCGCGCCCTGGACAGCGAGCAGATCGCGGCGCTGACCACCGCCCAGGCCGTCAACCTGTCCAGTGATTCGATCCAGGCGCTGAGCAGCGCCCAGGTCGGCGCGCTGAGCACCCGGGCCATCGCCGCCTTCGACAGCGCCGACATCGCCGCGCTGACGACGGCGCAGGTCGGCGCGCTGGGCAGCGCCCAGCTGCGCGCCATCGAGACCGCCGACATCACCGGCCTGGGCACCGACGCCGTCGCCCTGCTGGGCAGCGGCCAGCTGGCGGCCCTGACCACCGGCCAGCTCGACGCGATGACCAGCGCCCAGCTGCAGGCCCTGGCCACCAGCGCGCTGCGCGGCCTGAGCACGCTGCAGATCGGCAAGCTCGCCAGCGGCGACCTGAACGCGCTGACCACCGAGCAGTTCGCCGCCCTCACCACCGAGCAGATCGGCGCGCTGACGACGCTGCAGGCGGCCAACCTGGAAAGCAGCGACCTGGCCGCCCTCGGCGGCGCCCAGCTGCGCGCGCTGAGCACGGCGCACTTCGTCGCCTTCGACAGCGCCGACTTCGCCGCGCTGACCTCGGCCCAGGTGACCGCGCTGACCACCGAGCAGGTGCGGGCGATCCAGACCGCCGACATCGTCGGCCTGGGCACCGACGCGATGGGCACGCTGACGACCGCCCAGCTGGCGGCGCTGACCACCGGCCAGCTCGGTGCGCTGGGCTCCGACCCGATGCAGGCGCTGGGCAGCACCCAGCTGCGCGCACTGAGCACGGCCCAGATCGCCGCGCTGAGCACCGACGACCTGAACCAGTTCACCAGCGACCAGTTCAAGACCCTCACGACCGAGCAGATCGCCGCGCTGACCAGCGCGCAGGCCGCCAACCTGGAAAGCGCCGACCTGGCCGCGCTGGGGACGGCCCAGGTCGCCGCGATCACCACCCGCAACATCGCCGCCTTCGACAGCGCCGACCTGGCTGCCCTGGGCGCCACCCAGGTGGTCGCGCTGACCACGGCGCAGGTGCGGGTGATCGAGACCGGCGACGTGCCGGGCCTGAGCACCGACGCCATCGCCGCGATGGGCAGCGCCCAGCTGGCGGCGCTGGGCACCAGCCAGCTGGCGGCCTTCACCTCGGCGCAGATGCAGGCGCTGACGGCCAGCCAGGTGCGTGCGCTCAGCACGGCGCAGATCGCCGCGCTGGCCAGCAGCGACCTCAACGACCTGACCGACACCCAGTTCCAGGCCCTGACCACGGCCCAGATCGCCGCGCTGACCACCAACCAGGTGGCCAACCTGCAGACCACCGACCTGGCCGCGCTCAGCGTCGCCCAGGTGGCGCAGATCAGCACCCGCGCCATCGCGGCGATGGACAGCGCCGGCATGGCCGCCCTCACGGTCGACCAGCTGGCGGCACTGACCACCGCCCAGGTGCGCGCCATCGAGACCGGCGACATCGGCGGCATCAGCGCGGCCAACTTCGCCACGCTCAGCAGCGTGCAGGTCGCCGCGCTCAACAGCGCCCAGCTCGATGCGCTGAGCACGGCGCACCTGACCGCGCTGACCGATACCCAGCTGCGCGGCATGACCACGGCGCAGATCGCCTCGCTCAACACGGCCGACCTGAACACGCTGACGGTGGCGCAGTTCCAGGCCCTGACCACGGCGCAGATCGCCGGCCTGACCAGCCTGCAGGTCAGCAGCCTGGCCACCGATGACCTGACCGGCCTGACCGCCGCCCAGGTGCGGGCGATCAGCCTGAACAACATCGCCGCGATGGACAGCGGCGACATCGGCGCGCTGACCGCTGACCAGCTGGCCGCGCTGACCACGGCCCAGCTGCGCGCGATCGACACCGCCGACCTGGGCGCGATCTCCACCGCCAGCCTGCAGAGCCTGACCGCGGCCCAGATCGGCGCGCTGACCACCGGCCAGCTCGACGCGCTGAGCAGCGCCCAGCTGCAGGCCCTGACCGACGCCCAGGTGCAGGGCCTGACGACGCCGCAGCTGGTGTCGATGTCCACCGCCGACCTGAACAAGCTGACGGTGCCGCAGTTCCAGGCGCTGACCACGGCGCAGATCGCCGCGCTGAGCAGCGCCCAGATCAGCAACCTAGAGACGGCCGACCTGGCCGGCCTGACGCCGGCGCAGGTCCGCGCCATCACCGCGGCCAACATCGCCGCGATGGACAGCGGCGACATCGCCGTGCTGACGCAAGACCAGCTGAAGGCGCTGAGCGCGGTGCAGATCCGTGCCATCGAGACCGCCGACCTGGTCGGCCTCAGCACCGCCAACATTCCGGCGCTGGGCTCGGCGCAGATCTTCGCGCTGACCACCGAGCAGCTGACCAACCTCAGCTCGGCCCAGCTGCAAGCACTGACCGGCGAGCAGATCGTGGGCATGAGCGCGGGCCAGATCGCCGCGCTGGGCACCGCCGACCTGAACCGGCTGACGGCGCTGCAGTTCCAGTCGCTGACCACGGCGCAGATCGCCGGCCTGTCGACCGAGCAGATCAGCAGCCTGGAGACGGCCGACCTGAGCGCGCTGACGGCCGCGCAGATGCGGGCCATCACCGTGGCGAACATCGCCGCGATGGACAGTGCCGACGTCGCCACCCTCACCGGCGACCAGCTGGCCGCCCTGTCGGCGGCGCAGCTGCAGGCCATCGAGACCGCCGACATCAGCGCCATCAGCGCGCCCAACATCACCAACCTGACGGCGGCCCAGCTGGGCGCGCTGACCACGGCCCAGCTGGCCGCGCTGGGCAGCAACCAGATGCAGGCCTTCACCGACGGCCAGCTCGCCGGGCTGACGGTGGCGCAGATCACCGCGCTGAGCACCAGCAACCTCAACACGCTGACGGCCACGCAGTTCCAGGCCCTGACCACCGCGCAGATCGCCGGCCTCACCAGCGCGCAGATCAGCAACATGGCCAGCGACGACCTGAGCGCGCTGACCGCCGCCCAGCTGCGGGCCATCACCACCGCCAACCTGGTGGCGCTCGACACGGCCGACATGCAGGCCCTCACGGCCGAGCAGCTGGGCGCGTTCAGCACCAGCCAGATGCGCGCCTTCGAGACGGCCGACCTGGCCGCCATCGACCCGGGCGTGATCACCGGCTTCAGCGGCGCGCAGATCGGCGCGCTGACGACGGCGCAGTTCAGCAACCTCGGCAGCGACCAGCTGCAGGCGCTGACCGCCGAGCAGCTGCAGGGCATCACCGTCGCCTCGCTGGCGGCGCTGACCCCGACCACGCTGAACACGCTGACCGACACCCAGTTCCAGGGCCTGAGCACGGCCCAGATCGCCGGCCTGACCAGCCTGCAGCTCAGCAGCATGACCAGCACCGACCTGTCGTCGCTGACGGCGGCGCAGGTGCGGGCCATCACCACGGCCAACATCGTGGCGCTGGACACCGCCGACGTGGCCGCGCTGACGGCCGACCAGCTGGCCGCGCTGACCACCGCCCAGATGCGGGCGCTGGAGACGCGTGACCTGGCGGTGATCGCGGTCGACAGCCTGGGCGCCTTCAGCAGCACGCAGATCGGCGCGCTGGCCAGCGACCAGCTCGACAACCTGACCTCGGCCCAGGTGCAGGCGCTGAGCGCGGTGCAGCTGCGCGGCCTCAGCGCGGCGCTGATGACCTCGTTGACCAGCGCCGACCTGGCCCTGCTCAACGGCGAGCAGCTGGGCGCCTTCTCCACGGCCCAGATCCGCGCCATCGATGCCGCCGACTTCGCCGGCATCACCAGCGACGCCATCGCCGGCCTCAGCAACACCCAGATGGCGCTGCTGACCACGGTTCAGCTGGGCGCGCTCAGCTCGTCGGCACTGCAGGCCCTGGGCGCCGGCCAGTTGCAGGCGCTGACCACGGCGCAGATCGCGACGCTGGCCACCGATGACCTGAACGCGCTGAGCGACAGCCAGTTCCAGGCCCTGACCACGGCGCAGATCGCGGCCATCACCACGGCGCAAATCAGCAAGCTGGAGTCCACCGACCTGGCGGCGCTGAGCGCGCTGCAGGTGCGGGCGATCACCAGCAACGCCATCGCCGCGATGGACAGCGCGGACATCGCCGCGCTGACCGGCGAGCAGCTCGCGGCGCTGGCCTCCAGCCAGCTGCGGGCGATCGAGACCGCCGACATCGGCGCCATCGGGGTCGACGCGCTGGCCGGCCTGAGCGGCAGCCAGATCGGCCAGCTGGGCACCGGCCAGCTGGGCGCCCTGGGCAGCAACCAGTGGCAGGCGCTCAGCGACGCGCAGCTGGCGGGCCTGACGACCACCCAGGTCGCCAGCCTGGCCAGCGACGACCTGAACGCGCTGACCGCCGGCCAGTTCGCGATGCTCACCACGGCGCAGATCGCCGCGATCACCACCGCCCAGGTCAGCAAGCTGGAGAGCACCGACCTGCAGGCGCTGAGCGCGGTGCAGATCCGCGCCATCACCACCGCTGCCATCGCGGCGATGGACAGCGCGGACGTCGCGGCGCTCACCGTCGACCAGCTGGCCGCCCTGACCACGGCCCAGGTGCGGGCGATCGAGACGGCCGACATCGGCGCCATCGGCATCGATGCCCTGGCCGGCTGGAGCAGCGCGCAGATCGCGCAGTTGAGCACCGGCCAGCTGGCGGCGATGGGCAGCGACCAGTTCCAGGCGCTCAGCGCGGCCCAGCTGCACGGGCTGACCACGGCGCAGGTCGCGGGCCTGACCACCGAGGACCTGAACGCGCTGACGGACTACCAGTTCCAGCAGCTCACCACGGCCCAGATCGGCGCGCTGACCACCCACCAGGTGCAGCAGCTGGAAAGCCTGGACCTGGCCTCGCTCAGCACCGCCCAGATCCGCGCCTTCGCCAGCGCCGACTTCGCGGCGATGGACAGCGCCGACCTCAAGGCGATGACCTGGGAGCAGATGGGTGCGCTGACCTCGGCCCAGGTGCGGGCGATCGAGACCGCCGACATCGCGGCCCTGGGTGCGGCGGACATCACCGACTTCGGCGTGCCGCAGCTGCAGGCCTTCACAAGCGCCCAGATCCGCGCCCTGACCACCACCGAGGTCGAGGCGCTGACGCTGACGCAGATCGCCGGGCTGACCACCCAGCAGATCACCTGGCTGGAGACGGCCGACATCCAGGCCCTGACCGGCGACCAGGCGGCCAGCCTGACCGTGGGCCAGATCGCCGCGCTGACCACCGCCCAGGTGCAGGCGCTGGACGTGGCCGACATCGCCGGCATGTCGGCGGTGCAGTCGATGGCCTTCACCGCCGCGCAGCAGACGGCGATGACCCAGCCCCAGCGCGACGCGATGGCGGCCGTGTCGCCGATCGTGATCGACCTGGACGGCAACGGCGTGTCCACGCTGGCGGCCAGCCAGGGCGTGCAGTTCGACCTCAACGCCAGCGGCAAGACCAGCCAGGTCGGCTGGGTGGCGGGCGGCGATGCGCTGCTGGTGCGCGACCTGAACCACGACGGCGTGATCAGCGACGGCCGCGAGCTGTTCGGCTCGGCCACGCAGCTGGCCGACGGCTCACGCGCCGGCAACGGCTACGCCGCGATGGCCGCGCTGGACCAGAACCACGACGGCAAGCTGACCGCCAGCGACGCCGCGTTCGGCCAGCTCAAGCTCTGGGTCGACGCCAACCAAGACGGCAAGACCGACATCGGCGAGCTCAAGGGCCTGGTCGAGATGGGCGTGGCCGAGCTGGATCTGAACTACGCGCTGTCCGACCGCGTCGACCACGGCAACCTGGTGGGCATGGTCTCGGGCTACAAGACCACCGACGGCCAGACCCACGAGATGGCCGACGTCTGGTTCACCAAGGCCATGAGCAGCCCGGTGCCGCAGATCGAGGACCTGCTGGCCCCGGCGCACACCGACCTGGTGGGCGGCGCGGCAGCGACGACCACGGTGGCCGCCGCACCGGCCGAAGCCGCAACCGGGGCGCCGAAGCAGACCAGCCTGGACGACGAGCTGCTGCGGCTGCAGAACAGCACGCCGCTGATCTGACCGGATACCGGCCGCCACCCGAACGGGGCGGCTGGTGACCCACGGGGCCCGCCGTGCGCCAGCACGCCGGGCCCTTCTTCTTTCTGGGTGCGCGCACTTGCGGGCGGAGCGTCGCGGCCGCGCCGCTCGGGCGCGGGACGACCGAAAGCCCCCGTGCGCAACGCAACGGGGGCAATCGGGTCGGATCAGGTCATGGCCGCGCGCCGCGGCACGGCCGGCGCCGGGTCAGGGCTGCGCCAGCACGCTGCCGCGCACCCAGTCGAGCATGCGGGCCACGCCGTCGGCGGCGCCGACCTGCGGCGCCCAGCCGGTGGCCGCGCCGATCTTGCGGATGTCGGCGACGAAGACCCGCTGGTCGCTCTCGCGCGGCGGGCCGGCTTCGTGGCGCAGCGGTCGGCCGATCAGGCCCTCCAGCAGCGCGAACAGCTCCAGCAGCGACAGGCTGTTGGCGATGCCGCCGCCGACGTTGAAGGCCTGGCCGGCCACCGCGTCGATGCGCGCCGCGGTGCCGAAGTACAGCCGCACCATGTCGTCGGCGTGCAACACGTCGCGCACCTGGCGGCCGGTGCCGGCGATGCGGAACGGCTCGCGCGTGCGGCCGCTGCGTGCCAGCGCCTCGGTCTCGGCCGCCATCTGGCAGAACCAGCCGATCCAGCCCTGGTCGCCGGTGGCGAACTGGCGCCCGCCGTACATCGACGAATGGCGGAACACCGCCGTCTGCAGGCCGAAGATGCGGTGGTAGTCGCGCATGTACTGGTCGGCCGCGCCCTTGGAGCAGCCGTAGGGCGACTGGAAGTCCAGCGGCGTGCGCTCGTCGAAACCCTCGGGGTGCTCGACGCAGCGAAAGCGTGTGGGCGTCGTCTCGTAGCGGTACTGCTCCAGGTCGCCGTAGACCTTGTTCGTCGACGAGTAGATGACACCGGCCCGCGGCGCATGCAGGCGCAGCGCCTCCAGCAGGTTGAAGGTGCCCAGCGCATTGACCTCGAAGTCCAGCCGCGGGTTGTCGATCGAGGTGGTCATCGCCACCTGGCCGGCGACGTGGAACACCATCGTCGGCGCGAAGCGGCGCACCACCCGGGCCAGTTCCTCGGCATGGCGGGTGTCGCCGTGCACGAACTCGAAGCGGCCCTGGCCACGCAGCCAGGCCAGGTTGTCGGTCGAGCCGAGCCGGTACAGGTTGTCGTACAGGCACAGCTCGATGCCCTGGGCCAGCGCATGCGCGGCCAGGTTGCTGCCGAGGAAGCCGCAGCCGCCGGTGATCAGGAGTTTCATGGCAGGGTCTCGCAAGGGGGTGTCTCGGCCCGCAGGGTCTGTTGCAGGCCCTCGCGCAGGCCCAGGCGCGGCGTCCAGCCCAGCGACCGCAGCCGGGTGAGGTCGGCCTGGCAGTGCATGGCCTCGTTGGGGCGGTACGGGATCGCGCCGAAATCGAGGCGGGTGCGCGATGCCGTCAGCGCATGCACCGTCTCGACGAAGTGGCGCACGGTCGGCGCCTCGCCCGAGCCGAGATCCAGCGCATCGGCATCCGCCAGCCGGGCCTGCACCGCCGGCTGCAGCAGCCAGTCGATGGCGCCGACGACGTCGTCCACATGGATGAAGTCGCGCCGCTGCGTGCCGGCCGTGAGCGCCAGCACCGGCTGGTGGCTGCGGCAGGCGCGCAGCACCTGGGTGCTGAACTTGCCGGCATCGTCGCCCGGGCCGTACATGTGCTGCAGCAGCAGGTTCAGGAAGCGCGGCCCGCCGGCCAGCGCGCCGGCCCGGCCCCAGTCAGCGAACTGCGCCTTGCTCAGCGCATAGGCGTTCGCGCCCGGCGGCAACGCGCTTGCGGCATGCACCAGCAGCCCGCGCTGCGCCGTGCCGGCATGCACCGCCTGCAGCGCCTGCAGCAGCAGCACGCCCAGGCGCAGGTTGGCGTCCAGCAGCTGCAGCGCCGTCTCGCCCTGGCGGCCGTAGCAGCAGGCGGTGTGCAGCACCACGTCGGGCCGCTGCGCGGCGACGAAGGCGAGGATGTCGCCGTCGCTGGCACAGCGGCCGATCGCCATGCCGGCGGCGGCATCGCCCAGCCGCGCCAGCGACGAGCGGGGGCGCAGCAGCAGCGACAGCGTGTGTCCGCCGGCGTGCAGTTGCCGCGCCAGGGCGCTGCCCAGGAAGCCGCTGCCGCCGGTGAGCAGGATGCGCATGGTGCGCGCCGTCCGCAGCGGCGTCAGAAATTCAGGCCGAAGAATTCCTCCAGCCGGTCGACCATGAAGTCCAGCTGTTCGGTGCCCAGGCCCGGGTACACGCCCAGCCAGAAGGTGTTGTGCATCACCTCGTCGGTGTTGGTCAGCGTGCCGCTGATGCGGAAGTTGCGGCCCTGCATGTAGGGCTGGCGCACCAGGTTGCCGGCAAACAGCAGCCGCGTGCCGATGCGCTGCTGGTCCAGGTAGTTCAGCAGGTCCACGCGCTGCACGCCGGCCTCGGGCCGCAGCGTCAGCGCAAAGCCGAACCACGACGGGTCGGCATGCGCCGTGGCCTCGGGCAGCAGCAGGAACTCGCTGCAGCGCTGCAGCCGCTGGTGCAGGTGGGCGAAGTTGGCCCGGCGCGCGGCGACGAAGTCGTCGACCCGGTCCATCTGCGCCAGCGCGCAGGCGGCCTGCATGTCGGAGATCTTCAGGTTGTAGCCCAGGTGCGAATAGGTGTACTTGTGGTCGTAGCCCGCGGGCAGGCTGCCCAGCTGCTGGCAGAAGCGCTGGCCGCAGGTGTTGTCCTTGCCCGGGCCGCAGTAGCAGTCGCGGCCCCAGTCGCGCATCGACTCGGCGATCTTCTTCAGCTCGCCGCTGTTGGTGAACACCGCTCCGCCCTCGCCCATCGTGATGTGGTGCGCGGGGTAGAAGCTGAGCGTGCCGATGTCGCCGAAAGTGCCGACGCGCTTGCCGTCGTAAGTGGCGCCCAGCGCGTCGCAGCAGTCCTCGATCAGCCACAGGCCGTGCTTGCGGCACAGCGCGGTGACGACGCGCAGGTTGAACGGGTTGCCCAGCGTGTGGGCCAGCATGATGGCCCGTGTGCGCGGCGTGATCGCGGCCTCGATCAGCGCCGCGTCGATGTTGTAGGTGCCCAGCTCCACGTCGACGAAGACCGGCACCGCGCCGCACTGGATGATCGGGTTGACCGTGGTCGGAAAGCCCGCGGCCACGCCGATCACCTCGTCGCCGGGGCGGATCGCGCGGTCGCCCAGCTTGGGCGAGGTCAGCGTCGCGAAGGCCACCAGGTTGGCCGACGAGCCCGAGTTCACCGTCATCAGGTGCTTGACGCCCAGGTACTGCGCCAGGCGCTGCTCGAAGGCGTCGTTGAAGCGGCCGGCGGTCAGCCAGCCGTCGAGCGAGGCCTCGACCATCAGCTCCAGCTCGCGCGCGCCGATGACCTTGCCCGACACCGGCACCGGCGACTGCCCGGGCGCGAACCGCTGCGGCGCCAGCGCCAGGCCCGCGTACTGGCGCACCAGGCCGGCGATCTCGGCACGCAGGGATTCGGGAGTTGGGGTTGTGCTCATGGGGCGGTGGTGGTCCGGGAAGGCATTCAAAGCGCAGGCGCCGTGCGCGGCAGCTGCGGATGGCGGGCAGGCGGCATGGCCGGCTCCGCGGCAGGCGCGGCCTGCATGTACTGGGCGATCTGGGCCAGGCACAGCGCGCGGGCCGGCTCGCCGCGCAGCCAGGCGCAGTGCCAGTGCACCGTCTGCTGCAGGGCGTGGGCCAGGCGCCAGCGCGGCTGCCAGCCCAGCGCCTGGCGCGCCTTGGCGATGTCCAGCTTCAGCCAGTGCGCCTCGTGCACCGCACCCGGCTCGGGCCGGTGCTGCCAGGCGGCGCCGGGCCCCCAGCCGGCGGCCAGCCGCTCGACGATCCACTGCACCGGCTGCACGTCGTCCTCGGCAGGGCCGAAGTTCCAGCCCTCGGCAAAGCGGGCGCCGTCGCTGAACAGCCGCTCGGCCAGCGTCAGATAGCCGTCCAGCGGCTCCAGCACATGCTGCCAGGGGCGGGTGGACTGCGGATGGCGCAGCACCACCGGGCGGCCGGCCTCGAAGGCGCGCAGCGCGTCGGGCACCAGGCGGTCCTGGGCCCAGTCGCCGCCGCCGATGACGTTGCCGGCCCGGCCCGAACCCACGGCGATGCCCGCCGCGGCCATGAAGGCGCTGCGGTAGGCCGCGGTCACCAGCTCCGAGCAGCCCTTGCTGCTGCTGTAGGGGTCGTGGCCGCCCATCGGCTCGTTCTCGCGGTAGCCCCAGGCCCACTCGCGGTTCTCGTAGCACTTGTCGGTGGTGACGTTGACCACCGCGCGCACGCTGCCGGCGGCGCGGGCGGCCTCCAGCACATGCACCGTGCCCATCACGTTGGTGGCGAAGGTGGCCACCGGCTCGCGGTAGGACAGCCGCACCAGGGGCTGGGCCGCCAGGTGCAGCACGATCTGCGGCTGCAGCCGCTGCAGCGCGGCGCGCACCTTGTCGAAGTCGCGGATGTCGCCCAGCACGGACGTCATGCCGTCGGCGACACCGGCCTGCTCGAACAGGCTGGGGCTGGTGGGCGGCGCCAATGCCAGGCCGCTCACCTCGGCGCCCAGGGATTGCAGCCACAATGCCAGCCAGCTGCCCTTGAAGCCGGTGTGGCCGGTGATCAGGACGCGCTTGCCATTCCAGAAGTCTGCATGCATGCATGGCAGTCTAGCCACGCAGGTCAGCGGCCAAAACGCGGAACTGGGGCGGGGAAGCGCCCCAGACCGGACCGTTCAACCGCCGCTGGCAGAGGAGCTGGCGAGTGCCTGTGGCAGCCCGCGCCCGCTCAGCGGGCGCAGTCCCACATCTTCCACGGTGCCCTGCCCTGCGCCCACAGCTCCTCGAGCAGGTGCTTGTCGCGCAGCGTGTCCATCGGCTGCCAGAAGCCCGAATGCTCGTAGGCCATCAGCTGGCCCTCCTCGGCCAGGCGGTTCAGCGGCTCCTGCTCCCACACCGTGGCATCGCCGGCGATGTGGCGCAGCACCTCGGGCGACAGCACGAAGAAGCCGCCGTTGATCATCGCGCCGTCGCCCTTGGGCTTTTCCTTGAAGCTGTTGACGCGGCCGCCGACGATGTCGATGGCGCCGAAGCGGCCCGGCGGGAAGGTCGCCGTCAGCGTGGCCTGCTTGCCGTGCGCACGGTGGAAGGCCAGCGACGCGGTGATGTCGATGTCGCCCACGCCGTCGCCGTAGGTGAAGAAGAATTCCTTCTCGTGGCGCACGTAGTCGGCCACGCGCAGCAGGCGGCCGCCGGTCATCGAGTGGTCGCCGGTGTCGACCAGGGTCACGTTCCAGGGCTCGGCGCGGCGGCGGTGGATCTCCATCTGGTTGTCGCGCATGTTGAACGTCACGTCCGACATGTGCAGGCAGTAGTTGGCGAAGTACTCCTTGATCACGTAGCCCATGTAGCCGCAGCAGATCACGAAGTCGTTGACGCCGTGCGCCGAGTACATCTTCAGGATGTGCCAGAGGATGGGCTTGCCGCCGATGGCCACCATCGGCTTGGGGCGCACCGTGGTCTCTTCACTGAGGCGGGTGCCCAGGCCCCCGGCAAGGATGACGGCTTTCATGGTCGGCTTCTTTCTGGCTAGTGTGGGGGGATGCGCTGCGCGCCGGCTCAGGCCGGCAGGGCTGCGGTGGCGGCGCCGGCCGGGCTGTCCGAGGCGACGAAGGCATCGGTGAAGCAGTACTGCGCCGGCAGCCCCGCCTGCAGCAGGCGCTGACGCGCGGCCTGCACCATGGCCGGGCTGCCGCAGGCATAGACCTGGGTGCGCGACCACTCGTGCGGCTGCTGCAGCAGCAGGTCCTGCACATGGCCGCGCGCGCCGGTCCAGTCGGCGCCGGCGCGCGAGAGCACCGGCGTGTACTGCAGGCCCGGCAGGCCGGGGTGGCGCGGCGCGGCATACAGGTCGCGTGCCTGGCGGGCACCCCACAGCAGCTGCAGCGACCGCGGCTGCGCCGCCGCCGGGCGCTCGGCCAGGTCCTGCAGCATCGCCGCGATCGGCGCGTAGCCGGTGCCCGTGGCGAGTAAGACCAGGTCCCGGCCGGCGCAGTCGCGCAGGTAGAAGCTGCCCAGCGGCCCGTCCAGGCGCAGCAGATCGCCGGGGCGCGCCCGCTCGAACCAGTAGCCGCTCATCGCGCCCCCGGGCACGCGGCGGATGTGCAGCAGCAGCAGCACCGGCTGCCCCGCCGGGCCGCTGGCGTTGGCCAGCGAATAGGCGCGGCGCAGGCCGCCGGGCGCGATGACCTGCACATGCTGGCCCGCCAGGTGGCGCCAGGCGGCCGTGGGCGGCAGGCGCAGCTGCACCTGCAGCACGTCGGGCGCCAGCAGCTGCAGGGCGTGGATGCGGCAGGGCACGGTGGCGCGGCGGATGCCGGCCAGCGCGCCCAGGTCGTCCAGGTCGAGCTGCAGGTCGGTCTGCGCGCCGCGGGCGCAGCTCAGCACCGTGCCGGCGCGGGCCTCGTCGGGCGTCAGCCCCTCCTCGGCGCGCAGTGCCACGGTCCGGCCGGCCGTCACCGTGGTGCGGCAGCTGCCGCAGCGGCCACTGCGGCAGCTGTGCTCCAGCGCCAGGCCGGCGGCCTCGGCGGCGTCGAGGATCGACTGCCCGGCGACGATGGGGAAGTGCTTGCCGTTGCGCAGTTGGACGTGGGTCATGGTGCGTGGGGTGGTGCGGGTCACAGGCCCTTGACCGTCGCGCACAGCCACTTCTTGGCCAGCGCGTAGCCGGTGGGCACCTGGTTGTCCTCGTTGTGGATCGAGATCGATCCGGCATGGGCGTGGAAGTACACCAGCGGCTCGGCGACATAGGCCACGTGGGCGTAGTTCAGCGCCGTCAGGGTGTAGATCAGCCAGTCGACGCCGGCGCCGTAGCGCAGGAAGTCGTAGCCCTGCACGCCGGGCAGGCCCTGCAGGATGTGCTTGCGCAGGTCGGCTGTGCGGAACAGGGCCGCGCCCGGCGACACCGGGGTGTAGTGCTCCATGTGCGTGGCCACCCGCACGAAGGCGTCGCGCGCGATCCTGCAGTCGCTGACGAAGGAGCGGTAGTGCACGCCGCCGGTCCAGTCCTCGTGGCCCACCATCGCCGGCGTGTAGACCAGGGCGCAGTCCGGCGCCAGCAGGTGCGGCAGCGTCTTCTCGAGGTAGGTCGGCGCGATCAGGTCGTCGCTGAACAGGATCTTGGCGTAGGGCGCGGTCGCGTGTTCGGCGCACTTGATCCAGTTGCGCACCGGGCCGACGTTCTCGTCGTTGCGGTACAGCCTGACGCGCTTGTCGTGCTCGGCCATCGCGGCGACGACGTCGAACGTGCGGTCGGTGCTCTGGTTGTCGACCACGACCACCTCGATGTCGGCCAGCGTCTGCGCCAGGGCCGACTTCAGCGTGCGGGCGATCAGGTGCTCGCGGTTGTAGACCGGGACCAGGATGGAGACGAGGGGCATGGCGGGGGCTCCGTGGCGCCGGGCGGGGTGTCAGGCCGGTTCGGCCAGGGGCTGGCCGGCAGCGGCCGGGTCGGCGGCCAGGCCGGCCGTGGCCCCGGTCTGCTGCAACAGCAGCGCGGTGTTCAGGAAAGTGCTGTTGGACGTCTTGACGATCTGCGCGCGCGACAGGATCAGCAGGTCGACCAGCGCGTCCTCGACGCTGGCGCCGCTGCGCTCGACGTTGAAGGCATAGGCACGGCCGCTGTGGTCGGTGTTCAGCGCGTTCCAGCCGCCGTCGACGCGCTTGGCGACGTGCGCCCGCTTGTCGAAGACCACCACGTTGGGCAGCGCGGCGAAGCGCTGCTCGACGTCCTTGTCGTCCGAGCAGACGAAGAAGCGCTGCTGCGGCGCCTGGCGCACCAGGTCGAACAGCTGCGCATCGTTGGCGCCGGCGCTGCCGAAGTCGGTCTTGCGGATCTGCACGCCGACGAAGTCGCCGGTGCGCCGGCCGAGCCGGTGCGTGCGCAGGAAGCCCTCCGCCCGGGCCAGGATGTCGCGCCGGATGTGCAGCGCGCGCACCTGGCTGGCGATCTCGGCGGGCGGCAGGCAGGGCGGGATCAGCGCGGTGTAGTAGAAGACGTCGTGCGGCGTGCGTGCCAGCTCGGCCTGCAGCGCCGGCAGGCCGGCCAGGGTCAGCGGCGAGACCCAGGCCTCGGCCAGGCCCAGCCGGTCCTCCACGATCAGGTACTGGTAGCGCCCGCGCTCGGGCATGAAGCTGACGAGTTCGCGCTCCACCACGGGGGGCCGGTCCTCGAACAGGTCGCCGAAGGCCGCGCCGCACCAGTTGTTGACCGGCCAGACCACCAGCGGCTCGAACTGCAGCAGCCGGGCCATCACCAGCCCCGACACCAGGGCGTTGACGCGGTTGCCGAAACCGCCGTCGCAATAGATCACCAGGCGTCGCATCGCAGCGCTCCGCATCAGAACGGATTCATGCAGATGTCGGGCAGGCGCGGATGGTTGGGCCGGTCCAGCGGCCCGGGGATCGGGTCGGTCGACAGGCTGGTGAAGCTGTCGAGGTCGCGCCGCAGGAAGGCCACTTCCAGCACCTTGGGAATCGGCACGCCCTCGACCAGCACCACGCTCTGGTAGTTGTTGGCATGCAGGTGCACGGGCACGTGGTGGGTGTTGAGCTTCTCGAAGGCGGCGCGCACGCCGGCGAAGAACACCGGGTCGCTCAGGCGGTCGAAGTCGTGCACCTCGCAGGCGATGATCTCGTAGGCCGCCAGGTCGTCGGCGCTGGTGGCTTCCAGCGCGGTGTACTCGGCACCCTCGATGTCGAACTTCAGCATCGGGTGGTGCGCGCCCAGCGCCAGCATCTGCGCATGGATGTCGGCGAACGAGACGAACAGGCCCGCGGTCTCGGTGCCCCAGCCCAGCTTGTGGAAGCGGAACCGCGCATGCGGCGTCGGCGGGCCCTGCACCGTGTGGTCGTACTGCAGGATGGTGGCGCCGCGTTCGGCCAGCACATGGTCGAAACTGACGTCGTGGCCGACGCCGATCGACACCACGGCGTCGCACTGGGCGATGGCCGAGGGCAGCACATAGCCGCCGTCGAAGGCGTTGCCGATGCGCACCTTGTGGTTGGCGCGCATCGTCCAGGGGCGGATCAGCTTGAGCAGATCCAGCACCTGGGCCTGGCCGGGCTTGGCTTGAGCGAGCATCGGAAATCCTTGAGTCGGTGGGGGGGGAAGAGGAAGGCGGTCTCAGTCGGCCAGCGCCGGCTCGGGCCGGTGCGCGGGGGCGGCAGCCGGCACGGGCCGACCGGCCTGCTGCTGCAGCAGCGCCAGCAGCTGCTGCACGGGGGGCGCCCAGCCCATGGCCCGCACCAGGGCCGCGCAGGCGGCGTCCAGCGCGAGGCCGCGGCGGATGCCCTGCCCCTGCGCCACGCAGTCCATGGCCTGCACGGTGGCATCGAGGCTGGGCTCGCGGTAGCGGGCCAGCCGGCCGGCGGCGGGATCGTCCAGGGTGCGGGGCGTGCTGTCGATGCGCATCGCCACCGCCGGCGAACAGAAGTCGTCGGTGGCGCCGCCGTCGGTCACGATCACCGGCGTGCCGCAGGCGATGGCCTCCAGCACCGGCAGGTTGAAGCCCTCGGCCCGGTAGGGCGACACATAGCAGTCGGCCATCGCGTAGAGCGCGCGCAGCTGGGCCTGGCTCAGGTTGGCCGTGACCATCGAGATCGAGCCCAGCACCTCGGCGGTGAACAGCTGCGGATGGCTCTGGCACAGCGCCTTGATCGTGCCGTCCATGCCCACGCCGTAGAGGTTGCGCTGGTCCTTCAGCACCAGGCGCAGGTGGCGGTGCTTCTGGCGCAGGGTGGCATAGGCCAGCAGCAGCACGTCCAGGCCTTTGTTCCACATCGCCGCGCCCAGGTTCAGGAAGACGCAGTGGCCGTCGTCGAAGCCGAGGTTGCGGCGGTTCAGGGCCCGCTCGTCGGCCAGCAGCGGGCGGAAGGTCTGGGCATTGACGCCGTGGCTGACGACGTGCACCTTCTCCGGCGCATAGCCCCATTCGAGCAGGCGCTCGCGCGACCAGCGGGTGGGCGTGACGATCAGGTTGGCGTCGCGGGTGAAGGCATCGGAATGCTCGGCACCGGGCTCGAAGCTCCTGGCCGACAGCCCCATCTCGGTGACCATGAAGTGGATGGTCGGCGTGGCGGCGCGCTGCGCATCCTCGGCGCCGGTGCGGAATGGCGAGCAGATGCGGTAGATGGCATCCACCGCCTGGCCCTGCGGATCGGGCAGCGCGGCGATGCGCGCGCAGTCCTCCGGTGCGAAGCCGGCATCGTGGGACTGGGCGTTCCAGTGCGCCATCGCGAAGGGCATGTCGCGGTGGAACAGCTGCAGGCCGGGCTGGCGCAGCAGCTCCAGGATCTGGCACTGGTTGACCAGCGCGAACGAGTGATTCACGCCGCGCCAGCCTTCGATCGCGAGTTTCATCGGGGAGCTCTCCGTCATTGCAGCCAGGCGCCGATGCCCAGGCCCAGGGACATCAGCGTGGCGTTCATCTGCTGGCCGTCGTGCAGGGCGTTGACGTACTGCACGCGCAGGTTGTAGTGGTCGGTCTCGGCGGCCAGCACGTCGAACAGCGAGCGGCGGCCCATCTGCTGCCACTGCTGCAGCGTGAAGTTGCGCAGGCGGTCGCTGTCGCGCAGCACCAGGCCCACGCGCCGGACGCGGTCGAAGGCGGCGGTGGCCTGCTCGTGCACGTCGACGATGCGCTGGCGGCGCTGCTCCAGCGCATCGGCGCGCTGCAGCTCGGCCGCGGCGGCGCGCTTGCGCGCGGCCTGGCTGCTGTATTCGATGGCCGGGTTGAGGATGGGCACGCTGACGGTGACGCCCGCGGACAGGCTGGCGCTGCGGCTGCCGGCACCGCCACCGCCGGAGCCCAGCAGCGCGCTGCCGCCCACGTTCCAGCTGACCTGGGGCTTGTTGCCGGCCTCGACCACCCGGGCGATCTCGGTCAGCGCACGGGCATTGGCCGCCAGCTGGCCGATGTCGACCGAGCGCTCGGCCGCGCTGAGCACGCCGGGCAAGTCGGGCACGCCCAGCAGCAGCGTGGCCATGCCCTCGGTGCCGGGCAGGCCGTCGCCGGCCATGCGCCGCAGCCGGGCCTCGACCTGGCGCGCCTGGCTCTGCGACTGCACCTGCTGCAGCTCGGCCTGCTGCAGCTGCTTGCGCGCCTGCACCAGCTCGCTGGTGCGGCCCTTGTCGGCCGCGGCGATGGTCTCCAGCGCCTGTACCAGGCAGCCCAGCTTGCGCACGTTCTGGCCGTGGATCACCGCCTGCATCCGGAACCGGCTGCGCTCCAGCGCCATCGACGTGGCCGCCAGCGTGATCTGCTCCTGCGTCGACAGCATGCCCAGGCGGGCCGACTCGGCCTGCTGGCGGCGCCAGTCGACCAGGCGGTCGCCGCGGCCGCCGTCCCACAGCGTCTGGCTGAGGTTGATGCCGGCACGCGCCTGCAGGCTGCTGCCGTTGGCGCCGCGCGCACTCTCCAGCCAGGGGTTGAGGCTGGCGGTGAGCCCGGCCTGCATCTTCTTGGCGGCCTCGGCCTCGCCCACGTCCTGCTCGGCGGCCTCGGCCAGCAGCCGCGCCGCGCCGATGCCCTGGCTGCGGGCCAGCGCATCGGCCACCAGCTGGCGCAGGCTGCGGCGCGGGTCGGTGGCCGCCGGCGCAGTGGCGGCCTCGGGCGCCGCGGCCGGCGGCAGCGCCTCCAGCTTGTCCTCGTCCAGGCAGGTGGCCCGGGCCGCGCCGGCCAACGCCAGCAGCGCGGCGGCGGCCAGCAGCGGCCGGGCAAGCGGTGGGAAGAGCGGCTGGAGGAAGGACACGGGGCGCGGCGGAGGAGTTCAGCGCCTAGTAGACGCCGCCGGCCGCACCGCCAATCGCCTGAAAGCGGACCGCTTTGACGGCCATTTCCCGCCGCGCCGAGCACCGCCGCCGTCACGGCTGCGGGCGCCGGGCGTCAGCGCTCGGTGAAGGCTTCGGTGGCCTTCATCATCGGCCGCAGCAGGAAGCTCAGCACCGAGCGGCGCCCGGTGCGGATCTCGGCCGAGCCGACCATGCCCGGCAGCACCGTCAGCGGCTTGCCGCCGGCCTTCAGGCGGCTGGCGTCGGCGCGCACCAGGGCGCGGTACCAGCTGGCCTCGCCGTTGGCCGGCGGCGCGCCGGCATCGCTCATCGCGTCGGGGCTCAAGGTGTCGACCGTGCCGTGCAGGCTGCCGTAGACGGTGAAGTCGTAGGCCGACAGCTTGATCTCCACCTGGTGGCCGACGCGCACGAAACCGATGTCGGCCGGCCGGATGCGCAGCTCCACCAGCACCTGCTCGTCGACCGGCACGATCTCCATCACCGGCGCGCCGGCCGCCACCACGCCGCCCACGGTGTTGGCGCGGATGTTCTTGACCAGGCCGCGCACCGGCGACGTCAGGGTGGCGCGGCGCAGCGCATCGTCGCGCACCACCTGCTGCTCGCCCATCATCGTCAGCTCGGTCTGCGCCTTCACCAGCTCGGCGCTGGCGTCCTGGCGGAAGCGGTTCACGCGCTCCTGCGTGCCCATGGCCAGGTCGTTGACCTGGCGGCGCAGGCGCATCACCTCGACCTCGCTCATCAGCCCCTTGGCCGCGAACTGCTGCGCCAGGGCCAGCTCGCGCTCCAGCAGCGCCTGGTTGCGCTGGTTGGTGGCCACGGCCTCGCCCAGCGCGTGCCGCCGCGCCTCGAACGAGGCGGACTCCCCCTTGACCACCTCGGGCACCTCGCCCAGCTCCTTCGGCCAGTTCGGCATGCGGCCGGCGGCCTCGGCCTGCAGCCGGGCGACGGTGGCCAGCAGGGCCAGGCGGCGCAGGCGGCCCTCGTTCTGCTGAGCCTCGACCCGGGTCGGGTCCAGCAGGGCCAGCGCCTGGCCGGCCGCCACGGCCTCGCCCTCGCGCACCTTCAGCTCGCGCAGGATGCCGCCTTCCAGGCTGGCGATCACCTGCTCGCGGCCCACCGGGATCACCTTGCTGTCGGCGCGCGTGATCATGTCGACCTGGGCCAGCGCCGACCACACGATCGCCACCACCAGGGCCAGCAGCATCAGGTAGACCGACCAGGTGGCGATGTGCGCCGACTCGTTCTGCTGCGCCTGCTGCAGCGGGCTCAGGAACGCGAAGTCGTCGCGCCGCAGTTGCTTCTCGGCGCTCATGTCTCGGCAAGCTTGGCCGGACCGAGCGGTCGCCGCCGAACCGGCTCAGCCGGGCCGCTGGCGGCGCCGCCCGCGGGGGGAGCGCCGAAGGCGCTTCGGGGGGGGGCCATGTTCACACCGCGGCCTTGCTGTCGGCCGGCTGGGTGCTGGGGTGGCGGTGCACATTGGTCGGCGCCGGTGCGCCACCCTGCCCCGGCTGCGGCATCGGCCGCGCGCCTGACAGCGCCGCCAGCACCTGGGCCTTGGGCCCGTCCATCACGACCTTGCCGGCATCGACCACGATGATGCGCTGCACCAGCTCCAGCACCGCCGGGCGGTGCGTCACCATGATCAGCGTGCAGCCGCGGGCCGATTCATGCAGCTGGCGCAGGAAGGCCAGCTCGCTCTGCGCGTCCATCGAGCTGGTGGGCTCGTCCATCAGCAACACCTTGGGCTCGGTGATCAGGCTGCGCGTCAGCGCCACCAGCTGGCGCTGGCCGCCCGACAGCAGCGAGCCGGATTCGCCCACCGGCAGGTCCCAGCCCAGCGGGTGGCTCTCGGCGACGCGGGCCAGGCCGGTCAGCCTGGCCACGGCGGCCAGCCGCGTGGCGTCGGCCCCCGGCCGGCCCAGCAGCACGTTGTCGCGCAGCGTGCCGTTGAACAGGCGCGAGTCCTGCGGCACGTAGCCCACCTTCTGCCGGAAGTCGCCGGGATCGAGCTGGCGCAGGTCGACGCCGTCGACGTCGACCAGGCCCTCGCTGGGCCGGTACAGCCCGCCGATGATGCGCAGGATGGTGCTCTTGCCGCTGCCGATGCGCCCGAGGATGGCCACCCGCTCGCCCGGCTCGAAGCGCAGGCTGATGCCCTTGAGCACGCGCGGCGCCTCCTGGCCGTTGCGCGGCGGGTAGGCGAAGGACACCTCGTTGAGCGCGATGCGCCCGCTCATGGCCTGCACCGGGATGTAGTCGCGCCCGGGCTCGCGCTCGGTGGGCTGGGCCATCACCCGGTCCAGCGCCAGCATCGCCGCACGCGCGCCCTGCCAGCGCGTGGCCAGCATCACGATCGAGGTCAGCGGCGCCACGGCCCGGGTGGCGAACATCACCGCGCCCATCAGCGCGCCGCCGGTGATCGCCCGCTCGTCGATCAGGTACACGCCCCAGACCAGCATCACCAGGGTGATCGCCTGCTGGCTGATGCCCGACAGGTTCATCGTCAGGCTGGTCAGCCGGCGCGAACGCACCTGGCTGGCCACAGCAGCGGCCGACGACTGCTCGTACTGGTGCAGGAAGCGGCCCTGCGCGCCGGTGGCCTTGATGTCCTCCAGCCCCTCCACGGCCTCGACCAGCAGGCCGTGCAGGTCGGCCTGCTGCTGCATGTTGGCCGCGGTGGCGCGGCGCATCGCGCCCTGGATCAGCGCCGCCGCGCCGACGATCAGCGGCACGCCCAGCACCAGCACCCAGCCCAGCGGGCCGCCGATGACGAAGGTCATGCCGATGAAGACGACGATGAACGGGAGGTCGCTGATGGCCGACAGCGTGGCCGAGCTGAAGAAGTCGCGCACCAGCTCGACCTGGCCGACGACGTGGCTGTAGGCGCCGGCCGATTCGGGCCGGTGCTCCATGCGCACCGCCAGGCTCTGGCGGAACAGCCGCGTGCCCACCAGCAGGTCGGTCTTCTTGCCGGCCAGGTCGATCAGGTAGGCGCGCAGCTGGCGCGCGGCCAGGTCGAACAGCAGCGCCAGCGCACCGGCCACGGCCAGCGCCCACAGCGTGACGAAGGCCTTGTGCGGGATCACCTTGTCGTAGATGACCGAGGTGACCGTGCCGGTCACCAGCATCAGCGTGTTGCTCAGCAGCGCGGCCAGCAGCGCCGCCCGGTAGTGGGGAATGAAGCGCCGCACCGTGCCCCACAGCCAGTGGCTGCCCGGGTCGCGCAGGGCCGCGGCGGTGTCGGCGCTGGCCGCGCCGGTGCGTGGCGCAGCCGCCGCGCGTGGCGTGGCCACCAGGGCGATGCCGGCGTACTCGGCCGCCAGCTCGGCCTCGGTGGCGGTGAACTCCTGCGGTGCCTCGCCGGCCTCGTCGCCAGGCATCACGACGGTGCAGATCGCCGGGCCCGCCGCCTGCGCGCGGCGCGCCAGCAGGATCACCGCGTCGCCCGTGCGCAGCAGCAGCACCACCGGCAGCAGCAGGTCGCTGAACTCGGCGATGGGCCGCTGCGCCAGGGCGGCGTTCCAGCCCGCCTCGCGCAGCGCGCGCACCGCCTGGTCAGGGCCCAGCTGGCCGCTGACCTGCTGGCCTTCCAGCAGCGAGGCGATCGAGCGCGCGTGGCCGTGGTGGCGCGTCAGCCACACCAGGGCCTGGGCCAGCGGGTCCTGCTCCAGCGCCGCAGGCAGCGCTGCGCCCTGCCCGGCAGGCACGTCGAGGAAGGGATCGTCGCGGGCGGACACGCGCAGGTGGATTCAGGAAACAGCGCGGTTCAAGGGTTGGCGCGGTGCTGCAGCGCCAGGCGTTCGAAGTGGACCTCGATGTCGCGCACGATCTGCGGCATGTCGAACAGCGGCGAGCTGCGGCCATGCTCGGCGAGATACCGCTTGTACGAGGCGATGCGCGCCGGCTGGCGGCCCAGGCGCACGGCCAGCTTCTCGTAGTCGGCCAGGCTTTCGGTGGCCAGCTCGGGCAGGCCCACCGCGGTGAGCAGGCTGCCGGCCATGCGCGAGATGTAGCTGCGCCCGCTCAGGGTGACGATGGGCGTGCCCATCCACAGGCAGTCGCTGGCGGTGGTGCCGGCGTTGAACGGGAAAGTGTCCAGCACCAGGTCGGCGCACTGGAAGCGCGCCAGGTACTCGGGCGGCGCCACGCGCGGGGCGAAGATCAGCCGCTCGGGCGCCACGCCGGCCGCCGCGGCGGTGCGCAGCATGTTGTCGCGGCAGGTGTCGTTGTCGGCCAGCAGCCACAGCACGCTGTGGGGCACCTGCTGCAGGATGCGCATCCAGGCACCGAAGACTTCCTCGGTGAACTTGT
Source organism: uncultured Aquabacterium sp. (assembly GCA_937864045.1). Classification (GTDB taxonomy): domain Bacteria; phylum Pseudomonadota; class Gammaproteobacteria; order Burkholderiales; family Burkholderiaceae_C; genus Pseudaquabacterium. The sequence continues at coordinate 4,380 of CALMIF010000173.1, read as the reverse complement.
GGTTGTTGTTGAACGAGCAGTAGACGACCTTGTCCTCGGGCAGGCCGTAGGTGCTGCGCGCCGGGCGCGGCGCCACCGCGCGCTGGCGGTCGCTGACCTGGTAGCAATGCGGCAGGCGCAGCGGGCGCTCGGTGTAGTAGGGCTCGGCCTCGGGCGGCAGCACGTAGTTGTCGGCGATGATCCAGTCCACCCCGGGCAGGCCGCAGGTGCCGGGCAACCCCAGGTAGCTCACCTGCACCGGGGCGGCGCGGTGGCCCAGGATGGCGGGCCGCGCACCGCTGGTCAGCGCCTGCAGGTCGACCAGCACGTCGATGCCGGCCTCGGCGATCAGGCGCGCGGCGGTGGCGTCGTCCACCCCGCCCAGGCGCACCACATGGTCCATGGCCTTGAGGATGCGCTGGCGCTGCGGCTGGTCGCTCTCGGGCGTCCAGCAGAAGGCCCAGACCTCGAATTTGCTGCGGTCGTGCAGCTCGAACAGCTCGGGCGACAGCAGGCCCACCGCATGCATGTGCAGGTCGCCCGACAGGTAGCCGATGCGGATCTTGCCGGTGCGCGGCGGGTGGCTCCGGTGCAGCGGCACCGGGGGCGCCTTGGGCACGCGCTCCAGCGCGAAGCGGGTGGCACTCAGCAGCTGCAGCGCCGGGTCGTCGGACAGGCCCATCATCGCCAGCAGGCTGGTGCCCTGCAGCAGGCGGTTGGGGCCCACATCGCCCACCGGCTGGTAGATCGGCCAGGCGCACTGCTTCTGCCGCAGGTGCACGTAGTGCTGCACCACGCTGGGCTGGTCGGGGTTGAGCTGCAGGCTCTCGCGCAGCGCGGCCTCGGCCTCGGGGTAGCGGCGCAGCTGCTCCAGCAGGCGGCCGGTGTTGTTCCAGGCGTGCACCACCAGGTCGGCCGCCGGGCGGGCATCGACCACGGCGCGCCACTCGGCCAGGGCCGCGTCATGCTGGCCTGCGCGTTCGAGCAGGTGGCCCAGGTTCAGCCGGGCATGCGGAAAGTCGGGCTGCAGGCCGATCGCCGCGCGGTAGGCCGCCTCGGCCTCGGCCGGGCGCTGCAGCGCGCCCAGCAGGGTGCCCAGGTTGAACCAGGCCACGTGGCGCATGGCCACCGGCCCGCGCTGCAGCCAGTGCTGGTACAGCGCCACGGCGGCGTCGACCCGGCCGCCCGACTGCAGGCGCTGCGCCTCGTTGACGAGTTCGGCCAGCGACAGCACGGGGGCGTCAGCAGCGGCGGCGGGAGGATTCAGGACGGCGTCGGGCATGCGGGCTCCGCGCACGGCGCACAGGGCCGTGACACGGCGTTCATCGTAGGAGCCGGGGAGACCGGCAAGCCGCTGGAAAAGGCGCCCGCCAACCCGCCTTATCCCGCCCGGAAACAACAAAGCCGGGCAGAGCCCGGCCAGTGAATGTTGCGACACGACTTGACCAAGCGGTCGCCGCGGAACCGGCTTCGCCGGGCCGCTGGCGGCCCTTGCAGGGCGCGCCGGGCCAAGGCCCGGCCCTTCGCCAGCCACGCAAGGTCCACTGGACCTTGCATGCGCGGGCTCAGCCCCCTTGGGGGGGAGCGCCGCAGGCGCTTCGGGGGTGGGCTCAATTCGTCCGGAAGCCACCCACCACCTCGACCAGCCGGCCGGCCTGCTGGCGCAGGCTCTCGGCGGCGGCGGCGCTCTGCTCCACCAGGGCGGCGTTCTGCTGCGTCACCTGGTCGAGCTGGCCCACGGCCTCGCCCACCTGGTCGATGCCGCGCGACTGCTCGGCCGTGGCATTGGCGATCTCGCTGATCAGCTGGCTGACCTGCTGCACCTGGCGCACGATGTCGTCCATCGAGCTGCCGGCGTCGTGCACCTGGCGGGCGCCCAGTTCCACCTTTTCGCTGCTGGCGACGATCAGGCGCTTGATCTCCCTGGCGGCCTCGGCGCTGCGCTGGGCCAGGCTGCGCACTTCGCTGGCCACCACCGCGAAGCCGCGGCCCTGCTCACCGGCGCGCGCGGCTTCCACCGCCGCGTTCAGCGCCAGGATGTTGGTCTGGAAAGCGATGCCATCGATGGTGCCGATGATGTCGCCGATGCGCTTGGACGCCGCGGCGATGTCCTGCATGGTCGCCACCACCTGGCCCACCACCTGGCCACCGTTGGCCGCAGCGGCCGACGCGCCGGCGGCCAGGGCGTTGGCCTGGCTGGCGGTCTCGGCGTTGTGGCGCACGGTGCCGGTCAGCTCTTCCATCGACGCCGCGGTCTGCTGCAGGTTGCTGGCCTGCTCCTCGGTGCGCTGGCTCAGGTCGGCGTTGCCGGTGGCGATCTCCGACGAGCCGGTGGCGATGCTGTCGCTGCTGCGGCGCACCGCGCCCACCAGCTCGACCAGGCGCTCGCGCATGCTCAGCATCGCCACCATCACGCTGCGGGTGTCGCCCGCACGCACCGCCACGGCCACCGACAGGTCGCCATCGGCGATGGCGGCGGCCACGCGCCGCGCGTCGGCCGGCTCGCCGCCCAGGTCGGCCATCACGCTGCGCACCACCAGGGTGGCCAGCACCGCGGCGCCGACGAGCGACAGCAGGGCAAAGGCCGTGAGCAGGTTGCGTGCCGCGGCGTACCGCGCCTGCGACTCCTGGTGGGCCTTCAGGTTGTTGGCTTCCTGGTAGGCAATGTTGGCGTTCAGCGTGGCCTGCCACTCGGCAGCCGCCGGGCCGGCCTTCTTCAGGATCAGCGTGGTGGCCAGCTCGTAGTCGTTGTCCAGGCCGGCCTTGATCGCCTGGTCGTTGGACTGGCGCGCCTTGGCCAGCGCCGCCTCGATCGTCTGGCGGAGCTTCTGGCCCTCGGCCGAGGCCGGCAGCTTCTGCAGCTCGGCCCAGGCCTTGTCGTACTCGGCGCGGGCGGTCTCGACCAGCTTGACTTCCTGCTGCTCCTCGGCCGGATCGGTCATCAGCGCCAGCGAGCGGATCACCCGCGCCACCACATGCACCTGCTCGGACATCTTGTTCAGCAGCGACAGCTTGCGGTTGTTCACCTGGACCACCTCGTCCAGGGCCGCCTCGATCTGGGCCATCTTGTACAGCCCCAGGCCGCTGCCCAGCACCGACAGCAGCACCAGCACGGCAAAGCTCAGGCCCAGTCGACGGGCCAGCGTCAGTTGACGGAAGTTCATCGTTGTTTCCCGATCCGGATCGCGGGCCGTCCGCGAATCGGCGGCCTCGCAGCACGGTGATCGAACGCGGCCGCCGCGGACTGAAGCCCGCGCCCGCAGCGCCCATGAAAAAAAAGTCGCCCGGCGGGCGCCCTGCTCGGCGTTGCAGCGGTCCGGCCGCGCGGTGCCTAGAAACCCAGGCTGGCCAGCAGGTCGTCGACCTCGCCCTGGTTGGTGACCACGTCGGTGCGGCCCTCGGGGTTGACCACGGGGCCGGCCAGCACGTTGGGGTCCACCTTCTCGCGCTGCTCGGGCGGCACCACCTGCACCAGCAGCTTGACCAGGCTGTCCTCCAGCTCGTTGGCCAGGCCCACCACCTTGGCCACGACCTGGCCGGTCAGGTCATGGAAGTCCTGCGCCATCATGATGTCGGTCAGGTGGCTGTCGATGACCTTGGTGCGGGCCTCGACGTCGTTGACGAAGTTGAACACCGCCCCAGACGCCACCGCCTTCACCGGGTCGGCCACCAGCGCGGCGGCCAGCGCGCGGGTCTCGCTGGCGATGGCCGCGTGCTCGGCCTTGGCCTGGTCGACCGAATTGAGCACCTTCTCGGCCGCCGCGGCGGTCTTGGTGGCGATGTAGCTCAGCCGGCTGCGCGCGTCGGGGATGCCGTCGGCGGCCACCTGCAGCTTGGGCATCACGCCCAGTTGCTGCATGGTGTCGTGCAGCAGGCGGGTGATCGTGCCGATCTGCTGGAACACCTCGGGCGAGGCGACGACGCCTTCCTCGGGCACCAGCGCGGCGATGTCTTCCATCTTCATGGGTGACTCCTCGGAAGACCCGGCCGTCAGGCCGTGGCCGCCAGCTTCTGCATGATCTTGGTGACCTTCTCCTCCAGCGTGGCCTTGGTGAAGGGCTTGACCACGTAGCCGGCGGCACCGCTCTGGGCGGCCAGCAGGATGTCCTCCTTGCGCGCCTCGGCGGTCACCATCAGCACCGGGATGTGCTTCAGGCTCTCTTCGGCCTTGACCGCCTTGAGCAGGTCGAAGCCGTTCATGTTCGGCATGTTGATGTCGCTGACCACGAAGTCGTAGCGGTTGGTCTTGAGCATCTGCAGCGCGATGGCGCCGTCCTCGGCCTCCTCCACGTTGTTGCAGCCCATTTCCTTGAGCAGGCCGCGCACGATGCGGCGCATGGTGGAGAAGTCGTCGACGACCAGGAACTTGAGGTCGGAGGGATTGCTCATGTCTGTCCTCGG
>CALMIF010000172.1 GCA_937864045.1 uncultured Aquabacterium sp. | reverse complement strand
GCGGCATGACCGGCACGGCCGACACCGAGGCCTACGAGTTCCAGGAGATCTACGGTCTGGAGACGGTGGTGATCCCGCCGAACCGGCCGACCCAGCGCAAGGACGAGCTGGATCTGATCTACAAGACCAGCCGCGAGAAGTTCAACGCGGTGATCGCCGACATCCGCGACTGCCATCAGCGTGGCCAGCCAGTGCTGGTGGGCACCACGTCGATCGAGAACAGCGAGCTGATCTCGGGCCTGCTGACCCAGGCCAAGCTGCCGCACCAGGTGCTCAACGCCAAGCAGCATGCCAAGGAGGCCGAGATCGTGGCCCAGGCCGGCCGGCCCGGCATGATCACCATCGCCACCAACATGGCCGGCCGCGGCACCGACATCGTGCTGGGCGGCAATGTCGAGAAGCAGATCCAGCTGCTGGAGGCCGACCCGGCCGTCGGCGAGGCCGACCGCGCCGCGCGCATCCAGAAGCTCAAGGACGAATGGCAGGGCCTGCACGAGCAGGTCAAGGCGGCGGGCGGCCTGCGCATCATCGCCACCGAGCGCCACGAGAGCCGGCGCATCGACAACCAGCTGCGCGGCCGTGCCGGCCGCCAGGGCGACCCGGGCCAGAGCCGCTTCTACCTGAGCCTGGACGACCCGCTGATGCGCATCTTCGCCGGCGACCGGGTGCGCGCGATCATGGACAAGCTGAAGATGCCCGAGGGCGAGGCCATCGAGGCCGGCATCGTCAGCCGCAGCATCGAGGGTGCTCAGCGCAAGGTCGAGGCACGCAACTTCGACATCCGCAAGCAGCTGCTGGAGTACGACGACGTCAGCAACGACCAGCGCAAGGTGATCTACCAGCAGCGCAACGAGATCCTGGAAAGCGACTCGGTGCTGGCCCAGGTGACCAATCTGCGCAAGAGCGCGATGACCGGCGTGGTCCGCACCTGGGTGCCGGCCGAGAGCGTCGAGGAGCAGTGGGACATCCCGGCGCTGGAGAAGGCGCTGGCCGAGGAGTGGCAGGTGCCGGCGGCGCTGGCCGCCGAGGTCGAGAAGAGCGAGTCCATCACCGACGAGGAGATCGTCGACAAGGTGGTGGCCGCGGCGGACCAGGTGTTCGAGGGCAAGCTGGCCCTGGTCGGCCAGGAGCAGTTCAATCCCTTCATGCGCATGGTGCTGCTGCAGAGCATCGACAGCCACTGGCGCGAGCACCTGGCGGCGCTGGACTACCTGCGCCAGGGCATCCACCTGCGCGGGTACGCCCAGAAGAACCCGAAGCAGGAATACAAGCGCGAGGCCTTCGAGCTGTTCAGCCAGTTGCTGGACGTGGTGAAGATGGAAGTGACGCGCCTGCTGCTGACTGTGCGCATCCAGAGCCAGGAGCAGGTGGCACAGGCGGCCGAGGCAATCGAGGCCCAGGCCGGCCAGGTGGCCAACGTCACCTACATCCATCCGAACGAGGATGGCAGCGTCAGCCAGGAGACCGAACCGGGCGCAGAAGTTGCTCCCAATCTGCCGCGTGTCGGCCGGAACGATCCTTGCCCCTGTGGAAGCGGCAAGAAGTTCAAGGCCTGCCATGGCAAGCTGGCGTGATATGGGCGCTGCGCGGATGCACAGCAGTTGCAAACTGATACCGGGGATCTCCCCCGTTCGGTGGGGTGTGCCAGCGAACGTCGCGGTTAAACTTATCGAAACTGCGTCATAGTTTGCACATCTGGCCTGCCGTCGAGGCCGCGCAGCGCGATGCCGATTTCGTCTGATCTTTTGGGAGCCTTGACATGAAACTTCGATCCATTGCCGCCGCCGCTGCGCTCGTCGCTGCGTCGTCCGCTTCGCTGGCCGCGTCGGTGACGTTGACCGGCAGCAACTTCAACGTGACCTACGACAGCGCTGCCCTCGGACTGTTCGGTTCATCCGTCACCCTAGTCGGCAACCAGCTGTCGTTCTTCCCGACGTCATTCGTCGCGCAGACGGGCGGCGGCATCGACGTCGAGAATTCGACGATCGCGCTGCAAGTCACCGCGCACACCGGCTATGTCCTGTCGGGCTTCAACCTCACCGAGGGCGGTGACTTCTTCCACTTCGGCGCTCCCGGCGTGATGTCGGGTGTGTCGGCCGGTGGCCAACTGCGCGTGACGCCGCTGCCCGGGAGCACCCAGTCGGCGTCGATCACGGCGGGCGGCCCGTTCGCGGCCAACAGCTTCCTCGATTTCGGCACCAGCAACTGGTCCGCCAGTGCTTCGGTGACGCCGGTGGCCAACACCACGGTGGCCAACGTGTCGATCCAGAACATCCTGGCTGCTTATGTGGTCAGCGGCCTCGGCTACGCCTTCATCGAGAAGAAGGAAGCGTTTCTGACGGTCGGTGTCACGCCCGTCCCCGAGCCCGAGACCTACGCGATGATGCTCGCTGGGCTGGTGGCCATCGGCTTCCTGGCGCGCCGCCGCGGCTGAGCGCCAGTCGGTCCAGCCCGCAGGGCGGCTTCGGCCGCCCTTTTTCTTGCCCGTCTTGCCAGCGGTGCAGGCGATCGGCGCCGGCCGGCGGGCGGTGCCGCCCGCCTAGAATCCGCGTCCCACCACCAACTTCCGAGCCGCCGACATGCCCGTCAACCTGCCTCCGCTGAACCCGGCCAGCCTGCACGTCGTGGCGGGTGCTCGCCTGGGCATCGCGCGTGCGGGCATCCGCAAGCCCAACCGGCCCGACCTGGTGGTGCTGGCGCTCGACGAGGGTTGCCAGGTCGCGGGCGTGTTCACCCGCAACCGGTTCTGTGCGGCGCCGGTGCAGGTGTGCCAGGCGCACCTGGCCAGCGGCGATGCGATCCGCGCGATCGTGGTCAACACCGGCAACGCCAATGCCGGCACCGGCGCCGACGGCCTGGACCGTGCACGACAGACCTGTGCCGCGCTGGCCGGCCTGTTGGGCCTGCAGCCCGGCCAGGTGCTGCCGTTCTCCACCGGCGTGATCATGGAGACGCTGCCGGTCGACCGCATCGCCGCCGGCCTGCCGGCTGCGCTGGCCGACCTGCGCGCCGATGGCTGGGCCGATGCCGCCACCGGCATCATGACCACCGACACCCAGCCGAAGGCAGCGTCGCGCCAGGTGCAGATCGGCGGGCGCACGGTCAGCATCACCGGCATCAGCAAGGGCGCCGGCATGATCAGGCCGAACATGGCGACCATGCTCGGCTTCCTGGCCACCGACGCGGCACTGGCGCCCGGCCTGCTGCAGGCCCTGGTGCGCGAGGTGGCCGACGCCAGCTTCAACCGCATCACCATCGACGGCGACACCTCGACCAACGATTCCTTCGTGCTGATCGCCAGCGGCCAGGCCGGCCACGCGCCGATCACCAGCCTGGACTCCCCCGAGGGCAGGACACTGCGCGAGGCGGTGACGGCCGTCGCCTGCCAGCTGGCGCAGGCCATCGTGCGTGATGGCGAGGGCGCCACCAAGTTCATCACCGTGCAGGTCGAGGGCGGGCGCGACGAGGCCGAGTGCCGGTTGGTGGCCTATGCCATCGCCCACTCACCCCTGGTCAAGACGGCGTTCTTCGCCAGCGACCCGAACCTGGGACGCATCCTGGCGGCCGTGGGCTATGCCG
>CALMIF010000171.1 GCA_937864045.1 uncultured Aquabacterium sp. | reverse complement strand
CACCGACGAGCGCGCCACGCTGACCAACATGACCGCCGAGCTGGGCGGGCTGACCGGCATCGTCGAGCCTGACGTTGAAACGCTGCGCTTCCTGCGTGAGCGGCGCGGGCTGGACGTCGCGCTGGAAGACTGGATGCGCAGCGACCCCGGCGCGCCCTATGCCGCCACGCTGCAGATCGACGCCGATGCGCTGTCCCCGATGGTCGCCCGCCCCGGCGACCCAGGCCTGGGCCTGCCGCTGGCCGACCTGGCCGAGCGCCCGCGGCTGGAGATCGCCTACGGCGGCAGCTGCACCGCCGGCAAGCGCGCCGACTTCGCCCAGTACCACGCGGTGCTGGCCTGGGCCGCGGCACGCGGGCTGAAGGTGGCCCCCGGCGTCATGCTGTACCTGCAGTTCGGCACCGCCGACGTGGCCGCCCATGCGGCCCGCCAGGGCTGGCTGGCGGCTTTCGAGGCCGTGGGCGCCCGCATGCTGCAGCCGGCCTGCGGCGCGTGCGCCAACTGCGGGCCGGGGTCGTCGACGGATGCGGGCCAGGTCACGGTCAGCGCGATCAACCGCAACTTCCCCGGCCGCTCAGGCCCGGGCCAGGTGTGGCTGGCCAGCCCGGCGACGGTGGCGGCCAGCGCCATCGCGGGCCGGCTGGTGTCGTTTGCGGAGCTGATGGCGCAGCGGGATTGAGTCACGCCTTGGCCAGCAGTTGGGCGCCATCCACCTTGGCCGCGCCCTTGTCGAAAGTCCACAGCGGCTGCTCGCCGGCCTGCGCGGCCAGCGCCACGTGCAGGCAGTCCGCAAAGTCTGCCGAGCCCTGGCGGAACAGCTGCAGTGCGACCTCCAGCGCGCGCTCCGACTCGAAGCTCAGCTCCGTGGCCGAGAACAGGCTCGACAAGGTCGCCAGCACCGCCTGCTTGCCGAACCCGAAGCTGGATCGCAGCACCCATTCGAGTTCCAGCACGACGGTCACGGGCACGAACAGCGTGGCATCGTCGGCGAGGCAGCGGCGGATCAAGCGCCGGGCCGCCGCGAACTGTGCCGCATCGTCCTGGACGAGGTAGCGCACCAGAACGTTGGTGTCGAGCGCCGGCATCGAGCGCCCCGTCAGCGCCAGGGATTCATGTCATCCACGCTGACGTGCTTGCCCCCGGGCGCCTGGAGCATGCCCGCCATGTCGAGGATGGAACGGGTCTTGGCCCGGACGATGATGGTGCCATCGGGCATGGCCGACCAGACGAGCCGCGTGCCGGGCCTGGCATCGACGAGCGCCCGGATGTCGGCCGGCACGGTGGTCTGGCCCTTGGCAGTGATGGTCGATTCGGTCATGGCGCCACTCCTTACATTTGAGGAAATTGTAATGCAAGTGCGCCGTCTTCGCCCCGTCACCGGCCGCCGCCCGCCGCCGCCGACCGCAGCGGCCCTACCTGCACTGCGGCGTGCGTGACCACGTGACGGGGTCCATGGCCAACGGCCTGGCGGCCCACGGCGGCATCGTGCCGCTGGCGATCACCGACCTGGCGTTTTCCGACGACGAGCGCCCGGCGATGCGCATGGCCGCGCTGATGGGCCTGCCGGTCAAGTTCGTCTTCAGCCACGATTCCATCGGCATCGGCCGCAACGGGCCCACGCCCCAGCCGGTGGAGATCCTGGCCGGCCTGCGGGCCATGCCCAACATGCTGGTGCTGCGCCTGGCCGACGCGGTGGAGGCCGCCGAATGCCGGGCCATCGCGCTGGACCACCACAGCGGGCCCAGCACCCTGGTGTTTGCCCGCCAGGCGCTGCCGGCCGTGCGCCGGCTGCACACCGATGCCAACCTCAGCGCCCGCGGCGCCGATGTGCTGGCCGAAGGCGAAGGGGGCCGCGCCGCGTCACCCTGCCGGCCACCGGCTCCGAGGTCGCGATCGCCCTGGCCGCGCGCGCGGCGCTGCAGGCCGAGGGCATCGCCACCGCGGTGGTGTCGATGCCCAGCTGGGAGCTCTTCGCCGCCCAGGGTGCCGCCGGCTGCCGTGGCCGGCGCGGCGCGGCGGCTGCTGGCGGCGGGCTGAGCGGCAGACCGAGCGGCGGGGCGGGGCAGGGCGGCTCCTATACTGCGCAGATCGTCCCGTCACGGGGCGCCTTGGCAAGCCGGCGGCACAGCCGGCCTCGCGGGAGCAAGGCGAACATGTCCAAGACGAAGTCCGTTCCGCCCGCCCTCTTGCCTGCCGCCGCGTGCGGCGCTCCCGCATGCCCTTCGAGTTGTACTGGCAACCCCGTGGTGTCGTCCGCCGCCATGTCGGCCACGTCAGCATCGCCGAGCGGCGCCGCTCGCTCGAGTTGGTCTGCACCGATCCGCGCTTCGATGAGCTGCGCTACTGCATCAGCGACTATCTGGGGGCGCTGAGCTACGAGTTCACCCCGGAGTCCACGGCAGAGACCGCGGCCCTGCACATCGCGCCGGCGCGCACCAATCCCAACATCGTGCTCGCCACGGTGGCGGTGCATCCGAACGCCGTCGCCAGCGCGCAGCACTTCATCGCCCTGCGCTACGTCGACCTGCCCTGCCAGCTGTTCCCCTCGCTGTCGGCCGCGCGCGCCTGGATCGCCGGCCTGCAGCCGACCCTGGTGCCAAGGCCGCGCCCGCTGAAGGACGACTGACGCCGTCCGCTGTCACCTGCGGGCAATCCTTGCCCGTGGCCGGCCGCCAGAATGGTTCGCAACCGGCGCACCAGACCGGCCCGACCCCACAGGAGACAGCGCATGCACGACATCCTCATCCAGGGCGGCACCGTCATCGACGGCAGCGGCGCACCCGCGCGCCAGGCCGACGTGGCCGTGCGCAACGGCTGCATCGCCGCCGTGGGCAGCAACCTGGGGCCAGCGCAGCGGTTGGTTGACGCCACCGGCCTGCTGGTCACGCCCGGCTTCGTCGACATCCACACCCACTACGACGGCCAGGCCACCTGGGACAGCCAGCTCACGCCCTCGTGCTGGCATGGCGTCACCACCGCGGTGTTCGGCAACTGCGGCGTCGGCTTCGCGCCGGTGCGCCCCGGCGCCAGGGACTACCTGATCAACCTGATGGAAGGCGTGGAAGACATTCCCGGCACGGTGCTGGCCGAGGGCATGGCCTGGTCCTGGGAGTCCTTCCCGCAGTACCTGGACGCGCTGGAGAAACGCCACTACACGATGGACATCGGCGCCCAGCTGCCGCATGCGGCGCTGCGCTTCTACGCGATGGGCGAGCGCGGCGCCGATCACCAGCAGCACCCCAGCGCGGCCGAGCTGGACCAGATGGCCAGCCTGGCCGAGCAGGCGCTGCACGCCGGTGCGCTGGGCATCACCACCTCGCGCACCATCAAGCACCGCGCCCGCGACGGCCGCTTCACGCCCAGCCTGACGGCCGCCGAGCCCGAGCTGTTCGCCATCGCCGCGGCGCTGCGCCGCGCCGGCAAGGGCGTGCTGGAGGTGAACTCCGACTTCGGCGAAGGCGACTTCGCCATCCTGCGCGCCGCCTGCGAGGCCGCCGGGCGGCCGATGTCGCTGCTGCTGCTGCAGGTGGACAACGCACCCGACCTGTGGCGCCAGACGCTGGACCAGATCCACGAAGCCCGGGCCGCCGGGCTGGACGTGACGGGCCAGGTCGGCGCCAAGAGCATCGGCGTGCTGTTCGGCTTCGAGACCAGCCGCAATCCCTTCGAGACCCACCCGGCCTGGGCACCGCTGCTGCCGCTGACGCCACGCGAACGTGTCGCCCGCCTGCAGGCCGACGCCGCGCTGCGCGAGCGCCTGGTGACCGAGCGCCCCGACGACGCGCTGACGGCCTGGTTCGACAAGGCATTCCGCCGCACCTTCGCGCTGGGCCCTCAGCTCGACTACGAGCCCGAGGCGTCGCAAAGCCTGGCCGCGCGTGCCCAGCGCGAGGGCACCACCGCCTGGGCACTGGCGCTGCAGGCCCTGCTGGCCGACGAAGGCCGCGGCCTGCTGCTGCACCCGTTCGAGAACTACACCGGCGGTGATTTCAGCGTGGTGCAGGCCATGCTGGCCGATGCCGCCACGGTGATGGGCCTGGGCGATGCCGGCGCCCATGTCGGCCTGATCTGCGATGCGGCGGGCCCGACCTACCTGCTCAAGCACTGGGCACGCGACCGCACCCGGGGCCCGAAGCTGGCGCTGGAGATGCTGGTGAAGAAGCAGACCGCCGACACCGCCCGCGTCTACGGATTGAAAGACCGCGGCCTGCTGGCCGAGGGCCTGCGCGCCGACATCAACGTGATCGATTTCGACCGCCTGGCCCTGCGTGCGCCCGAGGTGGTCTACGACCTGCCCACCGGCGGTCGCCGCCTGCTGCAGCGCGCCGACGGCTACCGCCACACCTTCGTCGCCGGTGTCGAGGTGCTGCGCGACGACGCGCTGACCGGGGCCACGCCGGGGCGGTTGATCCGGGGTTGAGGCTTCGGCCGGCGGCGGCGCCAGCACCGAATGCACCGCTGCGGCCGGCTGCCCCGGCAGGGCCCGGGAGAATGCCGCGATGCATTCCCCTTCTCCCGCCAGTGGCCCGCGCCCGCTGGCCATCGCCCTGGCCGGCCTGCTGTCGCTGGCCGTGGCCATGGGCATCGGCCGCTTCGCCTTCACGCCGCTGCTGCCGATGATGCTGCACGACGGCACCGTCACCTTGGGCCAAGCCAGCTGGCTGGCCACCGCCAACTACCTGGGCTACTGGCTGGGCGCGATGGCCTGTGCCGTGCTGCCCGCGCTGTGCCGGCGCCGGGGCTGGGCAGCACCGGCCCACACCGCGGCGGTGAAGACCGGCCTGGTCGCCACCGTGGTGCTGACCGCCACCATGGCTCTGCCGCTGCCCGCGCTGTGGCCGGCCGCCCGCTTTGCCGCCGGCGTGGCCAGCGCCCTGGTCTTCGTCTACGTGTCGGGCTGGTGCCTGGCAAGGCTGACGGCGCTGGGCGCACCGGCGCTGGCCGGCATCATCTTCGTCGGCCCGGGGCTGGGCATTGCCGCCAGCGGTCTGGCCGCCAGCGCGATGGTGGCGCTGGGCGTGCAGGCCGCCACCGGCTGGGCGGTGTTCGCGTTGCTGGCGGTGGGGCTGAGTGCCATCGCCTGGGTGCAGCTGCGCGGCCGGGTGGCTGCGCCGCCGCCGCCGCAGGCCGGTGATGCGCCCACGCCGCGCGGCACGCTGTGGCTGTTCAGCCTGGCCTACGGCCTGGCCGGCTTCGGCTACATCATCACCGCCACCTTCCTGCCGGTGATCGCGCGCCAGGCGTTGCCGGGTTCGGTGTGGCTGGACCTGTTCTGGCCGCTGTTCGGCCTGGGCGTGGCCGGCGGCGCGCTGTGCACGGTGCGCCTGCCGGTGCACTGGGACCGCCGCCACCTGCTGATGGGCTGCTATGCGATGCAGGCGGCGGGCGTGCTGCTGAGCGTGTGGCTGCCCAGCCTGGCCGGCTTTGCGCTGGGCAGCCTGCTGCTGGGCCTGCCGTTCACCGCGATCACGCTGTTCGCGGTGCAGGAGGCGCGCCGCCTGCGTCCGCACGACGCCAGCGCCTTCATCGGTTTGCTGACAGCCGCCTACGGCCTGGGCCAGATCGCCGGCCCGCCCCTGGTGGCCGCGTTGCTGGCCCGCAGCGCCACGCCGGCCCAGGGCTTCGCCTGGTCGCTGGAAATCGCCGCTGCGGCGCTGGTGCTGGGGCTGGTGATCTACGGCGCGCTGGCGCGGCGTGACGCGCCTTGACTTCAGCCGTTTGGCTTCATTGACCCAGTACGAATCATGATCCGCATCAGATCGTTCGGACCATTCACCAGCACCGGCCAACCGCCATGCCCGACGAAGAAGCGCTGTTCCGCCGTCCTGCCGATGCCGCCGCGCTGTCCCGGCAACTGCTGCATCCCGGTGCGCTGGACGAAGGCGTGCGCTCCGGCGTGTTCCTGTCGGGCATCCGCCGAGTGGGCAAGACCACGTTCCTGCGCCAGGACCTGATCCCGGCGCGCAGGTGCCCGACCTGGCCACGGCCGCGGCCGGCTTTCGCACCATGGGCAGCCGGCCCGAAGAACTGCTGAAGGCGCTGCGCCAGCTGCAGCAGGTTCGCGGCACGCCGCCCGACGCAGCCTTTCCAATCATCTGCCAGACGCTGGCGTCGGCCGCCGCCGATGCCGAGCTGCGGGCCATCGAGGACTTCGGCGTGCTGGGCGAGGCCATCTTCGCGCGCATCGCTGCCGGCGGTGATGCCGGCGTCACAGGCCTGTTCAGCGAACCGGCGCTGGCCGCCTACCGACAGCGCACCGGCGGCCCGGTCGAGCCTGGCCAGGTGCAGGGCCTGGCCGACAAGCTGATCGCGGCCAACCGGGTCGCCCGCCCGGGCCACGGCCGCTACACCGTGGTCGATCCGTTCGTGCGCGAGGTCTGGCTGGCGCGGCAGACGCTGCTGGGGCGCTGACGCGGCCTGCTCACCCGCCCCAGCGCGGCGCCCGCTTCTCGCCGTAGGCCGCCACGCCCTCGCGGCCGTCGGGCGTCACCGCCAGCGTGCAGAAGGTGGCTGCAGCCTGCGCAGCGCCGTCGATGCGCGCCGCATCCACCGCCGCATGGAAGGCCGCACGGCCGATGCGCATGGCCGTGGGTGACTTGGCGGCCAGCTGGCGCGCCAGGCCCAGCGCCTCGGCCTCCAGCGCGGCGTCGTCGACCAGGCGGCTGACCAGGCCCAGGCCATGGGCCTCATCAGCACTGAAGCTGCGGCCGGTGAACAGCAGGTCGAAGGCGCGGTGCCGGCCGACGATGCGGTGCAGGTGGTGGAAGTGGATCGCCGGCAGCAGGCCGACGTCGATCTCGGGGTAGCCGAAGCTGGCCGAGCGGCCGGCGATCACCAGGTCGCAGGCGATGGCCAGCGTCATGCCGCCGCCGCGCGCCGCGCCACCCACCACCGCGATGCTGCGCTTGCCCAGGCGCGTCTGCACCTCGGCCAGGCGCACGTAGAGCTTGTCCAGCAGCGCGGCGATCTGTTCCGGCGACGCACCCGCCAGCGCCGACAGGTCCAGCCCGGCGCAGAAGCGGCGCGGCACGGCGCTGGTCAGCAGCACCACGCGCACGGCGGGGTCGTCGCCGGCGGCGGCCAGCGCGGCCAGCAGCTCGTCGACCAGGGCGTCGGTCAGCGCATTGACCGGCGGTGCGTCCAGCACGATGCGGGCAATGCCGTCGGCGGTGGTGGTGTGGATGGGCATGCGAGGGCCTGAGATCGATGGCAGGCCGGCATCGTCGCCGTGGTCGCAGACTTCCGGTGACACACGCCGGACACTGGCGGCTGCCGCGCCTGGGCTACGCTCCCCGCCTCCCGCAGCCCCGCAGCCGAATCCACGATCCCGCGCAATCCGCCCACAGGAGCACTCCATGATCATCGACAACACCACCGCCGCCGTCGTCACCGGCGGCGCCTCCGGCCTGGGTCAGGCCACCGCGCAGGCGCTGGCCGCCGCGGGCGTCAAGGTCGCCATCTTCGACGTCAACGAGGCCAAGGGCGAGGAAGTCGCCAACGCCATCGGCGGCCTGTTCTGCAAGGTCGACATCACGAGTGAAGAGAGCGTGGTCGCCGGCTTCGCCAAGGCCCGCGCGGCCCATGGCCAGGAGCGCATCACCGTGCACTGCGCGATGACCAGCCGGCGCGGCAAGACCCTGGCCTTCGACAAGGAGGCCGGCAAGCTCAAGCGCCTGAGCACCGCCGACTACGAGTACGGCGTGCAGGGCGTGCTGGTGGCCAGCTACCGCATCGCCTCGCTGTCGGCCGAGGGCATGGCCAACACCCCGGCGCTGGAGGACGGCGAGCGCGGCGTGATCATCCTCACCGCGTCGGTGGCGGCGCAGGACGGCCAGATCGGCCAGGTGATCTACGGCTCGGCCAAGGCCGGCGTCAACGGCCTGGTGCTGCCGATGGCGCGCGACCTGTCCGACCTGGGCATCCGCGTCAACTCGATCATGCCGGGCATCTTCGCCACGCCGCTGATGCTGGGCGCCAAGCAGAACGTGCTGGACAGCCTGAGCGCGTCGGTGCCCTTCCCCAAGCGCCTGGGCAAGCCCGAGGAGTTCGGCAGCCTGGCGATGGAGATGGTGCGCAACACCTACTTCAACGCCCAGTGCGTGCGCCTCGATGGCGCGATCCGCATGGCGCCGCGCTGAGCGGCGCGGGGGCCCACCCGCCTGGCATGCGGGTGCTGCGCCCCGGCCTGCCGGGCCGTCATGTTGCCCGGCTTCCTGCCTTCAGGCCGTGCTGCTGCATCCGGGCCGACATCCAGGTCCACACCCGGCGTGCGCCGTCGGCATCGATCGCGGCCACCTCGTCGCCAAGCGTGGTCCAGGGTGTGCCGCCGACCGCACCGTGCGAGCAGGCGAACTCTTCCTTCTCATAGTGGCAAGACGGGCTGGCCTTCCTGGCGCAGTTGCCGAAGGGAATGGATGGCTGGAGCCCGCCCTCGGCTGAAACGGTCAGCTTGAAGCTGTTGCGCATGGCGACCTGGAAGCTCGCCAGCACCGTGTCCTTGGCCTTCCACGCCCGAACGGCGGCGGCCAGCTGCGGCCAGCGCGCGGCGTCGGTGCCGGCGCGGAAGACGAGAAACTGCTCCCAGGGTCCCGAGCCCGAGCTCTTGTGCAGTGCCCGCAGCGCGGCGTAGCCGGGTGCAGCCTCCACGGCCTTCCACAACCGGGTGGTCTCGTGCGCCATGACCACCTCGGCGCCCTCGTTGCGCAGGGCATGAAAGCAGCGTCGCACGTTCTTCGGCACCGTCTCCACGCTGGCCAGCGACATGGTGCGGTCCACCGCGTCGAAGAGGAACATGGCCTCAACCGGCACGCCGATCCGGTCGAGCATCTGCGCCACAAGGACCACGGCTGCCCCGCCGCGGCTGTGGCCGGCCAGGAAGATCGGGCTGCGTGGCGGCTGCCGCTGTCCGGGCGCCAGCAGCGCGGCCGGAAATTCGACCTCCAGCAGCTTCAGCATCACCTTGTCGGCAATGCCACCCGTGTTCTTCAGCGCACTCAGCAGCGAGGGCCCACGGAAGTAGAAAGCGTCGGGCCGGTTCAGATGATGCAGCACGTTGCAATGGCTGCCGGCCATCTCGACGGCGTAGTCCGCATCGAACAAGGGCCCGGTTCCGTCGACGATGTAGAGCATGCGGGCTGGGGTGTCTGGGGTGGCTGGAACCGGCCACGTTGTCACACAGCGACCGGTGGTCGCATCGTCCAATCAAAGGAGATCGGCCGCACCGGCGGGCGAGGATCGGGGCGGCGACGACCGACGGACGCAGCGGCAGCACGCGGTCCCGCAACCGTCGGCGGCATGCAGGTCCAACCGGCCATCGCGGCGTTGGCCCGGTCGGCCACGGCAATACCATCCGCGCCCCATGGCCGACCCCGCCACGCCCATCACCTTGCCGCTGCGTGACGGCGTGGCCGCCAGCCGCGTCGGCGTGCACCGCCGCTTTGCGCGGCTCGACGCCTTCCTCGCCGAACGCTTTCCGCAGGTGGCCGACTGGCACCAGCGCCTGGCCCGAGGCGATGTGCGCGACCTGCAAGGCCATCCCGCCACCGCCGACCAGCCGGTCGCCCCAGGCGACCTGTTCTGGTACTGGCGCGACCCGCCGCCCGAGCCGCCGGTGCCGGGCGAACTGACCGTGCTGCACCAGGACGAGCTGCTGGTCGTCGTCGACAAGCCGCATTTTCTGCCGGTGACGCCCGGCGGCCGGCATCTGCACGAAACTGCGCTGGTGAAGCTGCGCCTGCAGACCGGCATCACCACCCTGGCGCCGATGCACCGGCTGGACCGCGAGACCGCCGGCGTGCTGGCCTTCACCGTGCAGCCGGCCACGCGCCATGCCTACCAGTCGCTGCTGGCCGGCCGGCGGGTGCACAAGGTCTACGAAGCGGTGGCGCCCTGGCGCGCCGACCTGGCCCTGCCGCTGGTCGCCCGCCACCGGCTGCAGGAGCGACCGGGCGATGCCTTCATGCAGATGGCCGTGGTCGAGGGCGAGCCGAATGCGCAGACGCTGGTCGAGCTGATCAGCCGCCTGCCGGCGCCGGACGACCACCTGGCCCACTACCGCCTGACGCCGGTGACCGGCCGCAAGCACCAGCTGCGCATCCAGCTGAGCACGCTGGGCATCCCGATCTGCGGCGACCGCATCTACCCCGTGCTGCTGCCGGACACGCCGCCCGGCGAACTGCCCGACTTCAGCCACCCGCTGCAGCTGCTGGCGCGGGAGCTGGCGTTCACCGATCCGTTGACCGGCGAGGCGCGGCGCTTCACCAGCCGGCGGCGGTTGGAGCGGGTGCCTGGCTGAGCAGCCTCACCCCGGCCGCTGCTCGCGCACCCGCAGCAGGCTGGCGCCGGCCCCGGCGATCGCCAGGCCGGCGGCCACGCCCAGCGCCAGCATCGGCACCTGGGCCGGTGTGGCCGACCACAGGCCGTACAGCGCACCGGCCACCAGGGCGCCCAGGCTCTGGCCGGTCAGCCGCGCCGTGCCCAGCATGCCGGCCGCGCCGCCGGAGCGGTGCGCCGGCGCCGCGGTGACGATGGTGTGGTTGTTGGGCGACTGGAACAGGCCGAAGCCGATGCCGCAGAGCATCAGCCGCCCGAACATCGCCAGCGCCGTGGGCTGCGCCGGCAGCAGCGCCAGCAAGGCCAGGCCACTGGCCAGCAGGCCCAGGCCGATGCCACCCAGCAGGCCGCTGGGCTGGCGGCCGATCAGCCGTGCCGCCACGGGCGCGGCCAGCACCGTGCCCACCGGCCAGCCCACCAGCACCCAGCCGGCCTCGGCGGGCGTGCGGCCCAGGCCCTCCAGCAGCAGGAAGGGCAGGGCCACCGAGGCCACCGTCTGCGCCGCAAAGGCCGCCACCGAGGTCGCCATCGACAGCCGGAACACGGGGATGGCCAACAGGTCCACCGGCAGCAGCGGCACACCGCCACGGCGCACCTGCGCCAGCTGCCGGCGCACATAGGCCAGGCCCACCAGGGCGCCGGCCGCCACCAGGGCCGCCGCCAGGCCGGGCGCGGCCGGCAGCAGCTTGTGCGGCACGAAGCGCTGCGCGCCGATGAACAGCAGCAGGAACATCGCCCCGTTCAGCACCGCGTCCAGCCAAGGGAAGCGCAATCCCGCCGGCGGCGCGCTGGCATTGCCCGGCAGGCTGTGCCAGCCCAGCCCCAGCAGCAGCAGGGCGATGGGAATGTTGAAGGCGAACAGCCAGTGCCAGTGCAGCACCGACAGGATGGCCGCCGCCAGCGCCGGCCCGGCCACCGACGACACCGCGACCACGGCCGAGTTCAGCGCGATGCCGCGCCCCAGCAGCCGCGCCGGGTAGATCAGCCGCACCAGGGCCGCGTTGACCGCGAACAGACCGGCCGCACCCGCCCCCTGCAGCGCCCGCGCCGCCGCCAGCTGGCCCGCGCGGCCCGCCAGCAGGCAGGCCACCGACGCCAGCATGAACACCACCGTGCCGCCCAGGTAAACCCGCCGGTAGCCGATCAGATCACCCAGCAGGGCCAGCGGCAGCAGCAGCACCAGGATCGCCAGCTGGTAGGCGTTGACCAGCCAGACGCCGTCGGCCTCGGCGATGCGCAGTTCACGCACGATGCCGGGCAGGGCCAGGTTGAGCATGGTCGCGTCGAGCACGCTGACACCGATGGCCAGGATCACCGTGCACATCGCCAGCAGGCGCTGCGGCTGCGGCAGGCCGTCGCCAGGGGCGTCGGGCCCGGTGTCCGACGTTGGGCTCACAACTTCAGGGGCGCCTGCCGGCGCTGCCAAGGGTTCATCTGCATGCTTCGATCAGGGAAGCCGGGCTTGTAGCACGCATCACCGGGGCGCCCCGTCGCGCCGGTGATCGCCCGGCACGGCTGCGGCGCCGGCTACCAGCCACCGTCGTCGCTGCGGCGGTGCGACTCGAAGCTCGCCACCAGATGGTCGACCAGGGCCCGCGTCTTGGCCGACAGGTGGCTGCGCGTGGGAAAGACGGCGTAGATGTCGGCCGGCGGCAGGTTCCAGTCCGGCAGCACGCGCACCAGTCGCCCTGCGCGCAGCATCGGTGCCGCTTCCCAGATCGACCGCATCAGGATGCCGTGGCTGTCCAGCGCCCAGCCCAGCACACATTCGCCGTCATTCGACGCGAGCGGGCCGCGCACCTTCACCGTCTCGGTCCGGCCGCCCTGGCGCAGGTGCCAGCTGCCGAAGGTCTCGTCGTTCTCGCGGATGAACAGGCACGCATGCTGGGCCAGGTCACGCGGCGCCGCCGGCGTGCCCGCACGCAGCAGGTAGGCGGGTGCAGCGCACAGCACCCGCTGGTTGCGGGCCAGGAGCCGGGCGGTCAGGCGGGCGTCGGGCAGTTCACCGAAGCGCAGCTGCAGGTCGAAGCCCTGCTCGACCAGGTTCACCGGCCGGTCGGTCAGCTGCAGCTGCACCTCGACCTGCGGAAAGCTGCGGGCAAAGGCCGACAGCGCCGGCGCCACATGGTGGCGCCCGAACCCCAGCGTGGCGCAGACCCGCAGCAAGCCCTGGGGCAGGGCTCGGCTGCCGGCCACCTTGCGCTCCAGCGCCTGCAGTTCGTCCAGCACCCGGGCGCCGTCGACCAGGTAGGTCTCGCCCTCGGGCGTCAGGCTGATGCGCCGCGTCGTGCGCTGCAGCAGCCGCACGCCCAGCCGGCGCTCGATGGCCGCCAGCCGCTTGCTCACCGCCGGCGGTGTCACGCCCAGCTGCTGGGCCGTGGCCGCCAGGCTGCCCTGCTTGACCAGCAGAGAGAAGAAGGCGAGATCGGAGAAGCCGTCCATTGATGAATCCATCGACCGAAAGAACTTCCAAGGTCGAAATTATGCGATCGACGTTCACGCCTACGATGCCGGACCACAGCAACAAACCCGTTGGAGACCCCCATGCGACGCCGCGCCCTCGTGCTTTCACTCGCCCTGGCGGCGGCCTCGTCCGCCGGCCTGGCCCAGACCTGGCCGGACCGCCCGGTGAAGCTGGTCGTGCCCTATGCGCCGGGCGGCAGCGCCGACATCGTGGCGCGCCTGATCGCCGACGAATGGGGCAAGGCGCTGGGCAAGTCGGTGTTCATCGAGAACAAGGCCGGCGCGGGTGGCAACCTGGGTGTCGACAGCGTGGCCAAGTCGCCGGCCGACGGCTACACCATCGGCCTGCAGACGGTGTCGCTGGCGATCAACCCGTCGCTGACGGCCAAGATGCCCTACGACACGCTGAAGGACCTGGCGCCGATCGGCATGGTCGCCGCCTCGCAGCATGTGCTGGTGGTCAACAACGCCCTGCCGGCCAAGGACCTGAAGGAATTGCTGGCCCTGGCCCGCAGCAAGCCCGGCAAGCTGACCTACGGCTCGGCCGGCGGCGGCAGCACCTTCCACATGTCGGCCGAGCTGTTCAAGGCGATGGCCAACCTGGCCATCGTCCACATCCCCTACCGCGGCGGCGGCCCGGCGCTGACCGACACCATCGCCGGCCAGGTCGACATGTCGTTCCCGGTGCTGTCGGCCGCGCAGGGCCATGTGCAGGCCGGCAAGCTGCGGGCACTGGGCGTGACCGGCGCCAGGCGCTCGCCGCTGCTGCCCAATGTGCCCACGCTCGCCGAGGCCGGCGTCCCGGGCTACGGCTTCGAAACCTGGTTCATGGTCTTCGCCCCGGCCGCCACGCCCAGGCCGGTGATCGACCGGCTCAACGCCACGCTGGCCACCGTGCTGCAGACCGCCGCGGTCAGGGAGCGCATGGCCCGGGAAGGCTTCGACCCGATCCCGTCGACGCCCGCCGAGGCGACGGCCCGGCTGCAGGCCGAGATGCCGAAGTGGGCCAGGCTGATCAAGGAGCGCGGCATCACCGCCGAGTGAGCGCACGATGACCTCTCCCACCCAAGCTCGCACCCTCTACCGCAAGCTCGTCGACGCCCACACCGTCGCGCAGCTCGACGACGACACCCTGCTGCTGTTCTGCGACCTGCACCTGATGAACGAGTACACCAGCCCGCAGGCATTCGCGGGCCTGGACGAGCAGCAGCGCGGTGTGGCGATGCCGGGCCAGAACGTGGCCGTGGTCAGCCACATCATCCCCACCCATCCGGTGAAGGTCCGGGTGATTGCCGATGCGCCGTCGGCGCTGCAGGCCAGCAACCTGCAACGCAACTGCGGGCGCTTCGGCATCCCGCTGTTCGACACCAACGACGCGCTGCAGGGCATCGAGCATGTGGTCGCGCCCGAGCACGGCATGATCCGCCCCGGCATGGTGGTGATCTGCGGCGACAGCC
>CALMIF010000170.1 GCA_937864045.1 uncultured Aquabacterium sp. | reverse complement strand
ATCGGCATCGCCGAGCGCGACCAGTGGCTGGCCTGCATGCAGCAGGCCATGGCCGAGCGGGGCGTGGACACCACGCTGGCCCGGCGCCTGGCCGAGAGCTTCCAAGGCACCGCCGACTGGATGCGCAACCGGGGCGGCTGAACCCCACCGGCGGCGCGCGGCGCACCGTGCGCAAGGGCGTGTCTGGTGCGTCAAACGCGGTCTCTTCAAGCCATGGCCTGACGGTGGCGGCGGCAACATCGCCGCGTGACCACCTTGCGCCGTGCCTTGCCACCCGCCACGCTGCCGGCTCCCCATGCCGCGGCGTCGGACCCGCTGCCCGACCGACCGCCAGCCGCTGTCGGCGAGGGCGCAGCGCCGGCCCAGCAGGCGCTGCGGCTGCTCGGCCACCTGCTGGCCGGCGGCACGCTGCGCGAGGCGGCGCACCGGCTGGTGACGATGCTGGCCGAGCAGGGCGGCTACCGGCGCGTGTCGCTGGGGCTGCGCGACGGCGGCAGCACCGTGCTGGTGGCGGTGTCCGACATGGACCCGTCCAATCCCCAGGCCGAACTGCCGGCGCTGCTGCGCGGCGCGATGGACGAGGCCATCGACCAGGGCCTGCCCCTGGTCGAGCCGCCGCCCGCCCCCGACGTGCCCTGGTTGCGGCTGGAGCAGGCCATGCTGCAGCAGCGCTGCGGCGGCACGCTGGCCACGCTGCCGCTGGGCCGTGACGGCCAGCCCCTAGGCGCCGTCTGTGTCGAGCGCCAGGGCGGAGGCATTGGCGCCGCCGAGCTGGCGCTGCTGCAGCAGCAACTGGTGCTGGCCGCCCCGCTGCTGGCCCTGTTGCAGCACCAGGCCTGGCCCTGGCACCGCCGCCTGCGCCACGGGCTGCACGACGCCTGGGCCAGCCTGCGCCAGCCCGAGCAGCGCGGCCGCCGCCGCCTGCTGGCCGCCGCCGCCGCGGTGCTGGCCGTGCTGGCGCTGGCCCCGCTGGAACACGACATCGCCGGCCGCGCCCGGCTGGAGGGGGCGCAGCAGCGGGTGCTGGTGGCGCCCACCGACGGCTTCCTCGGCGCCGCCCATGTGCGCCCGGGCGACCGGGTGGCGGCTGGCGCGCCGCTGGTCGAGCTGATGGCGCAGGACCTGCAGCTCGAGCACGAACGCTGGGCCAGCCAGCTCGCCCAGCATGAAAACGCCTATGCCGCGGCCATGGCCGCCGCCGACCGCAGCAAGAGCGCGGTGGCCCTGGCCCGCATGGACGAGGCCAGCGCGCAGCTGGCCCTGGTCGACGCCCAGCTCGGCCGCAGCCGGCTGACCGCGCCGTTCGACGCGGTGGTCATCGCCGGCGACCTCGGCCAGTCCATCGGCGCCCCGGTGCGCCAGGGCGACACGCTGCTGACGCTGGCCGCCGCCGGCCCGGCGCGGGTGATCGTCGAGGTCGACGAGACCGAGATCGACCGCATCCGGCCGGCCCAGCGCGGCACGCTGGCGCTGTCCTCGCTGCCCTGGCAGGGCCACGCCATCGTCGTCGAGCGCATCAGCCCGCTGGCCCATGCGGTGGACGGCCGCAACGTCTTCGACGTCGAGGCGCAGCTGCTCGACGCCGGCGCGGCGCTGCGCCCCGGCCTGCTGGGGCGCGGCCGCATCACCGTCGGCCGCCTGCCGCCGCTGTGGGCCTGGTGCGGCCAGACCGCCGACCGGCTGCGGCTGGCCTGGTGGCGCTGGCTGGGCTGACGGGGCCGCGGCATGGCACTGCACAGCCCGCACTGGCACCGCGTGGCCACGCTGCGGCCGCGGCTGTCGCCGACGGTGCGGCTGCGCCGGCAGCGCTTGCGCGGCGAGACCTGGTACCTGCTGGCCGACGAGGCCAGCGGCCAGAGCTGCCGCCTGAACGCCGGCGCCTACGCCCTGGCGGGCCGGCTCGACGGACAGCGCAGCGTGGCCGCGCTGTGGCAGACCCTGCAGGCCGGTGACGGCGATCCGCCGACCCAGGACGAGACGGTGGACCTGCTGGCGCGGCTGCGCGAGAGCGGCCTGGTCGCCTTCGACCGCCCCGCCGACTTCGGCCTGCTGCTGCCGCATCTGGACGCCACCGCGCCGGCGCGGCCGCGGCCCGGCCTGCTGGCCTGGCGGCTGCCGCTGGCCAACCCCTCGGCGCTGCTCGACCGGCTGCGCCGGCCCAGCCGCGCCCTGTTCACCCCGGCCTGCCTGGTGCTGTGGGCGCTGGCCGTGCTGCTGGGCTTGCTGCTGGCGGCGCAGCACCTGCCGGCGCTGCAGGCCGGCACCGCGCGGCTGCTGGCCAGCCCGGGCTACCTCGGGCTCGGCCTGCTGCTCTACCCGGCCATCAAGGCGCTGCACGAGCTGGCCCACGGCCTGGCGGTGCGCCACTTCGGCGGCCAGGTGCGCGAGGCCGGGGTCACCTTGATGCTGGGCCTGCCGGTGCCCTATGTCGACGCGTCGGCGGCCTCGGCCTTCGAGCGCCGCGGCGCGCGCATCGCCGTCAGCGCCGCCGGCATCGTCGCCGAGCTGGCCATCGCGGCGCTGGCCCTGCCGCTGTGGCTGCTGTGCCCGGATGGCCTGCTGCGCGACGCGGCGCTGGCCACGCTGCTGATCACCGGGGCCTCGACAGTGCTGTTCAACGCCAACCCGCTGCAGCGGCTGGACGGCTACTACCTGCTGTGCGACGCGCTGGCGCTGCCCAACCTGGCGCCGCGCAGCCGCGCCTGGTGGCTGCAGGCGCTGCAGCAGCGGCTGCTGCGCCTGCCGGACGACGAGCCGATGCCGGTGGCCCGCGGCGAGCGCGGCTGGCTGGTGGCTTATGCGCCGCTGGCCTGGGTCTGGCAACTGGGCGTGGTGGCGCTGGCCGTGCTGTGGCTGGGCCAGTGGTCGGCGGCGCTGGGCCTGGCCGCTGCAGTGCTGCTGGGCTGGCAGGGGCTGCTGCAGCCGCCCTGGCGGCTGTGGGGCCAGCTGCGCCGCAGCGCCCAGACCGCGCCGGCCGGCGCGCGCCGGCTGCAGCGGCTGGGGCTCGGTGTCGGCGCCGTCCTGCTTGCGGTGCTGCTGGTGCCGCTGCCGCGCCACACCGTGGCGCTGGGCGTGGTCTGGCCCGGCGAGGCGGCCCAGCTGCGCGCCGACACCGAGGGCCTGGTGCAGACGCTGGCGCGCGAGGACGGCGCGACCGTCGCCGTCGGCGACCTCGTGCTCACGCTGGACAACCCCCGCCTGCTGGCCGAGCGCCAGCGCCAGGCGGCCCGCATCGCCGCGCTCGACAGCGAACTGGTGCAGGCCATGGGCGACGACGGCGCGCGCCGCGGCGACCTCGGCGCCGAGCGGGCCGCTGCCCAGGCGGCCCTGGACCGGCTGGACGAGCGCATCGCCGGGCTGCAGGTGCGCGCCGGTGCGGCCGGCCGCCTGGCGCTGCCCGAGGCCGCCGACCTGCCGGGCCGCTACCAGCGCCAGGGCAGCCTGGTCGGCCAGGTGCTGACCGGCGACCGCATGACCGTGCGCGTGGCCCTGCCCGAGGACCAGGCCGGCAGCCTGCAGGCGCAGCACCACGGCCTGCGGGTGCGCCTGGCCGCAGCCGGCGCCGGCGACCAGCCGGCCACGCTGGTGCGCGACAGCGTCGGGGCCGTCAGCCGCCTGCCCAGCGCCGCGCTGGGCCAGGCCCAGGGCGGCCAGATCGCCACCGACCCGGCCGACAGCGAGGGCCTGCGCACCCTGCAGCCGGTGGTGCTGCTGGATGTGCAGCTCGATGCCGGGCCGGATGCCGGGCCGGATGACGGGCCCGGTGCAGCGGCGGCCGCGCCGCGGCTGGGCCAGCGCGCCTGGGTGCGCTTCGACCAGGGCTGGCAGCCGCTGGCCGGCCAGCTGGCGCAGGGCCTGCTGCGCCGCGTGCAGCGCCACTTCAACCCGCAGGCCTGAGCCGCGCGCATGGCCCACCTCAGCCTTCCCCTCGGCCACTGCCTGCCGCGCCCCGGCCCGGTGTGGGGCGCCGTGCCGCAGCGCCCGGCGCAGGCCAGCGCGCCGCCGCGCCGGCCGCTGCCGCAGGTGCTGGGCGGCCTGCAGCGCCTGCGGACTCTGGCCGGCGACGCCCGGACCGCGGCGCAGGCCTGGGCCGCGCGGGCCGCCGCCGACCGGCCGGCCGCGCTGGCTGCGCTGCGCACGGCGCTGCGGCGCGACGGCCTGGGCGGCGCGGTGCAGGCCGGCGCACTCGGTGCGGTGGCCGCCACGGCGACCGAGGTGCTGGGCCTGTCGCCCCATCCGGGCCAGCTGCTGGCGGCCACCGCGCTGCTGGACAACCGCCTGGCCGAGATGGCCACCGGCGAAGGCAAGACCCTGGCCACCGCGCTGGCCGCCGCAGTGGCCGCGCTGGCCGGTGTGCCGGTGCATGTGGTCACCGCCAACGACTACCTGGCCGGGCGCGACTGCGCGTCCATGGCGCCGCTGTGGGCGGCGCTGGGCCTGGGCGCGGCCCACCTCGATCCGGCGCTGGCCGGCGACGCCCGGCGTGCCGTCTATGCGCAGGACATCGTCTACGCCACCGCGCGCGAGCTGGCCTTCGACTGGCTGCGTGACCGCCTGGCGCCCGAGGCCCGGCGCGACGACGTCGAGTCCGCCGCGGCGGCGCTGGCCGGGCAGGGCGCGCCGCCGCGGCTGCAGCGCGGGCTGTGCATGGCCCTGCTCGACGAGGCCGATGCCATCCTGCTCGACGAGGCCGAGCTGCCGCTGATCCTGTCGCACGGCGTGCCGCATGCCGCCCGCCGGGCGTTCCTGTGGCAGGCGCTGGCGCTGGCCCGCCAGCTGCAGCCGGCGGCCGACTTCGACCTCGCCGCGGCCGAGCGCCGGGCGACGCTGACGCCGGCCGGCCAGGCGCGGCTGGCCGGGCTGTGCGCCGGCCTCGCCGGCCCCTGGCGCCGCCCGCGTTACCGCCACGAGGTGGTCGCCACCGCGCTGGTCGGCCTGCACGGCCTGCAGCGCGACGTGCACTACCTGGTGCGCGATGGCCAGATCGCGTTGATCGACGAAGTCAGCGGCCGTGCCGCACCGGGCCGCGTCTGGTCGCGCGGCCTGCAGGCGGCGGTCGAGCTCAAGGAAGGCCTGCCGCCCAGCACCGACACCGAGACCCTGGCGCAGACCACCTACCAGCGCTTCTTCCAGCGCTACTGGCGGCTGTGCGGCACCAGCGGCACGCTGTGGGAGGCCCGCGGCGAGCTGGCCGAGGTCTACGGCGCACGCGTGGTCCGCGTGCCGCCGCACCGGCCCAGCGTGCGCTGCCGGCTGGCCACCCGCTGCTGGCCCGACCAGCGTGCGCTGGACGACGCCGTGGCCGCCCGCGTGGCCGCGCTGCAGGCCGCCGGCCGGCCGGTGCTGGTGGGCACCGACAGCGTGGCCGACGCGCAGCGCGTGTCGGCCCGGCTGGCGGCTGCGGGCCTGGCCCACCGCGTGCTCGATGCGCTGCACGACGCCGACGAGGCGGCCACGGTGGCCGAGGCCGGCCGTGCCGGCCGCGTCACCGTGGCCACGCGCATGGCCGGGCGCGGCACCGACATCGTGCTCGACGACGCCGCGCGGGCGGCCGGCGGGCTGCATGTGCTGTCGCGGCAGCGCAACCCGTCGCGCCGCCACGACCGCCAGCTGGCCGGCCGCGCCGGCCGCCAGGGCGACCCTGGCAGCGCAGAAACCTGGATTTGCCCCGCTTCCTCGCCGCTTCAGGCGCCCCGACTCCCTCCTACGCTCGTGCCATGGACCATGCCCTCTGCTCCGACTCCGTTCACCCCGGCCTGGTGGTGGCCGCTCCTGCTGCGCTGGACACAGCGCGGCGACGAGCGCCGCAGCCGACTGCGCCGTCGCCTGCTGCTGGCGCAGGACCGGGCCTGGGAGCGCCGCCTGGCGTTTGCCGGCCGGGCACCGGGCTGAGCCGCCTGGCCGCGCTGGCGCTGGCCGCCGGCACGCTGCTCGCGGCCGGCCAGCCGTCCCCGGCGCTGGCCGCGCCGAAGGCCGCCGCTGCGCCCAAGACCACCGGCTGCCTGATCGAGCCCGACCGCATCTCCGACGTCGGCTCGCAGGTGGTGGGCGTGGTGCAGCAGGTCGACGCCGAACGGGGCGACCGGGTGCGCGGCGGCCAGGCCCTGGTCACGCTGCGCGCCGGTGTCGAGCTGGCCAACCAGGGCGTGGCCGACGCACGGGTACGTGTCGACGCCGATGTGCAGGCCGCGCGCAGCTCGCTGGACCTGGCGCAGCAGAAGGTGCAGCGCGCCGAGTCGCTGGTGGCGCAGAGCTTCATCTCCAACCAGGCCCTCGACCAGGCCCGCACCGAGCACGACCTGGCCCGCCACCGGCTGGCCCAGGCCCTGGGCCAGCAGCGCATCTGGACCGAGGAACGCCGCGTCGCCCAGGCGCAGGTCGGCATGCGCACGGTGCGCAGCCCCTTCGACGGCGTGGTCACCGAGCGCTTCACCAACCCTGGCGAGCGGGTCGAGGACCGGCCGCTGATGCGGGTGGCGGTGATCAACCCGCTGCGCGTCGAGCTGATGGTGCCGACCGCGCAGTACGGCACGCTGGCGCTGGGCAGCGCGGTGACCGTGCAGCCCGAGCTGCCGGGCACTCCCGCGGTGGTGGCGCACGTGACCCAGATCGACCGCGTGATGGACGCGGCCAGCAACACCTTCCGGGTGCGCCTGCGCCTGCCCAACCCCGACCACCGGCTGCCGGCCGGGCTGCGCTGCAAGGCCGAGCTGCCGGCCCAGACCGCGACCGCCCCGGTCCCCGCCGCGGCACCGGCGCGCAGCGGCGCGCAGCCCACCGCCACCACCCGCGGCGCCGTGCCGCGCGCCGGCCGCCCCGGCCCGACCTGATCCCGCGGCCGCGCTGGCCCGCCGCCCGGCCCGAACCCGCACCGCACACCGGCATGCCCATGGCCCTGCACCCGTCGTCGTCCTCCCCCCGCCCGGTCGTCGAACGCATGGAGGACCGCATCCTCCATGCCGCCGACCTGCTGCCCAGCGGCGGCGCGGCCGACCCCGGCGCGGTGGTGGCGTTGCAGGCGTCGCTGCAGCCGGCGCAGGACCCGGCGACCGTGCTGCGCCACGAGATCGTGGTCGTCGACGCCGGCCTGCCCGACGCCCAGGCCCTGGTCGACCAGCTGCAGCGCGACGGCCGCCGGCTCGACATCGTCTGGCTGCAGCCCGGTGACGACGGCATTGCCCGCATCGGCGCGGCGCTGCAGGGCCGCGAAGGCATCGACGCGCTGCACCTGCTGACACACGGCGCGGGCGGCCAGGTGCAGCTCGGCGCCACCCGGCTGGACGGCGCCACGCTGCTGGCCCGTGCCGACGAGGTGGCGGCCTGGGGCGCGGCCCTGTCGGCCCAGGCCGACCTGCTGCTGTACGGCTGCGACGTGGCGGCCGATGCCGACGGCCGCCAGCTGGTGGCCGACCTGGGCCTGCTGACCGGCGCCGACGTTGCGGCGTCGACCGACCTGACCGGCGCCGCGGCGCTGGGCGGCGACTGGCAGCTCGAACTGGCCACCGGCCGCATCGACACCCCGCTGCTGCTGGACGCCGCTGCCCAGGCGGCCTACGCCGGCACGCTGGCGATCACCGACAACGGCACCAGCTCGGCGGCCACCGTCGGCGCCCAGGCCAGCCTGAGCTTCGCCCACACGGTGGGCGCCGGCGCCAACGGTCTGCTGCTCGTGCAGGTGGTGTCCGCAGACGCGTTGTCGGCCCTTGCGGTCACCTACGGCGGCACGCCACTGACCTATGTCGGCAAGGCCTGGAGCCAGGCCGTCGAGGTCAGCGTGCAGCTCTGGCAGCTCAAGGCGCCGGCCGCCGGCACGGCCAATGTGGTGGTCAGCTTGCCGGTGCCCCTGCACAGCGTTGCCGGTGCCACCAGCTTCCTCGGCGTCGACCAGACCACCCCGCTGGGGAGCGTGGTCCAGAACAAGGCGGCTGACGGCGCGCCGACGCTGACCGTGGCCGCCGCGCCCGGCGACCGGGTGATCGACATCGTCGGTGCGCTGCGCATGGCCGGCAGCACCGTGGGCGCGGGCCAGACCCTGGCCTGGGGCGCCAGCACCGGTACTGCGGCCGGCGACGTGCTGGGGGTCAGCAGCACCGAGCCCGGCGCGGCGTCGGTGACCATGAGCCACAGCCTCACCAGCGCCGGCGGCTCCGGCCGCTGGGTGTCGCTGGCGGCCGTGGTCAAGCCCGTGGCCCTGGCCGCACCGGTGATCACCAGCCACGGCGGCGGCGCCAGCGCCAGCATCACCGTGGCCGAGAACACCACCGCCGTGGGCACCGTCACCGCCACCGACGCCGACGGCCCGACCACCACCTTCAGCATCGCCGGCGGCGCCGACGCGGCCTTGTTCACCATCGACCCGGCCAGCGGCGCGCTGGCCTTCGTGGTGGCGCCCGACCACGAGGCGCCGCAGGATGCCGAACAGGACAACGTCTACCACCTGGTCGTGCAGGCCTCCGATGGCACGCTGGCCGACACCCAGGCCCTGGCGGTCACCGTCAGCGACCTCGGCGGCCCGCTCGTCGTCAGCACCGACAGCGACGTGCTGGACGGTGATGTGACCTCGATCGAGGCGCTGATCACCCGCCCCGGCACCGACGGCGCGATCTCGCTGCGCGAGGCCCTGCTCGCGGCCAACAACACCGGCAACACCGGCGGCGTGCCCGACCGCATCCACTTCGCCATCGGCGGTGGTGGTGTGCGGACCATCACGCCGACCTCGGCCCTGCCCACCCTGACCGAGGCCGTGGTCATCGACGGCAGCACCCAGGGCGGCTGGGCCGGTGCGCCGCTGATCGTGCTGGCCGGCAACGCGGCCGGTGTGGCCGACGGCCTGACCATCGGCGCCGGTGCGGGTGGGTCCACCGTGCGCGGTCTGGTCATCAACCGCTTCACCGGCAACGGCCTGTCCCTGCTCGGCGGCAACAACATCCTGCAGGGCAACTACATCGGCACCGTGGCCGATGGCAGTGCCGCGGCGGGCAATGCCGGCGGCGGCCTCTACATCACCTCGGGCGGCAACCTGATCGGCGGCACCACCGCGGCGCTGCGCAACCTGGTCTCCGGCAACGGCATCGGCGACACGCCGGGCATCGAGATCAACGGCGCGGCGGCCACCGGCAACCTGCTGCTGGGCAACTACATCGGCGTCAACGCAGCCGGCACCGCGGCCATCGGCAACGCCAGCGAGGGCATCGTGGTCTACGGCGGCGCGGCCAACACCACCATCGGCGGCACCGCGGCCGGCGCCGGCAACCTGATCGCCGGCAACAGCGACCCGACCAGCAGTGGCCTGTGGATCAGCGGCGGCGGCGGCAACCTCATCCAGGGCAACCGCTTCGGCACCAGCGCCGACGGCACGCTGGCCATCGGCAACGGCTATGCCGGCATCCTGATCGACAACGCAAGCGACAACACCATCGGCGGCACCGTGGCCGGCGCCGGCAACGTCATCGCCAACGCGGTGGTGGCGCACGGCGTGGCCATCCAGGGCGCCAGCGCGC
Organism: uncultured Aquabacterium sp.; assembly: GCA_937864045.1. GTDB lineage: Bacteria > Pseudomonadota > Gammaproteobacteria > Burkholderiales > Burkholderiaceae_C > Pseudaquabacterium. The sequence goes on along the minus strand of CALMIF010000170.1, from coordinate 14,958 downwards.
AGCGCAACGCCATCCTGGGCAACACGATCTACGGCAACGCCCAGCTCGGCATCGACATCAAGGGCGCCTGGACCCCCGGCGTCAACGACGGTCTGACGTCGCCCCTGCTGGCCAATGCGGGCATGGACTCGCCGGTGTTCACCGCGGTCACGCTGGCCGGCAACACGCTCACCGTGGCCGGCTACGTCGGCAGTGCCGCCGGCCAGTCGGCCTTTGCCGGCGCCCGCGTCGAGGTGTTCGCCGCCAGTGCCGACGTCAGCGGCTACGGCGAGGGCCGCACCTACCTCGGCCACCTGACCAGCGATGCCGGTGGCCGCTTCGCCGGCAGCCTGGCGGTCAGCGGCCTGAGCGCCGGCATGCGGCTCACCGGCACCGCCACCGATGCGTCGGGCAACAGCTCCGAGTTCGGCCTCAACCGGCTGGTGGTGGCCAACAACGCGCCGGTGCTGTCCGGCGCCAACGCCCTGTCCGGCATCAGCGAGGACATCGGCAGCGGCGGCGCCAACGGCGGCACGAAGGTGTCCGCCCTGGTCGCCGGGCGGGTCAGCGACGTCGACCCCGGCGCGGTGGCCGGCATCGCAGTGACATCAGTGGACACCACGCTGGGCGGCTGGCAGTTCTCCACCGACGACGGCGGCACCTGGCAGGCGCTGGGCACACCCAGCGAGGGCCAGGCCCGGTTGCTGACCGCTGCGTCGCTGGTGCGGCTGGTGCCCGCGGCCGACTGGAGCGGCAGCGCCGCCGCCGCACTCACCTTCCGCGCCTGGGACACCACCAGCGGCACGGCGGGCGACACCGCCGACGTGTCGACGGCGGGCGGCACCACCGCCTTCAGCGCCGCCAGCGCCACCGCGTCGATCGCGGTCAGCGCGGTCAACGACGCCCCGGTGGTCACGCTGCCGTCGGCGCCGGCCTTGCTGGAGGACCAGCGCACCGCGATCGCCGGGCTGTCGGTGGCCGACGCCGACCAGGGCCGCGGCATGCCCGGCTTCGAGCTGGCGAGCCTGCGCCTGCACGTCTCGAATGGCACGCTCGATGTCACGCTGGCGGGGGCCGCCGGCATCAGTGCCGGCGCCAACGCCAGCGCCAGCCTGACCCTGGTCGGCAACCAGGCCGACCTGCAGGCCACGCTGGCCACGCTGCACTACCAGGGCGGCGCCAACTTCAACGGTGGCGACACCCTGGTGGTGCACGGCCGGGATGGTGCGGGCCAGACCCACGTGCGCAACCTGGCCCTGGTCATCGCGCCGGTCAACGATGCGCCGTCGGGCCGGGACCTCGGCCTGGTCGTCGGCCAGGGCGGCAGCCACCTGTTCAGCCGCGGCGACTTCGGCTTTGCCGACGCACCGGGCGAAGGCCACAACCTGTCCGGCGTGCTGCTGCAACAGCCCAGCGCCGGCACGCTGTGGCTGGCCGGCACGGCCCTGGGCGCGGCCACCGAGGTGACGGTGGCCCAGCTCGACGCCGGCCAGCTGGTGTATGCACCGGCCGCCGGCGCCAGCGGCGCCGCCTACGCCACGATCGCCTTCCAGGTGCGCGACGACGGCGGCACCGCCGCGGGCGGCATCGACCTCGACCCCGTGGCGCGCACGCTGACCATCGACGTGAGCCTGGCCGCCAACCAGGCGCCGGTGATCGGCAGCGCCGGAGGCGGCGCCACGGCCCGGCTGCAGGTGGCGGAGGGCAGCCTGGACGTGGGCACGGTGCAGGCCACCGACGCCGATGGCGACACCCTGCACTACAGCCTGGCCGCGGGCGGCGATGCGGCGCACTTCAGCATCGATGCCGTCACCGGCGTGGTGGCCTTCCGCGCCGCCCCCGACCACGAGGCGCCGGCCGATGCCGGGGCCGACAACCTCTACGAGTTCAGCGTGGTCGCCAGCGACGCGGTGGGCGCCACCGATGCCCAGGCCTGGACGGTCGCCGTCGACAACGTCAACGAGGCGCCGCAGCGGCTGGCCGTGCTGGCCGACCAGGTGGCGACGCAGGACCAGCCGCTGGCCTACACCGTGCCCGCCGGCAGCTTTGCAGATGTCGACGCCGGCGATGCGCTGCGCTACGGCGCCACGCTGGCCAGCGGCGCGGCGCTGCCGGCGTGGCTGGGCTTCGACGCCGCGACCGGCCGCTTCAGCGGCACGCCGGGCAACGCCGACGTCGGCACGCTGGTGCTGCGCATCACCGCCACCGACGGCGCCGGCCTGCAGGCCCACGGCGACTTCGCGCTCACGGTGGCCAACACCAACGACGCACCGACCCTGGCCCGGCCGCTGGCCGACCAGGTGGCGACGCAGGACCAGCCGCTGGCCTTCACGCTGCCCGCCGGCAGCTTCACCGACATCGACGCCGGCGACGCCTTGCGCTACGCCGCCACGCTGGCCAGCGGCGCGGCGCTGCCGGCCTGGCTCGGCTTCGACGCCGCGACCGGCCGCTTCAGCGGCACGCCGGCCCGGGCCGATGTCGGCGTGCTGACCGTGCGCGTCGCGGCCTCCGATCTGTCGGGGGCCGCCATCACGGCCGACTTCCGGCTGCGCGTCCTGTCCGTGGATGCCGCGCCGGTGGGCCGCGACGCGGTGCTGCAGACCGACGAGGACACGCCGCTGGTGCTGCGCCTGGCGGACTTCGGCTTCGCCGACCCCGGTGACGGCCCGCCGCATGCCTTCGTGGCGGTGGCGTTCGTGCAGCCGCCGTCGGCCGGCCGCCTCGCACTCGACGGCCGCACCGTGGCTGCTGGCGAGGACGTCTCGGTGCAGGACATCGCCGCTGGCCGGCTGGTCTACACGCCGGCCGCCGATGCCGCCGGCGACGACCTGGACCGCGTGCTGTTCCGGGTGCGCGACGCCGGTGCGGCCGGGCACAACCTGGACCTGCAGGTGCGCAGCCTGCGCATCGACGTGGCGCCGGTCAACGACGCGCCGGTGTTCCGGCAGAACGTGCTGACCCTGGGCGTGGGCCAGACGGTGGCGCCGCTGATCAGCGTCCTCGACCCCGAGCAGTCCGCCAGCGCGCTGGCGCTGCGCGTGGTCAGCGCGGACGGCGGGCGGTTCATCGCCGCGCAGGGCGGGGCCACGCTGACCGGCTTCACGCTGGCCGACGTCGACGCCGGCCGGGTGCTGTTCCAGCATGACGGCGGCGCGACCGCGCCGGAGGTCGTGCTCGAGGTGTCCGACGGCGTGGCGCCAGCGGTGCGCAGCCACGCCAGTGTGCAGTGGCTGGTGGCCGCGCCCGAGGTGCCGCCACTGGCAGCCGCGCCGGTGGCCATGGCACCGGCGCCCGCCGAGGCTGCTGCACCGGCACCGACCGCCGCACCCGCACCGGCGCCGGCGGCCGCGACGGCCACCGCCGAGCGGGCCGACGCTGCCGATCCGACGCCGACCGTGGAGCCTGCGGCCGCCGTTGGCGGGCTGGGCGGCGACGCACCCGCGCCGGCCGCGCCCCGGGCCGTGCCGGCCGAGCCCGCCGGCGTCCGACCGGCACGTGCCGCTGCGGTGGCCATGGTCGACGTGCGGCCCGTGGCGCTGGCCGGCACCGAGCTGGCCGGTGAGGTCCGACCCGACGGCGACTTCAAGGCGCTGGCGCTGAGCCCGGCGCGGCTGCTGTTGCAGAACGATGATCTGATGCGCCGCTTCGAGGAGCTGCAGCGCGGGCTGTCGGCCGAGGCGGGCGCCCGCGAAGCCGCCCTGGCATCCGGCGTGGCCGGCAGCCTGGGCCTGTCGGTGGGGTACGTGGTCTGGCTGGTGCGCGGCGGCGTGCTGATGAGCTCGATGCTGTCGGCGCTGCCGGCCTGGCAGTTGCTGGACCCGCTGCCTGTGCTGGCGCGCTCGGCCCTGTCGGGCGGGGGCGGAGACGGCGGCGACGCCCCGGCCGAAGACCTGGAGCGGCTGTTCGCCGGTGACCACCAGTCGGCGGCCGACCAGCCACCTGAGGCGTCCGCCCTGGCCGCGGACGCGCTGGCGCGGGCCGCTGCGCCGCCGCACCCGATCCCGCCGGCCGCGCCGGCCGGCACCGATCTCCCGGCCACCCCGGCTGAACCTGCACGCGCCCCGGCGCCGATCCCATGAAACGACTGAACCCGATGAAGTGGCTGTCGACGCGGGCCCACATGGCGATGGGCCTGTCGTCGCTGGGCGTCACGCTGCTGCTCGGCGCCCTGTACTTCGGCCTGGTCCCCGACGCCGAGTCGCAGACGCGCGCCCACCGCGCCACAGTCGCCGAGGTGCTGGCCGTCACCAGTTCGTCGCTGCTGGACGAGGACGATGCCGGCCCGCTGCAGAGCACGCTGGAGTTCCTGCGCACCCGCCAACCCGACCTGCTGTCGGTGGGCGTGCGCGCGGTCGACGGCACGCTGCTGGTCGATGTGGCCGGGCATGGGGCGTCGTGGACGGCCCCCGAGTCGGGGCAGGCCGACGGTGCGGCTGCGTCGCGGCTGCAGGTGCCGGTGTTCAGCGATGGCCAGCCCTGGGGCCAGGTCGAGCTGCGCTTCACACCGCTGCGCGCCGAGGGCTGGCTGGGCACGCTGCAGGATCCGCAGCTGCGGCTGCTGGCCTATTTCGGTGCCGGCAGCTTCGTGCTGTTCCTCCTCCACCTGCGCCGCATGCTGCGCCACCTCGACCCGTCGCGGGTGATCCCGCAGCGTGTGCGCCATGCGCTGGACACGCTCACCGAGGGCCTGCTGGTGCTCGACGGGCGCGGCCGCATCATGCTGGCCAACCAGTCGCTGGCCGACGTGCTGGGCCTGCCGCCGGACCAGCTGATCGGCCAGGCCGCGCACAACATCCGCTGGACCGACCGCGACGGCCAGGCGCTGGCGGCGGCCGAGCTGCCCTGGCAGCGCGCGCTGGCCACCAGCCAGACCCAGCGCAACGCCATCGTGCATGTCACCGGCCGCAGCGGGCAGCCGTCGACCTTCCGCACCAACTGCTCGCCGATCCTCGGCCCCGACGGCCGCCAGCAGGGCGTGCTGGTGAGCCTGCAGGACGTCACCGAACTGGCCCTCAAGGAGATCGCGCTGCAGGAGGCCAAGGAGGACGCCGACCAGGCCAACCAGGCCAAGAGCCACTTCCTGGCCAACATGAGCCACGAGATCCGGACACCGATGAACGCCATCCTCGGCTTCACCGACGTGCTGCGCCGCGGCGGGCTGCGCCAGGGCGGCGAGGCGGCTGCGCGCCACCTGGACATCATCCACAGCAGCGGCCGCCACCTGCTGAACCTGATCAACGACATCCTCGACCTGTCCAAGGTCGAGGCCGGCCGGCTGGAGGCCGAGCACATCCCCTTCGCGCCGCACGAGGTGGCGCACGAGGTGGTGCAGACGCTGGCCAGCCGCGCCGACGAGAAGGGGCTGGCGCTGGCGCTGGACTTCCCGCAGCCCCTGCCCGCGACGCTGCTGGGCGACCCGGCGCGGCTGCGCCAGATCCTGACCAACCTGGTGGGCAATGCGCTGAAGTTCACCGAGCGCGGCGGCGTCGAGGTGCGCCTGACCATCGACACCACCACAGCGCCACCGCGCTACTGCCTGGACGTGCGCGACACCGGCATCGGCATCCCCGCGGACCGGCTGGAGTCGGTGTTCGAGCCCTTCGTGCAGGCCGAGTCGTCGACCACGCGCCGCTTCGGCGGCACCGGCCTGGGGCTGACCATCAGCCGCGGTTTCGCGCGCGCCATGGGGGGCGACATCAGCGCTCACAGCGTGCTGGGGCAGGGCACCACCTTCCGCTGCTGGCTGCCGGCCGCTGACCTGGCCGGCCAGCCGATGCTGGCGCCCGAGGTGCTGCGCCTGGCCGCCGCGCGGCCGGCGTTGGTGGCCGACCAGCGCTGGTCGTTCCCGCCGGCGCGTGTCCTGGTGGTCGACGACGGCGACGAGAACCGGCAACTGGTGCGGGTGGTGCTGGAGGACGCGGGCTTGCAGGTCTTCGATGCCGAGAACGGCCAGGTGGCGGTGGACCGGGTGGCCGGCGAGGCCTTCGACCTGCTGCTGATGGACATGCAGATGCCGGTGATGGACGGCCTGACCGCCACCCGCACGCTGCGCGCGGCGGGCTGCAGGCTGCCGATCCTGGCGCTGACCGCGAATGCGATGAAGGGCTACGAACAGGCGCTCGACGAGGCCGGCTTCGACGGCCACCTGACCAAGCCGATCGACATCGACGCGCTGCTGCAGGCGCTGGCCGTGCGGCTGGGCGGCCAGCGCGTGGCGCCGGCGGCTGCGGCTGACCCGTCCCTGGCGGCGCCGATGGCCGCGCCGGTGGCGGTGCCGGTGGAGGCGCCGCTGGGCGGGCCGGTGGACACGCCGGTGGATGCGGACGCGGACGCGGACGGGACGGCGCCGCTGCGCTCACGGCTGGCCGGGCATGCCCGTCTGGCGCGGCTGGCGGAGCGTTTCGCCCAGCAGCTGCCGCAGCGCCTGGTGCAGATGCGCGCCGCGCAGGCCGGCGGCGACATGGCCGCACTGGCGGCCCTGGCGCACAGCCTGAAGGGCGCGGGCGGCAGCATGGGCTACGACGCGCTGTTCGAGCCCGCACGTGCACTGGAGCAGGCCGCCCAGGACGGCGACGCCGCCGCGGTGCAGGACGCGCTGGCCACCCTGCAGGGCCTGGTGGCGCGCATCGCCGCCGGCCTGGATCAACCCGAGGAGGTGCCGGCATGAAGAACGATGTCTGGCTGACGCAGGGCCTGGCGGGCGAGGCCTTCGACCCGTCCGCGGCCGAAGCCCCCGGCCGTTCGCCGCTGCTGGACGCGCTGGTGATGATGGTCGACGACGAGTCGCTGATGACCGAGCTGATCCAGACCCACCTGGAGGACGCGGGCTACCGGCGCTTCATCGTCACCAACGAGCCCCGCGACGCGCTGGCGCTGATGCAGCAGCGCAACCCGGACGTGCTGCTGCTGGACCTGATGATGCCGGGGCTGTCGGGCTTCGACCTGCTGGCCCAGTTGCGTGCCGACCCGGCGCTGCGCTTCACGCCGGTGATCGTGCTGACCGCTGCGGCCGGCGCCGACACCAAGCTGCGCGCGCTGCAGCTGGGCGCCACCGACTTCCTGTCCAAGCCGGTGGACGCCAGCGAGCTGGTGCTGCGGCTTCGCAACACGCTGGCCTTCAAGCAGTACCACGACCACCGCGCCGACACCGACGCCAGCACCGGCCTGCCCAATGCCCGGGCCTTCCAGCGCCACCTGCGCCGGGCCCTGGCGCGCTGTGTCGAGCGCGGCGGCAGGCTGGCGCTGCTGAACGTGACGGTGCCCGAAACCCTGCCGCTGCGCGAGTCGCTGGGCCCGGCTGTGGCCGACCAGCTGATGCGGTCGCTGGCCGAGCGCCTGCTGCACATCGCGCACCGCCGTGGCGTGGCCGAGCTGCTGGCGCCGGGCGACGAGCCGGCGCCCGCGGTGGTGCGCCTGGGTGACGACGCCTTCGGCCTGCTGCTGGTCGACCTGCAGTCCACCGCCGAGGCCGAGCTGGTGGCGCGCGCGGTGGTCAGCGAGCTGGCGGCCACCGTGATGCTGGGCCGCCACGAGTGCCTGCCCACGCCCTGTGTCGGCATCGCCATCGGTCCGGTCGACGGCGCGCGCGCCGAGCTGCTGCAGAAGGCGGCCGAGCTCGCCCGCACCCAGGCCCGGCTGCGCGGCGGCCAGCGGCACGAGTTCTTCGCGGTCGAGCTCAACGCCCGCCTGCAGGCGCGGCTGCAGCTCGGCAGCGAGCTGCGCCACGCGGTGGCCCGCGGCGAACTGCGCCTGCACTACCAGCCCAAGGTCGACCTGGCCAGCGCGCGGGTGGTCGGGGTCGAGGCGCTGGTGCGCTGGGCACACCCGGTCCACGGGCTGATGGCGCCCGGCCTGTTCATCGGCCTGGCCGAGGAGCTGGGCCTGATCGCGGCGATCGGCGACTGGGTCATCGGCCAGGCCTGCGAGGACGCCATGCGCTGGTCGGCCCTGGGTGTGGCCGACCTGACGGTGGCGGTCAACGTGGCCAAGCCGCAGTTCGACAGCGGGCGGCTGTGCGACACGCTGCGCGCTCACCTGGCGCGCCACCGCATGCCACCGCAGCGGCTGGTGCTGGAGCTGACCGAAAGCATGTTGATGACCGATGCAGCGGCCGCGCTGCAGCAGATGCACGAGCTGCGGGCGCTGGGCGTGGCCTTGTCGATCGACGACTTCGGCACCGGCTACTCGTCGCTGGCCTACCTGAAGAGCTTCCCGTTGTGCGAGCTCAAGATCGACCGGTCGTTCGTGATGGACCTGCCCGGCAGCGAGCGTGACGTGGCCATCGTGCGCTCGGTGGCCGCGCTGGGCCGCGACCTCGGGCTGTCGGTGCTGGCCGAGGGCGTGGAGACGGTGGCCCAGCGCGAGACGCTGCGCGCGGTCGGCTGCGACTGCTACCAGGGCTTCCTGTTCAGCCGGCCGCTCGACGGGGACGGCCTGCTGGCCCTGCTGCGCCGCGTCTGAGCCAGCCGCCGACGGCCACCAGCCCGCACAGCAGCAGCGCCCGGCTGCCGGGCTCGGGCACGGCCTGCAACGCGTTGAAGCCGGCGATCTGCTGGCCGACGAAGTTCAGGTCCTGGCGTTGGCCGGCGATGTTCACGAACGCCAGGCCGGCGCCGTCGATCTGCGGCAACTGGTTCTCCAGTCCGTCCCGGCCCGACTGCGGGTCGAAAAAGCCGTCGTCGTCGTGGCGCCACCGGGTCGATGCCCCGGTCCAGGTCCTGCGCCGGCAGCTGGATTACCGGCACGGGTGCCACGCCGGGTGCCGGTGCGACAGGGGCGATGTTGATCGCCGGCACGCCCACGTTCTGCTTGACCGGGTTGACGCCACCGATGTCGACGAGCCAGTGATGTAGTCGATCGTCGGCCGTCCATAGCGCACCACCGCGCCCGGGTCGCACGAGATGAAGCCGAACACGCGGTCGTAGCCGAACACGCTGCTGATCGCGAGGACAGCGCCTACGACTGGTGGTTCACATGCCCGTCGTGCGGTGGCCGGCCGCAGCGAGGTGGTCGGCCACGGCCCGGCCCAGGTCGGCGTCGTCTTCGAGCAGCAGAGGGTCCATCGGCGCGGGCAGGGTGGGGCAGCGAAGCTGCCAAGCGCGAGAGTGGACGCCGCGGTGCTTGACGCCGGCTGAAGTCTGTCCCCCGCCACCGCGGGACGCGACCGCGCCTGGGTGCGGTCAGCGTCCGCCGGAGCCCGCCAGCAGCACCACCAGCGCACCGGCGCCGCCCTGCGGCCCGCTGGCCTGGGCAAAGGCGATCACCTCGGCGCGCTGCGCCAGCCAGCGCTGCACCTTGGCCTTGAGCACCGGCTGGCGCCCGGGCGACCCCAGGCCCTTGCCATGCACCACGCGCAGGCAGCGCATGCCGCGGCGGTGGCATTCGTGGATGTAGTCGGCCAGCAGCAAGCGGGCCTCGTCGCGGGTGTAGCCGTGCAGGTCGATCTGGCCCTGCAGTGCCCAGTGGCCGCGGCGCAGCCGGGTCACCACGTCGGGGCCGATGCCGGGGCGGCGAAAGCTCAGGCCGTCGTCGGTGAGCAGCAGCGATTCGAGGTTGACCTCGTCGGACAGCGATTCGGCCAGCGCCGCGGCCTCGTCGGCCTCGCGCATGCGCGGGTACGGGGCGGGGCGGGGCAGGTCCAGCTCGGCGCGGCCGTGGTGGCGCAACGGGTGCACCGGCCCCACGGCGCGGGCGAATTGCTCGTGCTGCGCCTGCTGCTGGCGCTGCTGCACCCGCTGCGCGGCGCGGGCGCGGGCGGCTTGCTGCGCGGCTTCACGCGCCTGCTGCTGCAAGGTCTCGCGCAGCGTGCCCAGGTCGGCCAGTGACTTGATCGCCGGCCTGCTCACAGCAGGCCCCGCTCGGCAAAGCTGACAACCTGGCCGCAGCCCACCACCAGGTGATCGAGCACGCGCACGTCGACCAGGCCCAGCGCGCTCTTGAGCGACTGGGTGAGGAATTCGTCGGCGCGCGACGGCTCCGCCACGCCCGACGGATGGTTGTGCGCCAGGATCACCGCGCCGGCATTGCGGGCCAGCGCGTGCTTGACCACCTCGCGCGGGTAGACGCTGGTCTGGCTGAGCGAGCCGGTGAACAGCGTGTCCATGCCGATCAGCCGGTGCTGCGCGTCGAGCCACAGCACCGCGAACACCTCGTGCTGCAGCGCGCCCAGGTGCAGCTGCAGGTAGTCCTTGACCTGCTGGGGCGAGTCGAACACCGGCGCGTCGGCCAGGCGCTGGGCGAGGGCGCGGCGGGCCATCTCGACGACGGCGGCCAGTTCGGCGCGCTTGGCCGGGCCCAGGCCCTTGATGCCCTTGAGGCGGTCGGCACCGCCATGCAGCAGGCCGGCATAGCCGCCGGTGCGCGCCAGCACGCCCTCGGCCAGCTGCAGCACGCCCTGGCCGCGGATGCCGGTGCGCAGCAGCAGGGCCAGCAGCTCGGCGTCGGCCAGGGCGGCGGCGCCGTGCTGCAGCAGCTTCTCGCGCGGTCGGGCGGCGGCGGGCAGGTCCTTGATCGACATCGGGGGCGTGTTGCAGGGTGGGCGGGCTGCCGGGCCGAGGGGCGGCCCGTAGAATCCGGCTTTCAGTCTACGTGCCGCCGCACGGGCCTGGCATCCCTCCACCCCACCCCTTTCCCACCCTCTTTGGCGTGAACACCATTCAGGAGGGGTCGTTCCTGACCCTGCACTACCGCCTGGCCGGCCCCGATGGCGCAGACGTGATCAACACCTTCGCCGACAAGCCGGCCACGCTGTCGCTGGGTGCCGGCCAGCTGGCGCCGGCGATGGAGCGGCGCCTGCTGGGCCTGGCCGAAGGCGCGCGCAGCACCTTCACCCTGGCCGCCGGCGAAGCCTTCGGCGAGCGCAACCCGCAGATGCTGCAGCGCGTCAAGCGCAGCCTGCTGGCCGAGCTGGGCGACCGCGATGCCGAGTACCACGTCGGCGACGTGGTGCAGTTCCCCACGCCGGACGGCCAGGGCCAGTACGCCGGCGTGGTGCGTGAAGAAGGCGAGGGCTGGCTGCTGTTCGACTTCAACCACCCGCTGGCCGGGCAGCCCGTCACGTTCGAAGTGCAAGTCATCGGGGTGTTGTGATGGAGCCCAGCGCCACCCACCTTGTCGAGGACGTGCTGCTGGCCGAGCCGCGCGGCTTCTGCGCCGGCGTCGACCGGGCGATCGAGATCGTCGAGCGGGCGATCACCCGCTTCGGCGCGCCGATCTACGTGCGCCACGAGATCGTGCACAACACCTACGTCGTCAACGACCTGAAGACCAAGGGTGCGATCTTCATCGAGGACCTGGCCGAGGTGCCGCCCGGCGCCACCCTGGTCTTCAGCGCCCATGGTGTGAGCCGCGCCGTGCGCGACGAGGCCAAGGCGCGCGGCTTCCAGGTCTTCGATGCCACCTGCCCGCTGGTGACCAAGGTCCACGTCGAGGTCGCCAAGCTGGCGCGCGAGGGCTTCGAGTTCATCATGATCGGCCACAAGGGCCACCCCGAGGTCGAAGGCACGATGGGCCAGCTGTCCGACGGCATCTACCTCGTCGAGGACGTGGCGGACGTGCAGCATGTCAAGCCGCGCGGCCGGCAGCTGGCGGTGGTGACGCAGACCACGCTCAGCGTCGACGACGCGGCGGCCATCCTGGCCGAGGTCAAGCGTGTGTTCCCGCATGTGCGCGAGCCGAAGAAGCAGGACATCTGCTACGCCACGCAGAACCGCCAGGACGCGATCAAGCTCATGGCGCCGCAGGTGGACGTGGTGATCGTGGTGGGCAGCCCCACCAGCAGCAACAGCAACCGCCTGCGCGAGCTGGCCGAGCGCCTGGGCACGCCGGCCTACATGGTCGACCTGGCCGACGACCTGCAGCCGGCCTGGTTCGAAGGCCGCCCGCGCGTGGGCCTGACCGCCGGTGCCTCGGCGCCCGACATCCTGGTGCAGCAAGTCATCGCCCGGCTGAGGGCGCTGGGCGCGTTGAGCGTGCGGCGCATGGCCGGCGTCGAGGAGACGGTGCAGTTTCCGCTGCCGCTGGGCCTGGGCGACAAGTCGATGCGCGAGTTCTCCGCGTCGCGATCCTGAGCGCCTGCCGCCTCCGTCCCACGTTGACGAACGGCACCCACGCGGTGCCGTTCCCGCACTGCAAGCAACCGATTCAGGAGCCCACGATGCTCGACATCACCCAATTGCGCCGCGATCTGCCCAGCGTGCTGGCTGCGCTGGAATCGCGCAAGTCACCGCAGCCCTTCCTCGACGTGGCGCGCTTCACCGCGCTGGAGGCCGAGCGCAAGACCCTGCAGACCCGCACCGAGGAGTTGCAGGCCCAGCGCAATGCCGCCAGCAAGCAGATCGGCCTGCTCAAGGGCAAGGCCGCCAAGGGGGAGGACACCGCGGCCCAGGTCGAGGCGCTGATGGCCCAGGTCGCGGGCATCGCCGAGGCCATGACCAGCGGCGCGGCGCGGCTGGACGCGCTGCAGACCGAGCTGCAGGCCCTGCTGCTGGGCGTGCCCAACCTGCCCGACGCCAGCGTGCCGGTGGGCGCCGACGAGACGGGCAACGTCGAGGTGCGGCGCTGGGGCACGCCGGGCACCTACGACTTCCCGGTCCGGGACCATGTCGACCTGGGCGCCCCGCTGGGCCTGGACTTCGAGGCCGGCGTGAAACTGGCCGGCGCGCGCTTCTCGCTGATGCGCGGCCCGGTGGCACGGCTGCACCGGGCACTCGCCCAGTTCATGCTGGACACCCACACCGGCAAGCACGGCTACACCGAGTGCTACACGCCCTACATGGTCAATGCCGCAGCGATGCGCGGCACCGGCCAGCTGCCCAAGTTCGAGCAGGACCTGTTCCACGTCACCTCGGGCGACGGCGATGCGGCGGGCACCAAGTGGTACCTGATCCCGACCTCGGAGGTGACGCTCACCAACACCGTGGCCGACACCATCCTGGCGCCCGAGCAGTTGCCGATCAGGCTGACCGGCCACACGCCGTGTTTCCGCTCGGAGGCAGGCTCGGCGGGCCGCGACACGCGGGGCATGATCCGCCAGCACCAGTTCGACAAGGTGGAGATGGTGCAGGTCACGGCGCCCGACCAGAGCTTCGCTGCGCTGGATGCCATGGTCGGCCATGCCGAGGCCATCCTGCAGGCGCTGGAGCTGCCCTACCGCGTGGTGCTGCTGTGCAGCGGCGACATGGGCTTCGGCGCCGTCAAGACCTTCGACCTGGAGGTGTGGCTGCCGGCGCAGGACACCTACCGCGAGATCAGCTCGTGCAGCAGCATGGGGGCCTTCCAGGCGCGGCGCATGCAGGCGCGCTTTCGCAATGCCCAGGGCAAGACCGAGTTCGTGCACACCCTCAACGGCTCGGGCCTGGCCGTGGGCCGCGCCCTGGTGGCGGTGCTGGAGAACCACCAGCGCGCCGACGGCAGCATCAAGGTGCCGGCGGCGCTGCGCCCCTACCTGGGCGGTGCGGAAGTTCTCGCCGCCTGAGCCACACGCGGGCTGACGCCCGCCGTTTTGAGGCTAGAATCGCGGGCTCGACCCACAGACCACGGGTCACAAAGACACCGGAGCGGTGGCAGAGTGGTCGAATGCGCCGGACTCGAAATCCGGTATACGGTTCTCCCGTATCGAGGGTTCGAATCCCTCCTGCTCCGCCAGAAAGTCCTTGTGAATCAATCACTTGGATGTAATCGAAGAGCCCGGCCCAGCCGGGCTTTTTCGTTGATGGCGCTTGGTGATGTAACGGCGGATGTAAGCAGTTTTCGTGAGTCTTGTTGGCTCTCTCCGCCACTGAACGGGCCGCCGATGTCGATGTTGGGCCGGCCTGCTTCGGCCCTGCAGAAGGCCGGATCAGAGCGGTGAGCGTGCGCGCCTTTGGCGCGGAGCGGCCGGGGTAGAGCCCGGCCGCGAGCCGACGCTGGCAGTGCCTCAAGTTGTTGTGGTGATCCGCACCTCCTCCCGCGCCTTGCCCCGGTAAGCCGACAAGTCCAGGCCGTCCAGAGCCGGCACCTTCTTGTAGTCGACGCTGCCCGTCTTCCAGAAGCGCGTCACCGTCACGCCGGCGCCTTGCTCCCTGGGGTGCTTCGCCAGTACCACCAGCGCCTGCTTGGCCGCCTCCAGGGCCTCGTCGGCGGCCTGGGCAGCCTGCTTGGCCCGGGCAAATGCCCCGGCTGCCTGCGCCCACGCGTCGTCCTCGCGCTGCACCGTGTCCGCGTCTGACAGTGGCGGCGGCCGATCCTCGCTGAGGAAGATCTGGAAGCCGTCCCAAGCCTGGCGGATCGCTTCGATCTCGTCCTGGTCGCGGTGCACCTCGATCAGCAGACCCTCTGCGCCGTCGAAGACCCAGAAGTGGGCAACCCGCGCGCCGCTCACCATCAGCTGGTGCTGAATCTGGGCTGCGTAGTGGGCAGGCACTTGGCCGCCCTGGGCGTCTCGCCACAGCGACGACGCTTTCCCCTGGTACGGCACCTTGATCTCCATGATCAGGTCACCCCCGAGAGTCATGCCGTCCAGGCTGGCGCCGTACAGGCCGTCCTGCAGCACCAGCGGCTGCATGACATGGCCGGTGCGTTCCTCGTAGGCTGCCCGCGCCGCCGGCTCCAGCGCCGTGCCGCGCCGCATCGCGGCATTGACCTCCGTGACAGCCCTGCCGGTCTTGTGCAGCCAGAGCTGGTAAGGCGTCATCCATGGGCTGATGCCCAGCACGGCGGCGGACTCCGAAGCGTTGCGATGGCTGCGCCGGTGCGCGAGCCACTGTTCGCTGCCCTGAACCAGGTTCACGATGGTGCTCATGCTGCGCTCCGATGCTTTTCCAGGGAACGGATGACCCGGAGGAAGTCCGCGGCTGCGATCTCGCCCAGTTCCTGCACTCCGAAGTAGTCGAGCACGCGGGTGAGCTCGACGCCGACTTCCTCGGCCAGGCGTGCAATGGCACGCTTGCCCGGCGTCAACTATCCTGAGCTGTCAGCGACAACTATCGTGAGCGGTGCGGT
>CALMIF010000169.1 GCA_937864045.1 uncultured Aquabacterium sp. | reverse complement strand
GCGTGACGGTGAACACCGTGAGCCCGGGCTACATCGGCACCGACATGGTCCGCGCGATCAAGCCCGAGGTGCTGGAGAAGATCGTCGCGACGATCCCGGTCAAGCGCCTGGGCACGCCCGACGAGATCGGCTCGATCTGCGCCTGGCTGGCGGGTGAGGATTCCGGCTTCACCACCGGCGCCGATTTCTCGTGCAACGGCGGCTTGCACATGGGTTGAACGCCCGCGGGGCGGGCGTTCAACCCTTCGGGTGAACGTGTCCGCTCCCCCTGGCCCCCTCCGAGAGGGGGTTCCAGTTCGAGGGACGAAATGGCCGGCTCTGCCGGCCCTTTTCATTCCCCGACGCCGCCGAGGAAAAACTTGATGACGCCCTTGGCGACGAAGCCCAGCAGGCCGAAGCCCAGGCCCAGGAACAGCACGAAGGTGCCGAGCCGGCCGGCCTTCGATTCCCGCGCCAGCTGGAAGATGATGAACACCATGTAGAGCATGAAGGCGCCCACCCCGAAGGTGAGGCCGAACGTGGCGATCTGCTCCTCGGTCAGGCCGAACATGGCTCAGCGTTCTTCCAGGCCGGCGGTGCTGACCAGGTCGCGGTAGGCATGCCAGCTGGCATGGGCCAGCCAGGGCGCCACCACCACCAGGCCGGCCAGTGCGGTGGCCATGCCCAGCACGGTCAATGCCATCAGCAGCGCCGCCCACAACGCCATCGGCAGCGGGTGGGCCTGCACCACGCGCCAGCTGGTCAGCACGGCGGCCAGCACGCTGACCTGGCGGTCCAGCAGCAGCGGGATGGCCACCACGCTGCTGGCGTAGACCGGCGCGGCCAGGAAGGCGCCCATCGCCAGCCAGATCTCGAACAAGTGCGACTGCTCGTTGAGCACCACCACGCGCAGGAAGTCCAGCGGCGTGTTGACCTTGGCCGGCGCAAAGCCGGTGACCAGCGACGCCGAGGTCAGCACCCAGCCGGTGCCGGCAAAGGCCAGCAGCAGGCCGAAGATGATCAGCCGACCGCCCTGCACGCGGTCGGGTTTCCAGGCGGCGATGGCCACGCCCAGGTCGGCGCGCTGGCCTTTTTCCAGCGCCCGGCTGACGGCGTACAGCCCGGTCGCCAGCACCGGCGCCACCAGCAGAAAGCCGGTGAAGGCGCCCGACAGCAGCCAGAACTTGTCGCGCGCCAGGGCGATCAGCGCACCGCCGAACAGCGCCAGCGCCAGGCCGTGCAGCAGGCCGGGCAGGGGGCAGCGCACCAGGTCGCGCCAGCCGCGGGCCAGCCAGCCCAGAGGCCGCAGCAGTGGGATGTTGCGCACGCCGAAGGCGCGCGATTCGATCAGGGCGGGGCTGTCGGGGCGGTCGCGGCGCATCGTGGCAGTCGGGTCAGGTCAGGTCGGCGAGCAGGTCACGGGCGGCTTCGGCCAGCACCGGGGCGCTGCCGTCGGCCAGCTCCACGCGCCGGGCCTGAGCATAGCCGGCGTAGTGGCGGTCCATCGAGCGGGTGTACAGCGGGTCGTAGTGGGCCAGCATCATGTCGGCGAAGACGGCGGCCCAGTCGCCGGCCCGCGCCTGGGCTTGCCAGCGCTGCACCGTCTCGCGGCCACGCAGCGCCACCAGGCCGTCGAGCAGGCGGCAGAAGCCGTCGACATCCCGGGCGAAGAAGCCGTAGTCCTGCAGCAGCAGATCGACGCGGGCGGCGTCGGGCATCTCCACCCGCAGCACGCGGCCCTGCGCGTGCATGCGCGTGATCAGCGCATCGGGCAACTGCAACTTGCCGATCTTCTTGCTCTCGCTCTCCACGAACACCGGACGGCCGGCGTCCAGGCCACGCAGCGCCTGCCAAAGCCGGCTGTCGAAGGCCTTCTGCGTCGGCTGTGCCCGGTCGGGCAAGCCGCCCAGCACCGAGCCGCGGTGCGCCGCCAGGCCTTCCAGGTCGAGCACCTGGGCGCCCGCCTCGGCCAGCGCATGCAGCAGCCGCGTCTTGCCGCTTCCGGTGCGTCCGGCCAGCACGCGGAAGTCGAAGCGCGCCGGCCAGGCGTCCAGGTCGGCCCGCACCACGCCGCGAAAGCCCTTGTAGCCGCCGGCCAGCTTGGCGGTGCGGAAACCGATCTGGTCCAGGAACCAGGCCAGCGAGCCCGAGCGCTGGCCGCCGCGCCAGCAATAGACCAGCGGCTGCCAGTCGCGCGGCTTGTCGGCGATCCATCGGTCCAGGTGGTCGGCGATGTTGCGGCCCACCATCGCCGCGCCCACCTTGCGCGCCTCCAGCGCCGAGGTCTGCACGTACAGCGTGCCGACGATGCGCCGCTGCTCGTCGTCGAGCACCGGCCAGTTGATGGCGCCGGGCAAGTGGTCCTCGGCGAACTCCGATGGCGAGCGGGCGTCGATGATGGCGTCGAAGCCGGCGAGGTCGGCGGCAGTTTCGGCCGCGGTGAGGGCGCGCAGGGGCATGCTCAGGCCAGCCTCGATTTCGGGTTTGACCAAGCGGTCGCCGCGGAACCGGCTCTGCCGGGCCGCTGGCGGCGCCCCCCTGGGGGGGAGGCGCTGAAGGCGCATCGGGGGGGAGTCATCTGACGGGAGCCAGGGCGTCGAGCAGTTCGCTCTCGATCTGCAGCTGCGTGCGGTGGTGCTGCAGCGCCGGGCCGTTGACGAGGAAGGTGTCCTCCACCCGCTCGCCCAGGGTGCTGACCTTGGCCAGCTGCAGGTTGATGCCGTGGCGCGCCAGCACGCGGGCGATGGCGTACAGCAGGCCCGAGCGGTCGCTGGTGCTGACGCTGAGCAGCCAGCGCTGGGCGCGCTCGTCGGGCGCCAGCGACACCCGCGGCGTCACCGGGAAGGACTTGACCCGGCGCGACACCCGGCCGCGTGCCGGTTCAGCCAGCGGCGCCTCGTTGGCCATGGCCTGCGCCAGTTGCGTCTCGACCAGCGAGATCAGGTCGCGGTAGCCGCTCTGGTCCTCGGCCTCGACCCGCGGATGCACGACCTGGAACGTGTCCAGCGCGAAGCCGGTGCGGCTGGTGTGCACCTTGGCGTCCTGGATCGAGAAGCCGGCACCGTCGAAGTAGCCGCAGATGCGCACGAACAGGTCGGGCCGGTCGGGTGCGTAGGCCAGCACCTGCAGGCCGTCGCCGATGGGGCTGGGGCGGGCCCGCACCACCGCCTGCGGCGGGTCGAGGTGGCGCCACAGGGCCCGCGCATGCCAGGCGATCTCGCTGGCGTCGTGGCGGGCAAAGTAGCTCAGTTCCAGCGTCTTCCACAGCGGCTGCTCGGTGCCGGGCAGGGCGCTGTGCAGGGCCAGGATCTGCCGCGCCTCCTGCTTGCGCGCCTCCAGGTCGGCGTCCAGGTTGGGCTTGGCGCCGCCCAGGGCGCGCAGCGTGATGCGGTACAGGTCCTCCAGCAGCTTGGCCTTCCAGGCGTTCCACACCTTGGGGCTGGTGCCGCGGATGTCGGCCACCGTCAGCAGGTACAGCGCGGTCAGGCGGCGCACGTCGCCCACCTTGTCGGCGAAGGCGCGGATCACGTCGGCGTCCGACAGGTCCTCCTTCTGCGCCACCGTGCTCATCGTCAGGTGGTGCCGCACCAGGAACTCCACCAGGCCGGCGTCGTCGCGGTCGATGCCGTGGTCGCGGCAGAAGCGCCGCACCTCGACCGCGCCAAGCTGGCTGTGGTCGCCGCCGCGGCCCTTGGCCACGTCGTGGAAGAGGGCGGCGACGTACAGCAGCCAGGGCTTGTCCCATTCGCTGGCCAGCTGGCTGCAGAACGGGTATTCATGCCCGTGCTCGGGGATGAAGAAGCGGCGCACGTTGCGCAGCACCATCAGGATGTGCTGGTCCACGGTGTAGACGTGGAACAGGTCGTGCTGCATGCGCCCGACGATGCGGCGGAACACCCAAAGGTAGCGGCCCAGCACCGAGGTCTGGTTCAGCAGCCGGAAGGCGTGGGTGATGCCCTGCGGCTGGCGCAGGATGTCCATGAACAGCTCGCGGTTGATCGGGTCGTGGCGGAAGCCGCTGTCCATCACCTCGCGGGCGTTGTAGAGCGCCCGCAACGTGCGCGCCGACAGGCCCTTGATGCCCGGCGTCTGCTGGAAGACCAGGAAGGTCTCCAGGATCGCGTGCGGGTTCTCCAGGTACAGGTTGTCCTCGGTCACCTCCAGCATGCCGGCGCGGTCGAGGAAGCGGCCGTTGATCTGCCGCATCGGCGCGGCGCCGCTGGCGTTGATGCGCTCCTCGATGTTGAGCATCAGGATCTGGTTGAGCTGGGTCACCGCCTTGGCCGCCCAGTAGTAGCGGTGCATCAGCACTTCGGACGAGCGCTGCGCCTTGCTGCTGGTGTAGCCGAAGCTCTCGGCCACGGCGGTCTGCAGGTCGAACACAAGCCGGTCCTCGCGCCGGCCGGCCACGGCGTGCAGCCGGGCGCGGATCAGCTTGAGCAGCCCTTCGTTGCGCTGCAGCTGCTTGACCTCGAACGGCGTGATCAGGCCGTTGGCCGCCAGCTCGGCCCAGCTGCGGCCCAGGCCGGCGGCGCGCGCCACCCACATCACCACCTGCAGGTCGCGCAGGCCGCCGGGGCTTTCCTTGCAGTTGGG
>CALMIF010000168.1 GCA_937864045.1 uncultured Aquabacterium sp. | reverse complement strand
GGGCGCTTCACCTGCGAGATCACCGAATCGGTGGCGATGGAGGACACGCAGGTCACGCAACGCAGCTTCGAGCGCCTGCGCCGTGCCGGCCTGCATGTGTCGATCGACGACTTCGGCGTCGGCCAGGCGTCGCTGAGCTACCTGCGCCGCCTGCCCGCGGCCGAACTGAAGATCGACGCCAGCTTCGTGCATGACCTGGGGCAGAGCGAAGACGCCCGCTCGATCGTCGATGCGGTGGTCAAGCTGGCCCATGCCCTGGGCCTGAAGGTGGTGGCCGAAGGCGTGGAGACCGAACGCCAGCGCGACCTGCTGGTGCAACTGGACTGCGACGAGTTGCAGGGCTACCTGTTCGCCAAGCCGATGGCCGCGGCCCAGCTGGCGGTGTGGGCGCAGTTGGCCGACGAGCAGCCGCCGCCGCAGGCGGTGGACTTCCGGCCGTCGCTGTTCGAGGAGACCCAGCCGCTGGCGATGTAGCCCCCTTCTACAATTTGCCGATGAACCGCGCTGCCCCCACCTACACCCGCGCCGCCGGCCTGCCGGCGCTGCTTGCGCAACGCATCGTCATCATCGACGGGGCGATGGGCACGATGATCCAGCGCTACAAGCTGGGCGAGGCCGACTTTCGGGCGGCGCGTTTCGCCGACCACGGCAAGGACCTGAAGGGCAACAACGACCTGCTGGTGCTGACCCGGCCCGACGTGATCCGCGAGATCCACGACCAGTACCTGGCCGCGGGCGCAGACCTGATCGAGACCAACACCTTCGGCACCACCTCGATCGCCCAGGAAGACTACGGACTGGGCCACCTGGCGCGCGAGATGAACGTGGCCGCCGCCCGCCTGGCGCGCGAAGCCTGCGATGCCGCCAGCACACCCGACCACCCGCGCTGGGTGGCCGGCGCTCTGGGCCCGACGCCGCGCACCGCCAGCATCAGCCCTGACGTGAACGACCCCGGCGCCCGCAACGTCAGCTTCGACGAGCTGCGCGCGGCCTACTTCGAGCAGGCCAGCGGCTTGCTGGAAGGCGGCTGCGACCTGTTCCTGGTCGAGACCATCTTCGACACGCTGAACGCCAAGGCGGCGATCTTTGCGCTGGACGAGCTGATGGAGCAGACCGGCGAGCGGCTGCCGGTGATCATCAGCGGCACGGTGACGGACGCCTCCGGCCGCATCCTCAGCGGCCAGACCGTGCCGGCCTTCTGGCACAGCGTGCGCCACGCCCGGCCGCTGGCCGTGGGCCTGAACTGCGCGCTGGGCGCGGCGGTCATGCGGCCCTACATCGAGGAACTGGCCAAGGTGGCCGGCGACACCTTCATCAGCTGCTACCCGAACGCCGGCCTGCCCAATCCCATGAGCGAAACGGGCTTCGACGAAACGCCCGAGGTCACCGGCCGCATGCTGGCCGAGTTCGCCCAGGCCGGCTTCGTCAACATCGTCGGCGGCTGCTGCGGCACCACGCCCGCGCACATCGCCGAGATCGCCCGGCGCGTGGGCATCTACCGGCCGCGGTCGAAGGCGGATCCGCTGTTCAGCAGCTTGCTGGCGGCCTGATCAGGCCGCTGGCTCGGCCGGCGGTTCGAGGTCGGCCCACAGCGCGTCGGGCGTCAGCGTCAGATCGACGCTGGCCAGTTGCACCGGCTCGCCCGCGTTGCTGGGGTGCAGCACCCACAGGCCGTCGGCGCCCTTGCGGAACAGGTCGCAGCGCAGCGCGCCCACATCCACCAGCAGGTACTCCTGCAGCGACGGCAGCTGGCGGTAGCTGGCGAACTTGTCGCCACGGTCATAGGCCGCGGTCGACGGTGACAGCACCTCCACCACCAGGCGTGGCTCACGCTTGATCAGCCGGTCCTGCAGGTCGGCGGCGCTGCAGGTGACCATCACGTCGGGGTAGAAGAAGCAGTCGGCGGCCTCGACACGCAGCTTCACGTCGCTGGGATAGACCCGGCATGGGCTGCCGCGCAGGTGCTGGCGCAGGGTCATGGCGATGTTCAGCGCCACTGTGGCATGGCGGTCCTCGCCGCCAGCCATCGCGAACACCTCGCCGCGCACGAACTCGCGCTTCACGGTCTGGGTGGCGTCCCAGGCCAGGAACTCGGCCGCCGTCATCGGCTGCAGCTTCAAGGCACATCCCACGGTGGCCTCCGATGCGATCAGGCTCATGCGTTCAAGTCTAGCCTGCCCGACCTAGAATGCGGGCTTTCCCGAGGAGCGTTGCGACGGCCGGCCGGTCCCTGCGATCAGCCCGCCGCCAGGCTCGGGACGGTGCAGCGGCTGATGTGCAAGCCCGCACCCGGCAACGGCGCTCACCCACCGCCTGAATGCAGGCGCCCCGGGTGAGCCGGGGCGCCGCGGCAGGCCATTTGACCGCTCCGCCATGACCGACACCACAGCCGCCACCGCCATTCCTGCCCCGCCGCCGATGCGCCTGGCCGGGCTGGAGCCCGTGTCCATCGGTGCGGGCAACCTGTTCGTCAACATCGGTGAACGCACCAACGTCACCGGCTCGCGCGTGTTCGCGAAGATGATCCTCGAAGGCCGCTACGAGGACGCGCTGAGCGTGGCCCGCCAGCAGGTGGAGAACGGCGCGCAGATCATCGACGTCAACATGGATGAGGCGATGCTCGACAGCCAGGCGGCGATGGAGCGCTTCCTCAAGCTGATCGCCAGCGAGCCCGAGATCGCCCGCGTGCCGATCATGGTCGACAGCAGCAAGTGGAGCGTGATCGAGGCCGGTCTGAAGTGCCTGCAGGGCAAGGGCATCGTCAACAGCATCAGCCTGAAGGAAGGCGAGGCACAGTTCATCCACCAGGCCACGCTGCTGCGCCGCTACGGCGCGGCCACCGTGGTGATGGCCTTCGACGAGCAGGGCCAGGCCGACACCTACGAGCGCAAGATCCAGATCTGCGAACGGGCCTACCGGCTGCTGGTCGACGTGGTGGGCTTCCCGGCCGAGGACATCATCTTCGACCCCAACATCTTCGCGATTGCCACCGGCATCGAGGAGCACGCCAACTACGCGGTCGACTTCATCGAGGCCACGCGCTGGATCAAGCA
>CALMIF010000167.1 GCA_937864045.1 uncultured Aquabacterium sp. | reverse complement strand
AAGCAAGGGCTGCAGCTACCGAGGACACGAGGCGTTCGAGCCCGGGTGGCGCACGCCGACTCCTCCGCCGCGGACAACCTGCATGCTCAGGCCACCGGCGGCCTGGCGGGCGCCACCGCGCGCGGCGAGGCAGCGCGTGTCCAGTGGGTCAAGGATGACCTCGTCGTGCCCGGTGAGCAACTCGCGCAAGCGTGGGGGCTCACCCGTCAGGCTTTGGCGCCGGCGGCAGACCGGGGCGAAATCTTCGCGGTAAAGGTCGGCAATCGGCTGTTCTATCCGCAGGCATTCCTCGGGATGGACCGCGAGGCTGTGGCAGCCATCTGCCGCGCGCTCGGTGACCTCGGCGCCAGCGAGAAACTGATGTTCTGGCTGCGCGAGCACGGCACCCTCTCAGGAACAAGCGTTGCTGCCGCGTTGGAGGCGGGGACTGCCTTGGCCAAGGTGGAGCGCCTGGCCGCGGCATGGGCGCGCGAGCGAGGCGCTTCGCGTGTCGCTGCGGCTGCCTGATCCCGGCTCCTTCGAGGATCTGCTTCGACCGACCAGGATCGAAGTCGCGTCGCTCGTGCGCTTGAGCCGGCATCCGGCCACCGAGCCGTACTGGTCTGCTGGGGTCTACCGTTTTGATGATCCAGATCCTGGCGGTGCCGGCCCGTTCGGCACCTGCTACACCGCGAGCACCATCGAAGTAGCCTTCGCGGAGAGCGTCATCCATGAGTGCGGGCGGTTCGTCAGAGGCAGCTACGAGGTGCCGACCGCAGAACTGACGGAGCGCTCGGTCGTGCGGTTTACCTGTGCTCGGCGCAAGTCGCTGGTACTGGCTGACCTGACCGGGGCAGCGCTCAAGGCTCTGGGACTGAACAACGACATCAGTGCATCCGCCGACTACACGGCGAGCCAGGCCTGGGCACGGGCGATCCACGGTGCGAGTCCGCGCTGGGATGGAATTCGGTACGTGTCGCGGCAAATGAACAAGGGGTTTGCCTACGCCATCTTCGAGCGCAGCGGGCTCCGCAAGCTGCGCGCCGAGAAGCTCAAGGCACGGCAGGTGGATGACCTCTGCGATCGGTTCAACGTCACCGCGGTCTGACAGCGCCGCGGTCCGAACCCGAAGGTCGGCAACCTGATGTACACCGGCCGTTCGCCGGCGAAAACCGGTCGGCTCCACTCGGCCACTTGCTGTCGCCCACGGCCGGCAGCTTCAGGGCGAGCTGACGATCAGCGCGGCCATCGCCTTGAGCAACGCGTCATCGATTGCGATCAGTGAGGCGGCATCGAAGTTGACGCTGCCGTCACCGTCCCCGGCTTTGTTGGCACCGGTCTCGCCTTTGGCGGTGTGCGTCAGCTTTGCCCGCTACGATCCAGCTTAATGTGCAACCGCTACGTCTCCCCCCGACCGCGGGCTACATGGAGCGCTACTGCCACGTCGGCGGGCGCAAGCCGTGGCGCGGTGCCGAGATGCTCTGATGCTTCCCGCGGAACTCGCGGTGATCCTAGTTTCTGACCCCAAGGTGTCCGCGCCCCCAGTCCGCGGCGATCCTGCTGTCGCGCATTGAAGATCCGAACCAGGACAGGCGACGCTACCTGGCCTCGCCCAACCTGGTCCTGCGCCAATCGGGCTGAGGTGGACCATCGCCGGCGCATCCAGCCGCAGCCTGAACCCAAGCTTGAAATCCATCGCAACTGGTTGATGGAACACGAGATTTCGGGCGGCCTGCAGCGGAGCTGCGGGCTAGAATCGAGCAACAAAGCCGATCGGCGTTGCAGGTGCGAACGGGAGTCAAGAATGGCTGAAGCGATCACCATCACCGCAACCTATCGCCCGCTGCCCGGCCAGGCCGACAAGGCGCTGGCGCGCGTGGCCGATCTGCAGAAGGAGGCCGCGGTGGACGGGGTGACGATGACGGTCTCCCCCAAGGCTGCCGACGGCATCACCATCGTCTACGCCCTCGCCGATCACGACACGCTGGATGCGATGCTGCGAACGCTGGCGCCGCTGCTGGAAGCGCTCACGGCAACGGCGCCCCTGGCGGGGTTGACGGTGGACGGGCCGATGCGGACGGACGCGGTCGCCTCGTTCCACAAGCTCGATGCCGGTCTGGCTGCCGCCTGAAGCCTCTGGAACCGCAGTGGGCGCGCAGCCCGGTTTCGAAGGCGCGGTCTCTTGCGGTCGGTACCTCGAGCGGCCCGGGGCGCGCGAGTGCGTGGTCCTGGCCCACGGCCTTGGCGGCGATCCGTTCTCGAGTTGGGGCGCTCCCGGTTCGCCGGGCGCCTGCGCCGAACGGCTCGCCCGCGACCTGCCGGCGGCGAGCTTCTTCTACCTCGACTATGACGCGCGCGTTCAGACGCGCCTCGACAGCGGCGCCCGCAGCTTGCCGGCTCTGGCCGAGGACGCGGCTGCGGCGATTGCAGCGTTGCTCGAGCGCCATGCCCGCGTTGCGCTGGTGGGGCACTGCCTCGGCGGGCTGCTGCTGCGCTTCGCTCTGCGCCATCTGCTGACGCAGACGCGGGGCGTGCCGCTGTCGTCCGCGCGTCGGGCGGACGCAGCGCTGACGCTGGTCCTTCTCGACACGCCCGAGGACTGGCCCCTGCCGTCTGCCCCGGGCCCTGGGCCCGACCGACGGATCGCAGCGGTGATGCGCGCGATCGGGCTGGACGCCGGCGCGCTGAGGGCCAGCGCCCGCTGGTGGAGCGACAAGCAGGGTCCGGCCGGCGCGGTGACGGACCATGCCGTGCTGAGCACGGGCGAGAGCTGGATCGCTCCGCTCGGGCCCGGAGCGCCGGTCCCTGCCGCGCGGCGGGCGACATTGGACTGCGCGCATGCCGATCTCACCCGGATCGCGCCGGATCGCCCGGACCCGCGCTACCGCGCCATCCTCGACGCGCTGGTTCGGGATCGCGCAGCGTGCGCCTTGGCTGATGTCTGAATCCGCAGCCGCGCCCGATCTGGCGGTCGTCACGTTCAACCTGGTTCCCGAGCACAACCCGACCGCCAAGTACGAGCGGCTCGGGCGCATGGGCCTCGTGAACCGGCGCCTGTGGTGCGCGCGGCACGGCTGGCCCCTTTACGGGGCCGCGCGGGTCGATCCGGGGCGACCGGCCTGCTGGGCCAAGTTCGACGCGATCGCCGCGGCGCTCGACCGGCATGCATGGGTGCTCTGGGCCGACGCCGACGCGCTGGTCGCCGACCCGGCGCGCTCGGGCGCGGAGTTCTGCGTGGACGGCGCAGACATCGTCACGCAGTGCTTCGATCGGGTGGCCGACTGGCTGGGCGTCGCGCCCGAGGTGATCCGCCGGCGGCAACCGATCAACACCGGTGTGATCCTGCTGCGTTCGACGCCCTGGATCCGCGAGCTGTTCGCCCGCGCGCGCCTGCGCACCGAATTTGCCCTGCCCCCAGGCACGGGGCCGAACGCCGTCTGGGACGGGATCGGGGACCAGGAAGCCCTGATCGCGGTGCTTGCCGAAGATCCCGGCGCCGAGGCACGCATTCGGCGCGTTCCGGATCTACAGGCCCATCCGGCGCTGCTGGCGGACTCGCGCGCGCTCTTCGTCCACTTCTGGGGCAACCACGGCGCGCACCGCATTCCCGCCGCGACCTGCGAGGCCGTGCTGGCCCGCTGGGAACGGGCGGTGGCCGCAGGCGGCGCCTTGCCCTCGGATCTGGCGCTGTTCCATTGGTGCGCCATCCAGATGCGCGCGCCCGACGCCCCGTTCGATCGCGGCGGGCCCGAGCGCTTCCTTTACCCGGCGAACTTGGGCGTCCCGCCCAGCTGCACCGAGTAGTTGAGCGAGGCGCTGACGAGGTCGAAGTCCTGCTGGTCGCTCCATTGAAGCGGATCGATCGAGTTGAACAGCAGCAGGTCGATCGACGGCGCATCGTCGGTGTTCGCCGCGGCAATGATGTCGGGCACCTTGGATGCCACGCCGGCCAGGATGCCCACGACGATGGCGGCGGCGACGAACCCGGCGCCGTCGGTCGCCACCGTGATGGCGATGACGATCAGCGCGGCGGCGATGCCTTCGAGGATCTTGGTGATCTTCACCCCTTCGCTTTCCTCGGTCCAGTGCTCGGGGGGGATGCTCGACTTGTCGACGTAGAAGATCGTCTCCTTGCCGTCGGCGGTCTTGTGCAGCGTCAGCCCGTAGGAGGAGACGACATGCGTGAAGGCGTGGATGCCGGGCGAGACCTCCACCTGCGTGGTCGCATCCACCGTGAGCAGCTGGTTGCTGGTGGTGAGCTCGAAGTTCTTCAGCAGCGTCTGGTGCGTGTTGCCGTCGTCGTCCTCGAGATTCTGGATGGACGCCGGGCCCGCGGCGAGCGTGAGGCCCGTGCCGTCGGTCCGCAGCGCGAAGTCCGAGACCTTGGCGCCCTTGAACACGAGCGGCATCGAGGGCAGCAGCATTTCGGTGACGAAACGCTCGGGCGCGATCAGGAAGCCGGCACGGGCGCCAGGCGGTATGGCCGAGGGCGAGATCTCCGGATCGAGCCCGACGGCCGAGCGCCCCTGGGTCATGCACAGGATGCCCAGGATGCTTTCGTCGAGCGTCGGGCCGTCGATGTAGGCATAGGCTGTGTAGGTCGGCAGCAGCCAGGCGAACTGGCCCTGATCGGCGGTCCGGCCGAGATTGACCGTGGCGAAGACATGCGCGAAGTCGGCGAGGTTGGCGTTGAACCAGGCCTGCATCGCCGCCTTCACGTCGTCGGCAACGGCCTCGAACGGCGTGGCGCTGCCGTCGGTGCTGGTGCCGAAGTTGTAGGCGCCGAGCACGGTGACGACCTGCTCCTCGGGCGTCGCGCCGGTGTGGCGGACCATGAGCTTGTGGAACGTTCCCGGGGCGCCTGCCGGCGGATCGCTGTGCGGCACGTACACCAGCTCGACCTCGATCTCGAACGTGCCGGGTCCGAAAGTGAAGGCCACCGGCCCCCGCCCGGGGATCTCCCCCGTGGCCTTGAGCCCGGTCACCGGGGTGCTCATGTGGATCAGCTTGCCCGAGCCGCCCATCGTGATCTGCCAGCTTGTGAAGCTCCCGCTGACGTTCACGGCAACGCCGGTGTGCGGATCCTTGGACGAGCCCGCGAAGCTGGTGGGCGAGCTGCCCCGGCGCGCGATCGCGGCGTTGACGTCGTCGACCCTGACCGCGAAGACCGTGTCCCAGCCGTAGGTGTCGGCCTTCTGCGCGGCAGCGGTGGCCATCACGCGCCTCCCTTCAGGGTCAGCGGGACGCTCAGCGCTGCCGCGACCGTGGCGGACAGGGTCTGCCCTCCGGGCAATGTCGCCTGCGAGAGGCCCAGCGCCAGCACACGCGCCAGCACCGCTTCGCCCACGAGCGCCACCGCATCCCCGCCGCCCAGCGCGGCCGGGTCGACCTCCTGCAGCAAGTGCGGCGAGCCCGCGCCCGGCTCCGCACCGCACAGCACCGCCAGGACACCGCCATTGCCATCCGCGGCATCGGCGTAGGCATAGCTGGCGGCGGGCGGCACCAGATCGCCAACGGGCTCTGCGCCGCCGGTCGGCGCGCCGGCGAAAGTCCCGAAGATGTAGGGAAACGCGGCCTGGACATCGAGCCATTGCTGGAGGCCGGCAACGGCCATCGCGGCAAAGCCGGGGAATGCTGGATCGTCGAACTCGGCGGCCTGCGCGCTCACCGCGTCCTTCCCGGGCACGATCCGAAGCGGCCGCGCACCTCCGGCCGAGGCGGGCTCGGCAAACGCAAGCTGTGCCTCGACCAGGAACGAACCGTCCGAAAACGCAACCGACTTGCTGGCTTGCGTGAGCTTGAGCCGGGCGCAGGGAATCGCGAACTTGAGCAGCGCGCCCGAGCCGCCGGTGGCGATCTGCCAGGCGCCGAGCGAGCCTTCCACCGCGACCGATCCGTTGGCGTGGGAGATGGACGCGCTGAATGCGCCGCCGGCCGCGGTGAACCTGCGGTTGAGGACGCCGGTGCGGACGGCGATGACCATGTCCCAGCCATAGGTCTGCGGCGCCGGCACGGCTCAGGCCTCCTTGACGAGACCGAGCTGCATCGCCCCGCGCAGTTGCGCCGAGGCGAGCCGGTATCCGCTGCTCTCGGCCCAGTCGACGCCCTTGGTGGCCTCGTTCGAGAACCCGTCGAGCGTGGGCATCTCGTCGCTGTTCTCGTCGGCGTAGGCCTGCAGCGCGGTCACGATGCCTGCGACGCCCGACCCGATCACCGCGCCGATGACCAGGCCGAGCAGCTTCCAGGCCGCGGTGCGGAACAGGCCGGTGAATGTTTGTGGAGCGGCCGGCGCGGTGAGGGACGCGACCGCGCCTTCGAGTTCGCTGACCTTCGCGATGAGCTGCGCCTGCGGGTCGATCGCCTCGTTCACCGAGACGAGCTCAAGTTCGATCATGCCTTCGCTCGCGCCCTCGCTCGCGCCGTTGATCGCGCCTTCGGTTGCGCTGGAAGCCGCCGCCTTGGCCAGACCGGCCTCCGCCGCCGCACCAAGGCAAGCCCCGATGATCGCGACGCCCACCGAGATGCCGATCGATTCCCAGATCTCCTTCCACTTCTGCGCCTCGGTCTTGGTGACCGTGACGACGGGCTTGGGAAGCGAGGTCTGCACGAGCTGCAGGTGCCCCTCCTTGTCAGTCGCCAGCGAGTTGATCGAGCGGTAGTTCACCGAGATCTTGTACTTGTTGTCCCAGGTGAAGCTGAGCCCGGTGAAGTCGATCTCGACGTAGCCGCTGCCCACCCAGAGGGAGAAGCCGGCTGGCGCGATCGTCGCATCGGTGATGACCGAACCGTCCTTGAGGGTGAGGTGCGAGAGCTTCAGAGTCTTCACGTTGACGAGCGTCAGCCCGTCGTCCTGGGTGTCGAAGTCGCTGGCGGACGCGTCGGCGAAGAGCACGTGGATGTGGGGCGCGAAGATCTTGTCGATCAGCCGCTCGCCTGCGATGAGGAAGCCCGCGTCGCAGCCGGTCGGGATGATCCCGGGGTCGATGACCGGCGACAGGTTGATGCCCTCGCGGCCCTCGGTCATCGCCAGCACGCCGAAGATGCAGTCGTCTACCGCGGCGATGCCATCGGTGTGGATCGCATAGCCGAGCTGCGTCGGCTTGACCCAGTCGAACGGATCCTTGCCCGGCTGATCGAGGTGGACGTTGAGATCGACCGCGGCGAAGACGTGGTTGAAATCACCCAGGTTGCTGTTGAGCCAGTCCTGCAGCGCGCCCTTGACCGTCGCGGCGGCGTCCTGCGGCCCTGTGGCGAGGTCAATCGAGAGCACGCTCACCGCCGCGCTGGTGTCGAGCCTGAGGTCCTTCTTGGTGTTGTCCGAGGGCTGCGGCAGGAAGCCTAGGCTCACCTGGATCTGCACGCTGCCGGAGAATGCCGTCTCGGGCTGGCTGCCACCGGTGATCTTCCCGCCGGTCAGCGGCAGGGTCATCAGCAGGAACGAGCCCGAGCCGCCCGTCATCTGCCAGGCGCCGAAATCGGCGCTGACCTGGTAGGTCGCGCCCGGCACGACATGGCTGCCCGAGAAGTTCGCGGGCGAGGACCCGGCCTTGAGGATGGCGGCATTGGCATCCTTGAACTTGATGCCGAAGGCGGTGTCCCAGTTGTTCGTCGAGACGGTCGTCGTCATGGTCGTTTCTCCTCAGCTTGCGATGTCGACGTTCAGGCCGATCTGCAGGGATTCATTGAGCGCAACGCTCACCAGGGTGTAGCCGGTCTGGCCCGGCCAGGAGACCGGTGCCACGGTGTAGTCCACGAACTCGTCGAGGGTCGGCATCTTGGCCAGGTCCTTCTCGGAATAGGCTTCCAGGATGTCCGGCACCTTCGAGGCGACGGCACCGACCGCACCGCCGATCGCCATGCCGAGAATCTTGCGCCAGTTGCGGCGCAGGAAGCCCTTGAACTTGGAGGTGTAGCCCTCTTCGTCCGAGGCTTCCATGTCGCCGCTGGCCTCGGAATCGTCCTCGGCGTTGAGATCATCGAGATTGGCGATGTCGTCGTCGGGCAGCAGATCGCCCGTGAATTCGAGCGCGTCGGAGGTGCCCTCGACCCCTTCGGCTGCGACGGAGGCCGCGCCGTCGATGCCCTCTTCCGCGGCTTCCGCCGCGGGCCCGAGCGCGCCGCCGATGGCCGCACCGATGACCGCGAAGGAGATGCCTTCGACGATGCCGACGATGATGTCCTTCCACTTCTCACCGGACGATTCGGTCACTGTCACGCTGAGCGCCGGCTTGCCGACGACACAGGCCTGAAAGTGCTTGTTCTGGTCCATGAAGAGTTCGCACTCTGAGTTGTAGACCATGTTCACCGTGTAGCCGCCGCCGCCCCACGGGAAGTGGAGGTCGACGAAGCTCAGGCGCAGCACGGTCGCGTCGGCCTCGAGGGTGAATTTCTTCGCATCGAGCGTGGCGCCGGTGATCTTCACCGTCTCGCTGCCGTCCTTGTTGGCGCTCTCGAAGTCGTGGAAGGTGACGGCCTTGGTGTTGGTGATCGTCGAGCCGTCGCCGGTCACCTCGAAATCGGTCTCCGCGGCCTTGAGGAACATCTTGGCGATGCTTGGCTTCATGATCTTGGTCATGAAGCGTTCCTGGGAGATCAGGAAGCCGGCGTTGCAGCCCTTGGGGATGACGTTGGGCGAGATTTCCGAGCCCAGGTTGGTCCCCTGGCGCTTCTCGGTCATCGCCATGACGCCGAAGACGTAGTCGCCGACCTTGGCTCCCTCGGGGTTGTTGATCCCGTAACCCAGATGCGTCGGCGCCAGCCACGCGAACTGGTCCTTGTCGGCCACCGCCCCGAGGTCGATCGCCGCGAAGGTGTGGTTGAAGCTGTCGAGGTGGGCCAGCAGCCAGGTCTCGAGGACGTCGGAGATCGCGTCCTTGGCCTCGTTCGCTTCGGGATTGAGCTGCAGCGAGATCACCGAGACGATCGGCTTCGTCTGGGGATCGGTCGTGTCGGTCTTCATCCGCAGGGCGTTGGTCGTCCCGCCCGAGAGCTTCTTCGAGGCCGTCGCTGCGGGCTGCGGCAGGAACTGCAGCTCGACCTGGATCACCGCGGTGCCTGCGAACTTGAGCGACTGCACCGGCGTGGTCTGCGCGTCCGCCACGCCCGCGATGGGCAGGGTCAGCTCGGCGATGGACCCGCTGCCGCCGCTGAGCTGCCAGTCGCCGAAGGTGCCGGTCACCTTGATCGCCGGGCCGCTGAAGCCGCCGCCCGGCTTGACGCCGTCGAAGCCGGGGGGCGAGGACTTCTGTCCGACGATGGCCTTGTTGGCACTCGCGAAGTTGATCGCGAAGACCGTGTCCCAGTTGTTGGTGGACGCCTTGCCCGCAGACGGCGGGGTCAGGTTGGCGGTGCATTGCGGCGTGGACATGGTCGGGTCCTTTGCTGGCAGGGGTGCGGCGGACCGGGGCTGCGCCCGGCGCGCCGCGGTTCAGGCCACGTTGGCGTGGAGCACGAAGCAGTCGTTCAAGGCGCCCTTGCGGACCGTGATCTGGTCGAGGCCGGGCCATCTGACGCCCGAGCTGGGCAGGGCGGACAGGTCGCCGGCCAGGTGCGAGCTGGAGAGGCTGTCACCGAGGCCCGACTCCACCGCCGCCAGCACCACCGCCATGACCGCGGCGCCGAGCGGGCCGAGGCCGATCAGGTAGTCGTACCAGGGCACATGCGACTCCGACTTGGTGGCGGGGTTCGGGTCCTTCAGTAGCGTGAAGGCGTGGCTGCCGGCGTCGAACACGAGCACGTTGTTCGACGAGGCGGAGAAGTCGAGGTAGGCGTTGGGAAGGTGCAGGCCGCAGGTGCCCGATGCCGAGCTCTTGAGCGCGTTCGCATTGATGCCGATCGACAGCGCCTGGACGTTGGGCGTGTAGTCGATCGCCCCCTCCAGGATCGACGGCATGTCGAAGGCCCGGGTCAGCGTGATCTGGCCGCCGCCGAACCGGAATGTCCCCGCGCCCGTGTTGGGAAAGGCGCCGGGCAGGGCGGGCATGATGATGTGTTCGAGGAACAGATCGCCCGAGATCACGAAGGCCAGCGGGTAGGCGGGGTCGATGATGCCGGCATCGATGTTGGCGTTCAGGCGGGAGATGTCGCGGTTGGTGACGGTGCTGAGGATCGCCAGGCAGCCGCCGGCGGATCCGTCGGGTGCGTGGAAGCTGTAGATCGACTGCTTGGGCAGCAGCCAGGTCGCGGTCTGGGTGTCGACGACTCCCGTCTGCGCGAAGATGAAGGTGATCTTGTCCTTGTTGGCGAGCAGGGCGTTGGCGACGGCGCTGCCGACTTCCCCGCCGAACCCGGTGCTGCTCGGGTCGGTCACGCTGCGGACGAAGATCCCGCCCTTGTCGCGGGTGGCGCCCGGCGGCGTGACGTGCTGGAGATCGAAGCTCAGGTTGTCGGCTCCGCTGGTGACCTGCGAGGGGATCCACCCGAGGTTGATCTCCAGCTCGATGACCATGCCCGACAGGTTCGTCGTCGGTGCGGACGCGCCCTTCGGTGTCAGCGTGCCCGCGGCGATGGGCAGCTTGACGTAGACATCGGTCCCGGAGCCCCCGGCGATCGACCAGGGGCCGAAGCTGCCCTTGGCGTCGAAGTTGCCGGCGAAGCCGTCGAGCACGGTGGTGTCGAAGGACATCAGCAGGCTGGACAGCCTGGCGGCGAGCTGGGCGTTGACCTGCGCGATGTCGAGGACCGAAGTCGTGTCCCAGCCGCCGATGTTCATCGCCCCGCCCCCAAACAAAATATGGCCGCGCCGGAGGCAGCGGTGCTTGCCGCGTCGATGGGCGACGTTGTCGAACGACGCCGGCCATAACTCGCAATCGAAACGGCATGGTATTCCGCGATCGGTTGGGCCGCAACATCTTTGTCTCCGGGTCTGGCGGCGGCGCGTCGGCGCAAGCAGCCCGCGGCAGTGCGGCTGCACGCCCCCCCGCTGCATGCGCCCGGCCCGCCAGGCCGGATGAAGCCTGCCGCTTGGGCGACAGCCGATCGCCCGGCCTTGGCCATACTGCCCCATGGCCACAGCATCTGCACCTGTACCTGCCCCGGCGCCCAACCCCCTCCTCACGTCCTGCCCACGCTGTGCCGCCTGGCCATCCCGAACATCATCGCGATGGTCGGCAGCGCGCTGGCGGCGATTGCCGAGACGGCCTACATCGGCCAGCTCGGCGTGCCGGCGCTGGCGGGCATGGCGCTGGTGTTCCCGCTGCTGATGCTGCAGCAGATGTTCTCCGGCGGCGCGATGGGCGGCGGTGTCGCGTCGCTGGTGGCGCGGGCGCTGGGCGCAGGCAACGTGGCGCGGGCCGAGGCGCTGGTGGTGCATGCCCTGGGCATCGCGGTTGTGGCCGGCCTGGGCACCACGGCGCTGATGCTGACGCTGTCGGACGCGGTGTTCGGCCTGCTCGGCGGGCGCGGCGAGCCGCTGGCGCAGGCGGTGGCCTATGCGCATGTGGCCTTCCTCGGCTCCACCGGCGTGTGGCTGCTGAACACACTGTCGGCGGTGCTGCGGGCCACCGGCAACATGCTGGTGCCGTCGGCCCTGCTGGTGGCGGTGGGCGTGGTGCAGGTGGCGCTGGCGGGGGTGTTCGGCCTGGGCTCCGGGCCGATCCCGCGGCTGGGCATGCTGGGCATCGCGCTGGGCCAGGTGCTGGCCTATGGCGGCGGCACGCTGGTGCTGGGCTGGTACCTGTGGGCCGGCAAGGCGCGCATCCGGCTGCAGCTGCGCGGCACGCCGTGGCAGCCGGCGCTGGCGCGCGACCTGCTGCAGCTGGGCGCCAAGGCCTGCGCATCACCGGCGCAGACCATCGGCACGATGATGATCCTGAACTGGCTAGTGGCGCGCACTGGCCCGCTAGCGCTGGCCGGCTACGGCATCGGCACGCGGCTGGAATTCCTGCTGGTGCCGCTGGCCTTCAGCTTCGGCGCGGCGTCGGTGCCCCTGATCGGCATGGCCATCGGCGCCGGCCAGGCGGCCCGCGCCCGCCGGGTGGGCTGGACGGCCGCGGGCATGGCCGCGCTGCTGCTGGGCGGCGCCGGCCTGGTGCTGGCGGTGGTGCCCGACCTGTGGACCGACCGCTTCACGCACGACCCGGCGGTGCTGGCCGCTGCCGACACCTACTTCCACTGGGCCGGGCCGTTATCCTAAGAACCGCAGTTGAACCTGCGTCCGTACCGACTTCCTCAACGCTGGCGCGAGGTTGGTGCTGTTTGGCACACTCACCCGATGGGTGAAGCCAACGAACCATAGAAGACGGCGCTGGCGCAAGCCAGCGAGGACGCCATGGTGGTCGACACGATGGGTGGTCGCGTGCACGTGCGCTGGGACGAGACGGCGCAGGCCACGCCCCACGGACAGATCGTGTTCTTCGCCGAAATCCTGGCCACAGCCGGTGCGTTTGATCGCTGGGTGCAGGACTGCCCGCTGCACTACAGCAGCCCCAACGCATCGCGACCTCGCGACGTGCTGGGCACGCTGATGCTGGGCATCCTGGCCGGCAGCAAGCGCTACGCGCACATCGCCGGAGTTCGCGGCGACGCGGTGGCGGCCAAGGCACTGGGCCTGCACGGCATGGTCAGCGAAGACTCGGTGCGCCGGGCGCTGGCGGCGATGCTGCCAGCGGCCAGCGAGCCGTGGATGCGCACCGCGCTGATGGCCAGCGTGCGCGAAGGCTTGGACCGGCCGTGGGTGCCGGACATGGATGCCACCATCAAGCCGCTGTACGGCCGCCAGGAAGGTGCGGAGATTGGCTACAACCCGCACAAGCCGGGGCGGCCCAGCCAGGTGTTGCACACCTTCTGGGTCGGCAACCTGCTCATGGTGCTCGACGCGGTGCTCAGTTCGGCCAAGCAGCACACTTCGGGCCACGCCAAGGCCGCGATGGCGCGACTGCTCGATGAGCTCGGCGACAAGGCCCCGGCGTTGGTGCGAGGCGACTGCGGCTACGGCAACGAAGACATCATCGACGTGTGCGAACAGCGAGGCCTGCGCTACCTGCTGCGCCTGCGCAAGACGGCCAACGTCAAGCGTCTGATCGAGCGGCTGTTCAGGCGCGAGGACTGGACGCGTGCCACCGAGGCCAGCAAGGGCTGGCAGGCCATCGAAGACGAACTGCGCCTGAGCGGCTGGAGCAAGGCACGCCGCGTGGTGGTGCTGCGCCGGCGCATCAAGCACGACATCGCGCTGACGGGCAAGAAGCGCGGGCGCAAGGAGGAAGGCGAGCAACTCGTGCTGGCGCTGCCCCACGATGAGGTGCAGGACCAGGCGCAGGTCTGGGAGTACACCGTACTGGCGACCAACGCGAGCTACGACATTGCGGCGATCGGCCAGCTCTACCGCGACCGCTGCGACTGCGAGAACGTATTCGACGAGCTGAAGAACCAATGGGGCTGGGGCGGCTTCACAACGCAAGACATGCACCGCAGCCAGGTCACCGGGCGAGCGGTGGCATTGGTCTACAACTGGTGGAGCTGGTACGTGAGGGCGGCCAACCCGCAAGCCCGGCGCGAAGCGCTGACGAGCCGGCCGCTGCTGCTGGCCGCCGTGGGCCGCGTGGGGCGCGACACTCATCCTGTCCGGTCGAACGACATTCATGATGGCCGGTGGTGAGGAGTCGAAGGCGGCGTAGCCGGCGTAGACGACGAGCCACCGGCGGTGCCGGGTTGGTGGGGTTCAGGATGGCGGGCTCAGGTCTCAACAAGAGGTCGGCCCCCATTGCCAGGTTCCCGCATCACCGATCAGCAGGTTCGCCTCTACATGAACAATCGCAAGACCAAGTCGCAGGAGCTTGCCGCCGCCAAGGCCGGCATCAGCGAGCGCAGCGCCCGCCGCATTGATGGCGCCGCCACGCTGCCCTCGCAGACGCCGCGTCGCTACTGGCGCTCGCGCGCCGATCCCTTCGCCGCTGTCTGGGACACCGAGATCGTGCCGCTGCTCAAGGGCGCGCCAGCCCTGATGGCCATCACGCTGCTGCGCAAGCTGCAGGATGACCACCCCGACCAGTACCCCGATGGCGTGCTGCGCACGCTGCAGCGCCATGTCCGCCAATGGCGCGCATTCGAGGGGCCGGC
>CALMIF010000166.1 GCA_937864045.1 uncultured Aquabacterium sp. | reverse complement strand
CCCGCACGAAATTCATGTTGCCGGCGATCGGCTCGATCATGACGCAGGCGATCTCATCGCCCTGGGTGGCGAAGACTTCCTCGATCTGCGCGAGGTTGTTGTATTCCAGCACCAGGGTGTGCTGCACCACCTCGGCCGGCACCCCGGCGCTGGTGGGGTGGCCGAAGGTGGCCAGGCCCGAGCCGGCCTTGACCAGCAGCGCGTCGGCATGGCCGTGGTAGCAGCCCTCGAACTTGACGATCTTGCTGCGCCCGGTGGCGCCGCGCGCCAGGCGGATGGCGCTCATGCCAGCCTCGGTGCCGCTGCTGACCAGGCGCACCTGCTCGACGCTGGGCACGTGGCGGATGATTTCCTCGGCCAGCTCGACCTCGCGCTCGGTCGGCGCGCCGAAGCTGAAGCCGTCCATCGCGGCCTTCTGCACCGCCTCCAGCACCGCCGGGTGGCCATGGCCCAGGATCATCGGGCCCCAGGAGCCGATGTAGTCGATGTAGCGCGTGCCCTCGGCATCCCACATGGAGGGGCCCTGGGCGCGGGCGATGAAGCGCGGTGTGCCGCCCACGGCGCGGAAGGCGCGCACGGGCGAATTCACGCCGCCGGGGATCACGCGCTGGGCGCGCTCGAACAGGCTCTGGTTGCTGGTCATTGCAATGCGTGGTTGGGCGGATCAGTGCACACGGCGCGGCGCAGGCTTGCCGCCCTTGCCGTTGGTGGACTCGGGATCGGGCGTGTCGGCTTCTTCGGCGGGCGCCTCGGCGCCGGGCTCGCCGTCCTCGGCGGGCGGCAGGGCCCAGAAGAAGCGGTCGGGCACGACGGCGCCCATGCCGGGGCGGAAACCCGCGTCCAGCGTCTGGTCCATGAAGGCCAGGGCCTCGCCGATGGCGGCCTGCAGCTCGGCGCCCGAGGCCAGCAGGGCGGCCAGCGCGGCGCTCAGGGTGTCGCCGGCGCCGACGAAGCCGGTCTCGAACATCTCGAACTTCTCGCCGGTCAGCGCGCCCTGGGCCGAGGCCAGCACGTTGTCGATGAACTGCTCGCTGCCACCCGCCGATGCGCCGGTCTTGGCGCCCTTGCCGCCCTTGGTCGGCAGCATGATGCCGGTGACCAGCACGAAGCGCGTGCCGCGTTCGCCCGCAGCCACCGCCAGTTCGCGCGCCGAGGCCGGGCGCTCGCTGTCCCAGTCGGGCAGCAGGAAGTCGGTCAGCGTCTTGTGGTTGCCCACCAGCACCTCGGTGGCAGGCAGGATCAGGTCGCGGAAGGCTTCCAGGTAGGGCTGGGCCTGGTCGTCGTCCAGCCAGCCCAGGTTGGGCAGGTAGCTGACCAGGGGCACGTCGGGGTAGTCCGACAGGATCTCGGCCACCGCGCTCACGCCCTCGGCGCTGCCCAGGAAGCCGACCTTCCAGCCGGCCACGGTGATGTCCTCCAGCACGTTGCGCGCCTGCTCGGCCACGGTGTCGGCATCGATCGGGTGGTGGTCGAAGATCTCTGCGGTGTCGCGCAGCATCAGGCTGGTGGTGATGGGCAGCGCATGCGCGCCCATGGCCGCCAGCGTGGCGATGTCGCCGGCCAGGCCGCCCGCACCGCTGGGGTCGGCGGCGTTGAAGCTCATCACGCACGCCGGTGCGGCGGCCTCCTGCAGGTCGTCGGCGCCGGCATCGGTCGGGGCGTCGGGGCGGGGGGAGGGGCTGGAGCTCATGAACGGTCCGATGCAGGGGAATGGTCCGCCCGCAACGGGCGGCTTGCAGGCCGCCGGCCGTGCGGCGGGGAGGGGCGCGCCACCAGGGCGGGATCGACGGCGATCAACGGTGGAAATGCGTGCCTGTGCGCCGGTTTGCCATGGCGGATGCCTGGGAAGCGGTGGCTACAATGACCTCTTCATTGTAGTGAAGTGCCCAATCACGTGACTGAAGCGCGCACCTGGATGTGTCTGATCTGCGGCTGGATCTATGACGAGGCGGCCGGCGATCCGGAGCACGGCATCGCACCGGGCACGGCCTGGGCCGATGTGCCGATGAACTGGACCTGCCCCGAATGCGGCGCCCGCAAGGAAGACTTCGAGATGGTGCAGGTCTGAGGGCCTGTCGCCGGTGCCTTGCCGCACCGGCCACCTGCATCCCGGCCGCGCCGCTTGCCCTCCCGTCCGCCAGCCCCAGGAGCCGCCGTGGATGACCTGCCGACCCCAGCCGCCCCGGCGCCGACGCGGGTGCTGGTCATCGATGACAGCAACACCATCCGCCGCTCGGCCGAGATCTTCCTGCGCCAGGGCGGCCACGAGGTGCTGCTGGCCGAGGACGGCTTCGACGCGCTGTCCAAGGTCAACGACCACGCGCCGGACCTGATCTTCTGCGACATCCTGATGCCGCGGCTGGACGGCTACCAGACCTGCGCCATCATCAAGCGCAACCCGCGCTTCGCCCGGGTGCCGGTGATCATGCTGTCGTCCAAGGACGGGCTGTTCGACAAGGCCCGCGGGCGCATGGTCGGCTCGCAGGACTACCTCACCAAGCCCTTCACCAAGGAGCAGCTGCTGCGTGCGGTGCAGCAGTTCGGCGGCGGGGCAGATCCGGCCCGGGCGATGGGCGACGCGTTGCACCAGCCACCTCCTGCGGAGTAGACGATGCCCGTGCACAAGATCCTCGTGGTCGACGATTCCAAGACCGAGCTGCACCACCTCAGCGAAGCGCTGGGCAAGCGCGGCTACGCCGTGCGCACCGCCGCCAGCGGCGACGAGGCCCTGGCACGGCTGGCCGAAGAAGCGCCCGACCTGGTCCTGATGGACGTGGTGATGCCGGGCCAGAACGGCTTCCAGCTCACCCGCAAGATCACCCGCGACCCGCGCTATGCCGACCTGCCGGTGATCATGTGCACCAGCAAGAACCAGGAGACCGACCGCGTCTGGGCCATGCGCCAGGGCGCCAAGGACTACATCGTCAAGCCGGTGCAGCTCGACGAGCTGATCGCCAAGATCAAGCAGTTCGGCTGACCGGGCGTCACCGCACGCACCGACGACATGGCCAACACCCAAGCCCTGCGCGACCTGCAGACCCGCCTGGCCGAGCGCCTGCAGCAGGTGCGCACCGAGACGCCCGGCGTGTCCTGGCTGGCGGTCGACTGCGCCGGCCAGGGCCTGCTGCTGCCGCTGAAGCAGGCCGGCGAGATCTTCCAGCTGGGCCCGTTGCTGCCGGTGCCGCGCACCCGGCCCTGGCTGGCCGGCGTGGTCAACCTGCGCGGCGGTGTCACCACGGTGGTCGACCTGGCGCGCTTCCTGGGCCTGCGCGACACCACGCTGGCACCGCTGCCTGGTGTGCGCGGGCCGTCGCGGCTGGTGGCCTTCAACACCGCGCTGGGCATCAACTGCGCGCTGCTGTTCGACAAGCTGGAAGGCCTGCGGCATGCGGCCGACCTGGTGGCCGAGGCGCAGGCCGGCGAGCCGGCACCGGACGACGCGCCGCGCCCGGCCTTTGCGCCGGCACGCTGGCGCGACGCCGCCGGCCGCTGGTGGCAGGAGATCGACCTGGCGGCGCTGGCGCAGTGGCCGCAGTTCCTGGCGATCACCGATTGATGGCGCCCACCGACGGCGCCGGCCGGAACCACCGATGGAGCACCGATGCCTGCCACCGCCGTGCCGCCCCCCTTGCGGGGCCGGCGGCGGTGCGTTGAGGTGCGTTGAGAAGGGGGAGTGATGGGTTTGCTGGACAGACTGAAGACCAACCGTCCGGGCGACGAGGACGGCCACACGCGGCCGCCCGCCAGCTTCGACGACCTGCATGCCGCCGGCGAGGACGACCGCACCGGGGCGTCGGCCACCGTGCGTCCGGCCGACCTGGACCTGCCCACCGCCGGCCTGGGCCCCATGCCGGGCAACCAGTCCATCATTTCCGAGCTGCCGCCGTCCGAGCAGCTCAGCGACTTCTCC
The DNA here is from genome assembly GCA_937864045.1 of uncultured Aquabacterium sp. Lineage (GTDB taxonomy): Bacteria > Pseudomonadota > Gammaproteobacteria > Burkholderiales > Burkholderiaceae_C > Pseudaquabacterium. Next base: position 19,941 of record CALMIF010000166.1, on the reverse strand, counting down.
GAATCGCGGCTGATGCTGCTGCCCGGCGGTGCGGGCGCGGCTGGCGGGCCGGCCGGCGTGGTGCTGCCACTGATCGGCGACCAGCCGGTGGTCACGCAGCAGCGCATCCTGGGCGGCGTGGTGCTGCTGGGCCTGCTGCTGCTGGTGCTGGCCACGGTGCTGGCCCTGGCCTCGGCCAGCCGCAATGCGGTGCAGGTGGGCGCCACCGGCCAGGCGCTGATGCAGTCGCAGCGGCTGGCCAAGGCGGTGTCACAGGCCGTGGTGGGCCATGCCGCGGCGTTTGCCGAGGTCAAGGAGGCCGTCGGCGTGATGGCCGCCAACAGCCGCCAGCTGCACGAGGGCGGGCCCAGCGTGCCGGCGGTCTCGGGCCCCGCGCAGGCCCTGCTGGAGCCGATGCTGCCGCTGGTCGACCGCGCCGAGAAGAGCGCCGCTGCGGTGCTGGGCCAGCAGAACGCGCTGGTGCAGGTGGGCAAGGCGCTGCGCGGGCTCAACGCCCAGGCCGGCGAGCTGCTGGATTCGGCCGAGGCGGTGCAGGCACTGAAGCTGCAGCAGGGCGCCACGCCGGCCGAGCTGACGCAGTCGGCCCGGCTGGTGATGCTGACCCAGCGCATCGGCAAGAGCGCCAACGAGTTCCTGACCAGCGAGGGCGCCAGCAACGACGCCGTCTTCCTGCTCGGCAAGGACCTGGCGAGCTTCCGCGAGATCGTCGACGGCCTGAGCAATGGCAGCACCGAGCTGCGCCTGCCCGCCGCCAAGGACCCCGAGCTGCGCCAGGCCCTGGCCACCCTGGGCAAGCAGTTCGAGCAGACCCGCACCCAGGCCGCCGCGATGCTGGGCAACCTGCAGGGGCTGGTCAGTGCCCGCGAGGCGCACAGCGCGGTGCTGGCCGATGCCGAGCCGCTGCGCAAGGGCCTGCAGGGCGTGCAGGACACGCTGACCGAGCAGGGCGGCTTCCAGTTCAGCCATGGCCTGGCGATGCTGCTGGCGCTGGCCCTGGTGGGTGCCGGCGGCTGGGGTTTCCTGCGCCTGTACATGGCCGACCAGGCGCAACGCGCCGGCATCGCCGAAGCCCAGCGGCTGGAGGCCGAGCGCCAGGAGCGCGAGGCCAAGCGTGTCAACGACGCCAACCAGGCGGCGATCCTGCGCCTGATGAACGAGCTGCAGACGGTGGCCGAGGGCGACCTGACGCAGCAGGCCACGGTGACCGAGGACATCACCGGCGCCATCGCCGACTCGATCAACTACACCGTCGAGGAGCTGCGCTCGCTGGTGTCGCAGGTGCAGGGCACGGCCAACCGCGTGACCGCCACCACCGAGCAGGTGACCGAGACCTCGACCCAGCTGCTCGGGGCCTCCGACGAGCAGCTGCGCGAGATCCGCGAGACCGGCGACGCGGTGCTGCAGATGGCGGCACGCATCAATCAGGTGTCGGCGCAGGCGCAGCAGTCGGCCCAGGTGGCGCGGCAGTCGCTGCAAGCGGCCGAATCGGGCCTGACCGCGGTGCAGAACTCCATCGGCGGCATGAACGCCATCCGCGACCAGATCCAGGAGACGTCCAAGCGCATCAAGCGCCTGGGCGAGTCCAGCCAGGAGATCGGCGAGATCACCGAGCTGATCTCGGACATCACCGAGCAGACCAACGTGCTGGCGCTGAATGCCGCCATCCAGGCCGCCAGTGCCGGCGAGGCCGGCCGCGGCTTCAGCGTGGTGGCCGAGGAAGTGCAGCGCCTGGCCGAACGGTCCGGCGACGCGACGCGGCAGATCTCGGCCCTGGTGCGCACCATCCAGGCCGACACCCAGGACGCGGTGGCCGCCATGGCGCGCAGCACCCAGGGCGTGGTCGACGGCGCCCGGCTGTCCGATGCCGCGGGCTCCGCGCTCGGCGACATCGACCGCGTGACGCGCCGGCTGGCCGAGCTGATCGAGCAGATCTCGGCCCAGGCGCTGCGCGAGGCCGAATCGGCCAACGTGGTGGCCGACAACATCCAGCACATCTTCGCCGTGACCGAGCAGACCGGCGAGGGCACGCGCTCGACGGCGCAGATGGTGCGCGAGCTGTCGCGCACCGCCGAGGAGCTGCGGCAGTCGGTGTCGCGCTTCAAGATCGACTGAACCGGGGCAGCCGCCGATGGCCATGGACCCCAGCGCAAGCCCCGCCGCCGCCGCGGCCGGCGACGACCTCAGTGCCCTGGCCTGGGTGCATGACGAACTGCGCCGCTCGCTGGAGCTGGCGCACAAGGCGTTGCGCCGCTACCTGAAGGAACGGGCGCAGAAGACCGACCTCGACAGCGTCGACCCCGCCGTGCTGCGCCAGGCGCGCAACCAGCTGCACCAGTGCGTGGGCGTGCTCGAACTCGTCAACCTGGGCCCGGCGGCCGAGCTTCCGCGGGCGGCCGAGGCCGCGCTGCAGCGCATCAGCGCCCGGCCCAAGCTGGTGACGCCGGCGGCGGTGGACACGCTGGAGCGCGGCAGCTTCGCCCTGCTCGACTACATCGCCCGCCGCCTGGTCGGCAAGCCGGTGTCCACGCTGGCGCTGTTTCCGCAATACAAGGCGCTGCAGGAACTGGCCGGCGCGCTGCGCGTGCACCCGGCCGACCTGTGGGACCACCCCTGGGCCTGGCGCGAGCTGGCGCCGCCCGTCGGGGTCGCCCCGCGCCACCCCGACGCCGGCACGGTGGCACAGATCGAGGCCGACCTGCTGGCCCTGATGCGCGGCACCACCGCGCCGGTGGCGGCCCGCATGAGCGAGGTCTTCGCCGGTCTGGCGGCCGGTGCGCGGGCCGGCGGCCTTGGCGGCGCTGGCGCCGCGCCGGCGGAGAACGACCGCCTGGCGTCGCTGTGGCTGCTGGCAGCCGGGTTCTTCGAGGCCCAGGCCGACGGTCTGCTGGCGAGCGACGCCTACAGCAAGCGCCTGGGGTCGAAGCTGCTGGCGCAGCTGCGTGCGGGCGAGGCCGCCGAGCCCTCGGAGCGGCTGGCCCATGACCTGCTGTTCTTCTGTGCCCAGGCCGACCTGAGCGGTGGCCGCCTGGCCGGCCCGCGCCTGCAGGCGGTGCGCCGCGGCCATGCGCTGCCCGATGCCGGCGACACGCCGCCGGTGGACTACCAGCGCCCGGTGCTGGGCCGCTTCGACCCGGCCTGGGTGGCGCAGGCGCGCAAGCGCGTGGCCGGTGCCAAGGAGGTCTGGTCGGCGGTGGCCGCGGGCGAGCTGGCCCGGCGCGACAGCCTGGCCGAGCAGTTCGCCCTGGTCGGCGACTCGCTGAACCGCCTCTATGCCGACGGCGCCGAGCTGGCCCGCGCGCTGCAGGACACCGCCGCCCAGGCCGCCGCGCAGGAGGCCGAGCCGCCTGCCGAGCTGGCGATGGAGGTGGCGACCGCGCTGCTGTACCTGGATGCGTCGATCGAGGACGCCGACTTCGACCGTCCCGGCAGCGCACAGCGCGTGCGGCGCCTGGCCGGGCGCATCGACGCGGTGCGCAACGGCCAGGACCCGGGCGCGCTGGAACAGTGGATGGAGGAGCTGTACCGCCGCGTCTCCGACCGCCAGACCATGGGCAGCGTGGTGCAGGAGCTGCGCGCCGCCCTGTCCGAGGTCGAGAAGAACATCGACCAGTACTTCCGCAACCCGGCCCAGCGCGAGGTGCTGATCCCGGTGCCCGGCCAGTTGCAGGCGATGCGCGGCGTGCTGTCGGTGCTGGGGCTGGAGCAGGCCTCGCTGGCGGTGCTGCGCATGCGCGACGAGGTCGACGCGCTCGCCAACACCGAGGTCGACACCCGCCACGCCATCGGCAGCGGCAGCTTCGAGCGCCTGGCCGACAACCTGGGGGCGCTGAGCTTCCTGATCGACATGGTCAGCGTGCAGCCGCAGCTGGCGAAGTCGTTGTTCCAGTTCGATGCCGCCACCGGCAGCCTGCGTGCGGTGATGGCTCGCGAGGCCCGCCCCACCGGCTTCGACGAGCCCGCCACCCAGCCCGGCGCGCTGCACACCGACACCGGCGCGGTGACGCTGGAGTTCGAGCGCATCATTGCCCGGGCGCGGGGCGACCGGCCCGCCGACGACGCTGCGGCGGCTGCCGGCGGCCTGCCGACCCTGCACCTGGACGGCGCACCGACCCTGGACCTGGCGCCGCTGGCCGGCGCTGGCGACCCCCTGCTGCCGGCCTTCGACGACGCGCCAACGCTGGCCCTGCCCACGCTGCCGATGGGGGCGCCGGACCCGGCCCCGGCCGCACCGCTGCCGGCCCCCGCCCCGGCGCCTGCCGTGTCCAGCGGCCTGGAAGACGACCCCGAGATGCGGGAGATCTTCCTGGAGGAGGCAGCCGAGGTGCTGGACGGTGCCCGCGCGGCGCTGGCCGGCCTGCACGCATCGCCCGAGGACGCCGAGGCGATGACCACGGTGCGGCGCGCCTTCCACACCCTCAAGGGCAGCGCCCGCATGGTCGGCCTGCTGCCCTTCGGCGAGGCCGCCTGGGCCTGCGAGCAGCTCTACAACGCCCGCCTGGCGGCCCACGCCCCGGCCGATGCCGACCTGGTCGGCTTCAGCGAGGAGGCCTGCGCCGCCTTCGCCGCCTGGGTGCAGGCGCTGGCCCGCAATGACGTGGCCGGTCACGGGCCCGAGGCCATCGTGCGTGGCGCCGATGCGTTGCGCCATGACGGTCGCCGCCTGCCGCTGGGCGGCGGTGCCGTGGCCCCGGCCGGCGACGGCCTGGTCAACCTCGACCTGGACGGGCTGCCGCCCCGCGACCTCGACCTGGACCTGCCGGCGCCCGCCCCGGCGGCCCCGGTCGCCGCCACGCCCGCGCCGGACGACTTCGCGCTCGACCTGCGCCTGCGCGTGCCCGACCTGCCCTCGGCCAGCGACCTGGACCTGGGCGCGCCACCCACCGAGCCGCCGCCGCTGCCCGACATCCCGCTGGACTTCCTCGCCGACGACGCGCCGACCCAGGTGCTGCCGCGCCTGCCGCAGGACAGCGACGCGCCGTCGGTGCCCGAGACGCTGGAGCTCGACCTCGGCGACGAACTGGCCGCAGCCTTCGACATGCCCGGGGTGGCGCACCAGGCGCCGCCTGCACCGCCCGCGCCGCAGGACCAGGACGCTGCAGCCGGCGAGGACGACGCCGACGCGGTGCGCCAGGTCGGCCCGCTGCGCATCAGCCTGCCGCTGTTCAACATCTACCTCGGCGAGGCCGACGACCTGTCGCGCCGGCTGAGCGCGTCGCTGGCCGACTGGGCGCCGCAGCCGCTGCGCGCCATCGACGACGATGCGGTCGCGCTGGCGCACTCGCTGGCCGGCAGTTCGGGCACGGTCGGCTTCGCCGACCTGGCCCAGCTGGCGCGGGCGCTGGAGCATGCGCTGGAGCGCACCCAGGCACGTGGCCACGGCGACCACGACGAAGCCGCGCTGTACACCCGGGCGGCCGACGAGATCCACCGCCTGCTGCACCTGTTTGCCGCCGGCTTCCTGCAGCAGCCTGACGCCGAGGTGCTGGCCCGGTTGCAGGTGCTGGCCCATGCCGCGCTGCCGCTGCCGCCGGAATCGGTGCCGGGCGAGCTCGCGCCGCTGGAGGCCGATGCCGAGCCCGAGGCCGAGGCCGCGCCGCCCGGGGCGCAGGTGCTGGCGCCTGCAGAAGCGGTTGCGGAACCTGCCGCAGCAGCGTCCGCGGAACCCGTCGCAGAACCTGACTCGGCACCGGCCGCAGAACCTGTCGCCCAGCCCCATGCCGATGCCGACCCGGTGCAGCCGGCCTTCGGCCGCGCCGCGCTGCTGCCGTTCGCGCCGCTGGCCGAGCTGCCTGGCAGCCTGCCGGCCCAGGCGCCGGAGGTGGACGCGGCCCCCGGCGCCATCGACGAGGACATCGACGCCGTCGACGCGCTGGACGACGAGCTGCTGCCGATCTTCAGCGAGGAAGCCGACGAACTGTTGCCGGTGCTGCATGGCAGCCTGCGCGACTGGGCGCGGGCGCCGGGCGACGCCAGCGCGCCGTCGGCCTGCATGCGCTGCCTGCACACCTTCAAGGGCAGTGCGCGCCTGGCCGGCGCCATGCGCCTGGGTGAGATGGCGCACCGGCTGGAGACCCTGGTGCAACGCCTGGCCGCGCCGGGCGCAGCGCCAGCGGCCGCCGACATCGAGGCCCTGGCCGGCCAGGCCGACCTGCTGCAGGCGCGGCTGGATGCCCTGCTGCACCCGGGCACGGCGGCTGGCGAGGCGGAAGCCGACGTCCTGGCCACGGCCGTGGTGCCGGTGCCGGTGGCTTCGCCGGCCGCCCCCGTGGCTGCAGCCCCTGCTCCAGCCCCTGCCGACGCGACACCCCCGACGGTGCGACCTGCGGATGCGCCGGCCACCGTGCAGCCGCCCGCCGCGCTGCGCATCATCGACTGGCACCGCTTTGCCCAGCCGGCGGTGCCGGCCAGCGGCCTGGCCACGCCGGCTGGCCTGGCGGCATCGGCCGCGGCAGCCAGCATGGTGCGGGTGCGGGCGCCCCTGCTCGACCGCCTGGTCAACCAGGCAGGCGAGGTGAGCATCTCGCGCGCCCGCATCGAGACCGACGTGGGCCAGTTCAAGGCCGCGCTGAACGACCTGAACGACAACCTGGAGCGCCTGCGCACCCAGTTGCGCGACATCGAGCTGCAGGCCGAGACGCAGATCGAGACCCGCATGGAGGCGGCGCGGGCCGCGGCCCTGGACTTCGACCCGCTGGAGCTGGACCGCTTCACCCGCTTCCAGGAGCTGACGCGGATGATGGCCGAGTCGGTGGCCGACGTGGCCACCGTGCAGCGCGGCCTGCAGCGCACGCTGCAGTCCACCGAGGACGCGCTGGCGCACCAGGCGCGGATGAACCGCGACATGCAGGACGACCTGCTGCGCACGCGGATGGTGGAGTTCGAGGGCCTGTCCGAGCGGCTGTACCGCGTGGTGCGCCAGGCAGCCAAGGAAACCGGCAAGCCCGTGCGGCTGGACATCCTGGGCGGCCGGGTCGAGATCGACCGCGGCGTGCTCGACCGCATGACACCGGCCTTCGAGCACCTGCTGCGCAACGGCGTGGTGCACGGCATCGAGCCGGCCGAGGTGCGCAGTGCCGCCGGCAAGGACGCCACCGGCACGATCACCCTGGCCGTCACCCAGGTCGGCAACGAGGTCACGGTCGAGGTGCGTGACGACGGCGCGGGGCTGAACATGCCGCGCATCCTGGCCCGCGCCCGGGCGCTGGGCCTGGTGGCGCCGGATGCACCGCCCGACGAGGCGCAGCTGGCCAACCTGATCTTCCAGCCCGGCTTCACCACCGCCGACAGCCTGACCGGCCTGGCCGGCCGGGGCGTGGGCATGGACGTGGTGCGCACCGAGGTCAACGCCATCGGTGGGCGCATCGAGACCGCCAGCGCGCCAGGCCAGGGCAGCAGCTTCCGCGTGGTGCTGCCGCTGACCACCGCCGTCACCCGGGTGGTGATGCTGCGCTGCGGCGAGCGCGACTTCGCCGTGCCCTCGACCCTGGTGGAGACGGTGCGCCGCGTGCCGCTGGCCGAGCTGGAGGCGGCCTACCGCAGCGGCAGCCACGCCGAGGGCGACCAGGTGCTGCCGTTCTTCTGGCTCGATGCCCTGCTCGACGGCAGCGCCCGCGGCGTGCCCACCGACAAGACCGCACCGATCGTCGTCATCCGCAGCGCCCAGCAGCGACTGGTGCTGCATGTGGACGAGGTGCTGGGCAACCAGGAAGTGGTGGTCAAGAACCTGGGGCCGCAGCTGTCCAGGGTGCCGGGCCTGGTGGGCATGACGCTGCTGCCGTCAGGCCTGCCGGCGCTGATCTACAACCCGGTGGCCCTGGCCACGCTGTACGGCGCGGCCGCCCGGGCCGCCACGGACGCGGCACTGCTCCCGGCCGCCCAGGACGCCGCCGCCCGCGCCGCCGCCGAGCCGCTGGCGCCGCTGGTGCTGGTGGTCGACGACTCGCTGACGGTGCGCCGCATCACCCAGCGCCTGCTGGAGCGCGAGGGTTACCGCGTCACCGTGGCCAAGGACGGCCTGGACGGCCTGGACAAGCTGGCCATCGAGCGCCCGGCCGTGCTGCTGACCGACATCGAGATGCCGCGCATGGACGGCTTCGACATGGTGCGCAGCATGCGCGGCGACAGCCGCCTCACCGGGCTGCCGATCATCATGATCACCTCGCGCATTGCCCAGAAGCACCGCGACGTGGCGGCCGAGCTGGGCGTGGACCACTACCTGGGCAAGCCCTACGCCGAGGATGAACTGCTGGCCCTGGTGGCGCGCCACGCCCGGGGTGCGCCGGCCATGCCGGTGGGCCGGGTGGGCGTGCCCCTCTAGAAACACCGCGAACTTTCGCTGCACATCGCCGTCCCACGCCCTCGGCGTGGGGTCGTGGTGACCTGCCGTTGCTGGGGAGAACCGGACCATGCGATTCCTTGCACTGCTGCGGCATCCGGCCGCCCGCCGCGGCGCCGGCACGGCCGCCGCGCTGGCGGCCGGGCTGCTGCTGGCATTCGCCGGCCAGGCCCGGGCCCAGGCCCAGGCGCCGGCCGACCCGCTGGCCGCGCCGGCCACGGCCGGCGATGCCGAGGCGGCCGACCGCGTCACCGTGCTGGATTTCGACTGGCTGGACGCCGCCCGCAGCCGGGCCGTGCCGGTGCGCCTGTACCTGCCGGCCGAATCGGCTGCCGGCGCCGCGGCCACCCCGCTGCCGCTGGTGGTGTTCTCGCACGGCATCGGCGGCTCGCGCCGGGGCTACAGCTACCTGGGCCGGCACTGGGCGGCCCAGGGCTACGCCAGCCTGCACCTGCAGCATGTGGGCAGCGACCGCACCCTCTGGGCCGGCAATCCGCTGCTGCTCGCCGGTCGGCTGCAGGCTGCGGCGCAGGAGAGCGAGGCCACCGCCCGCGTGCGCGACCTGAGCTTCGCGCTCGACCAGTTGCTGGCCGGCCCGCTGGCCGCGCGCATCGACGCCAACCGCATCGTCGCCGCCGGCCATTCCTACGGTGCCAACACCACGCTGCTGGCCGCGGGGGCCGAGGTGCAGCGCGGCGGCCAGCCGCTCAGGCTGCGCGATCCGCGCATCAAGGCGGCGATCGTGATCTCGGCACCGCCCTTCTACGGCGAGTCTGCGCCGGCCCAGGTGCTGGGCCACATCGGCGTGCCCAGCCTGCACATCACCGCCACCGAGGACGTGATCCGCGTGCCCGGCTACTACTCGCCTGCCGAGGACCGGATGGCGGTGTTCGAGGCCACCGGCGGGCTGTACAAGGCGCTGGCGGTGTTCTCCGGCGGCTCGCACAGCATCTTCACCGACCGCGCGGGCACCGGCGGGGCGTTGCTCAACCCGCAGGTCAAGGCCGCCACCCAGGCGCTGTCCACCGCCTTCCTGCGCAGCGTGTTCGACGGCGACAGCGCGGCGCTGCGGCTGGCGGGGCAGCGCTTCGGCGCGCTGCTGTCGCGCTTCACCGCGCCCTGATCGGCCGGCCGGTCACCTGGCCGGTCAACCAGCCTGTCACCCGGTCTTGACGACCGCGTAGCGCTTGAGCGTCTCGTCGCGCGCCGTGGCGTGGTCGACGATGGGCCGCGGGTAGTCGCGGCCCAGCTCGACCTTCGCCGCCGCCAGCTCGATGGGCCGCGCCAGCCAGGGCGCGTGGATCAGCTTGTCGGGCAGGCCGGCCAGCTGCGGCAGGTAGCGGCGGATGAAGCGGCCGGCGGCGTCGAACTTCTCGCTCTGGCTGACCGGATTGAAGATGCGGAAGTAGGGCTGGGCGTCGCAGCCGCTGCTGCTGGCCCACTGCCAGCCGCCGTTGTTGGCGGCCAGGTCGAAGTCATTCAGGTGCAGGGCGAACCAAGCCTCGCCGCGTCGCCAGTCGATGCCGAGGTCCTTGGTCAGGAAGCTGGCCACCACCATGCGCAGCCGGTTGTGCATGTAGCCGGTCTGGTTGATCTGCCGCATGGCCGCGTCGACCAGCGGATAACCGGTGCGGCCCTCGCACCAGGCGGCGAACAGTTCATCCGCACGCTTGCCATGGGCCCAGCGGATGGCGTCGTAGGCCGGCTTGAAGCTGGCGCCCACGACATGCGGGTGGTGGTGCAGCACCTGGTGGTAGAAGTCGCGCCAGATCAGCTCGGACAGCCAAACCTCGGCCCCGCGTGAGCCGCCCTGCATGCGCTGCCAGGCCTCGCGTGCCAGGCGGCGGATGCTGATGGTGCCGAAGCGCAGGTGGGTGCTCAGGTAGCTCGGTCCCTTGACCGCCGGGAAGTCACGCGCAACGGCGTAGTCGTCGATGCGGTCGAGGAAGTCGGCCAGCAGTTCCTGGGCGCCCGTGCTGCCGGTGGGCAGCTTCAGCTGGTGCAGGTTGGTGGCCTGGAAGCCGATGGCGGGGAGCGTGGGCACGCCGGTGGCCAGGTCGGTCGGCAGCGGCGCGAGCCGCCCGGCCAGCGGGGCCACGGCATGCGGCGCCAGGTCGGTGGACTGCAGCTTCTTCAGCCAGGCGTTCTTGTAGGGCGTGAACACGCTGTAGGGGCTGCCGGTGGCGGTCAGCACCTCGCGGCGCTCGAACACCACATGGTCCTTGCCGGTGTGCAGGGCAATGCCGGCATCGGCCAGCCGGCCGCGCACCTGGGCGTCGCGGGCCAGGGCATCGGGCTCGTCGTCGTGGCTGGCGTAGACCGCCTGCACACCGAGCTGGCGCGCCAGGGCCGGCAGCAGCAGCTTCGCATCGCCGTGGCGCACCAGCAGGCCGGCATCGGCCACGCCATGGGCTTGCGCCAGGGCGCGCAGCTGGGCATCCAGGTCGACCAGGCTGTCGCGGATGAACTCCACCCGCCGGTCGGCCCGCGGTAGCGGGTCGAGGATGGCCGTGTCGAAGACGAACACGCACCAGACCTGGCGTGCCGCGGCCAGCGCGTGGTGCAGCGCAGCGTTGTCGTCGGCCCGCAGGTCGCGGCGCAGCCAGACCAGCGCGCGGTCGAGCAGGGCAGGGGTGTGGGCGGTGGTCATCGGCACGGCCGCAGTGTCCCCGATCATTAGAATCGCCGCACAGCGGCGCACCCCATGAACCTGACCAACCAGTTCCTGATCGCGATGCCGGGCCTGGCGGGCGACACCTTCGGCGGCGCCGTGGTCTACCTGTGCGAGCACACCGAGAACGGCGCGCTGGGCCTGGTGATCAACAAGCCCATCGACATCAAGCTGAAGAACCTGTTCCAGAAGGTCGAACTGAGCCTGGACAGCCCGGCCCTGGCCGAGCAACCGGTGTTCTTCGGCGGCCCGGTGCAGACCGAGCGCGGCTTTGTGCTGCACGAGAAGCTGGGCGACCAGGCGCCGTACAGCAGCACGCTGTCGATTCCCGGCGGCCTGGAGATGACCACCAGCAAGGACGTGCTGGAAGCGCTGTCGCAAGGCGCCGGGCCGCGCCGCCTGCTGGTGACCCTGGGCTACAGCGGCTGGGGTGCCGGCCAGCTGGAAGACGAACTGGCCCGCAACAGCTGGCTGACGGTCGACGCCGTGCCCGAGATCATCTTCGACACCCCGGTCGAGCAGCGCTACGAGAAGGCCGTCTCGCTGCTGGGTTTCGATCCAGCCATGCTGAGCCAGGAGGCGGGGCACGCATGAGTGCTGGCTCGGCCGGCCGCCCGCAGTCCTTCCTGGCCTTCGATTTCGGCATCAAGCGCACCGGCGTGGCCACCGGCAACAGCCTGCTGCGCGAGGCCAGCGGCTTGACCACGGTCAGGGCCGAGGGCGACGCCCGCTTTGCGCCCATCGGCACGCTGATCGCCGAGTGGCAACCCGATGCGCTGGTGGTGGGCATTCCGGTGCATCCCGACGGCGCACCGCACGACAATACCCGCCGGGCGCAACGCTTTGCCCGCCAGCTGGAGGGCCGCTTCGGCCTGCCGGTGCACCGGGTCGACGAGCGCTACAGCACCACCGAGGCCGCGGCCGAGGGGGCGCGTGACCTGGATGCCGCCTCGGCCGCCGTGATCCTGAACCAATACCTGAACAGCCTGCCATGAGACATCCTGCGTCACTCACCGCACGCGGGCCGAGCGCCGGGCCGCTCCCAAGCCGGCCCGCCATCCCCGCGGGGGATCGGCCGACGTACCCGTCGGACGAGGGGCACCAATGAGCACACTCACCCTCGACGCCGAGGCGCTGTACACCGAGCTGCGCGCAGGCGTGCAGCAGTTGTGGCGGCCCGGCATGGCGCTGATGGGCGTCTGGTCCGGCGGCGCCTGGCTGGCCGAGCGGCTGGCGGCCGACTTGGCCGGGACGCTGGCCGTCGGCAAGCCCGGCGTCATCAGCAGCACGCTGCACCGCGACGACTTCTCCGCCCGCGGCATGGCCAGCGGCACCGACGCCACGCGCATTCCGTATGCGGTGGACGGCGCGCACATCCTGCTGCTCGACGACGTGCTGTTCACCGGCCGCACCATCCGTGCCGTGCTGAACGAGCTCTACGACTTCGGCCGCCCGGCCAGCGTGACGCTGGCGGTGCTGGTCGACCGCGGCGGGCGCGAGCTGCCGATCCAGCCGGCCTATGCCGCGGCCAAGATCAGCCTGCCCGCCGGGCAGAAGCTGGCGCTGTCGCGCACCGACGACGGCCGCTTCACCTTCGCCATCCAGGAGGGATCGGCCTGATGCTCCACCGCCGCAATCCGCAGCTCAACCGCCACGGCGAGCTGATCCACCTGCTGTCCATCGAGGGCCTGCCGCGCGACGTGCTCACGCACATCCTCGACACCGCCGGCACCTTCCTCAGCGTCAACGACCGCGAGGTCAAGAAGGTGCCGCTGCTGCGCGGCAAGAGCGTGTTCAACCTGTTCTTCGAGAACAGCACCCGCACCCGCACCACCTTCGAGATCGCGGCCAAGCGGCTGAGCGCCGATGTCATCAACCTGGACATCGCCAAGAGCAGCGCCAGCAAGGGCGAGAGCCTGCTCGACACCATCGCGAATCTCTCCGCGATGCATGCCGACATGTTCGTGGTGCGGCACAGCGAGAGCGGCGCACCCTACCTCATCGCCCAGCACTGCGCGCCGCATGTGCACGTGGTCAACGCCGGTGACGGCCGCCACGCGCACCCCACGCAGGGCCTGCTGGACATGTACACGATCCGGCATTTCAAGCAGGACTTCACCAAGCTCAGCGTGGCCATCGTCGGCGACATCGTGCACAGCCGCGTGGCGCGCAGCGACATCCATGCGTTGACCACCCTGGGCGTGCCCGACATCCGCGCCGTGGGGCCCAAGACCCTGGTGCCGGGCGACCTGCGCGACATGGGCGTGCGCGTGTGCCACAGCATGGCCGAGGGCATCCGCGATGCCGACGTGATCATCATGCTGCGCCTGCAGAACGAGCGCATGAGCGGCGCGATGCTGCCCAGTGCCGGCGAGTTCTTCAAGAACTACGGCCTGACCGCCGACAAGCTGGCCCTGGCCAGGCCCGATGCGATCGTGATGCACCCGGGGCCGATCAACCGCGGCGTCGAGATCGAGTCGTCGGTGGCCGACGGCGCCCGCAGCGTGATCCTGCCGCAGGTGACCTTCGGCATCGCAGTACGCATGGCGGTCATGTCGATCATTGCGGGAAATGAGGCTTAAAGCATGAAGATCCTCATCAAGGGCGGCCGTGTGATCAACCCGGCGACGGGTCGTGACGAGCGGGCCGACGTGGCGATCGCCACCGGCCGCATCCTGGGCATCGGCCATGTGCCGGCCGACTTCCAGCCCCAGCGCGTGATCGACGCGGCCGGCTGCATCGTCGCGCCGGGCCTGGTCGACCTGGCGGCGCGGCTGCGCGAGCCTGGCCACGAGCACGAGGGCATGCTGGAGAGCGAGCTCAACGCGGCGGCCGCGGGTGGTGTCACCAGCCTGGTCTGCCCGCCCGACACCGACCCCACGCTGGACGAGCCCGGCCTGGTCGAGATGCTGAAGTTCCGCGCCCGCAAGCTGAGCCTGTGCCGGCTGTTCCCACTGGGCGCGCTGACCCGCGGCCTGGGCGGCGAAGTGCTGACCGAGATGGCCGAGCTGACCGAGGCCGGCTGCATCGGCTTCAGCCAGGCCGAGGTGCCCATCGTCGACACCCTGGTGCTGCAGCGCGCGCTGCAGTACGCCGCCACCTTCGGCTACACGGTCTGGCTGCGGCCGCAGGATGGCTGGCTGGGCAAGGGCGTGGCGGCCAGCGGCGCGGTGGCCACGCGCCTGGGCCTGTCGGGCGTGCCGGTGGCGGCCGAGACGGTGGCCCTGCTGACCATCATCGAGCTGGTGCGCATCACCGGCGCCCGGGTGCACCTGTGCCGGCTGTCCAGCGCCGCCGGCGTGGCCCTGCTGCGCGCGGCCAAGGCCGAGGGCCTGCCCATCACGGCCGACGTGTCGATCAACTCGCTGCACCTCACCGACGTCGACATCGGCTTCTTCAACCCGGCGATGCGGCTGACGCCGCCGCTGCGCCAGGGCGGTGACCGCGACGCGCTGCGCGCCGCGCTGGCCGACGGCACCATCGACGCCCTGGTGTCGGACCACACGCCGGTCGAGGGCGACATGAAGGCCCTGCCCTTCGGCGAGGCCGAGCCCGGCGCGACCGGGCTGGAGCTGCTGCTGAGCCTGGCGCTGAAGTGGGGCGCCGACAGCGGCCTGCCGCTGGCCACCACGCTGGCGCGGGTGACCAGCTGCCCGGTGCGGGTGCTGGGCGAATCGCTGGGCTCGCTGGCGTCGTCGGCCGGCCAGCTGCTGCCCGGCGGCGTGGCCGACGTGGTGGTCTTCGACCCCGAGGCCACCTGGACGGTCGAGCCTGGCCGGCTGCTCAGCCAGGGCAAGCACACGCCGTTCGCCTTCGAGGCCACCGGCACGGCGCTGCCGGGCCGGGTGCGCGCCACGCTGGTGGCGGGCACGGTCGCCCATGAATCGCTTGAGGCCCGCACCGGCTGATGCCGGCGCTGCCCTCGGCCGCCGGCCCGGGACTGTCTGCGCTGCCGCGCGTGCTGTGGCGGCTGGCGCGGGTGCTGGTGCATGTGGCGCATGGCATGGCGGTGATGGCGCTGCGCTTCCCGTCGCTGGACGCGGCCGGGCGCCAGGCGCGCATCCAGTGGTGGTCGGCCGGCCTGCTGCGCGCCATCGGCGTGGGCCTGCGGGTGCAGGGCACGGCCCGGCCCGGGGCCACGCTGCTGGTGGCCAACCATGTCTCGTGGCTGGACATCGCGGCCCTGCATGCGGCGGTGCCGCAGGCGCGCTTCGTCAGCAAGGCCGACGTGCGACGCTGGCCGCTGCTGGGCTGGCTGGTGGCCGGTGCCGGCACGCTGTTCATCGAGCGCGACCGCAAGCGCGATGCGCTGCGCGTGGTGCATGCGATGGCCGAGGCGCTGCGCGACGGCCAGACGGTGGGCGTGTTCCCCGAGGGCACGACCGGCCCCGGGCCCGAGCTGCTGCCCTTCCACGCCAACCTGCTGCAGGCGGCCATCGCCACCGCCACGCCGGTGCAGCCGGCGGTGCTGCGCTTTGCCGACGGCCGCCAGCGCTTCAGCCCGGCGGTGGAGTTCGTCGGCGAGACCACCCTGCTGCAGAGCCTGTGGCGCGTGGCCGGCGCGCAGGGCCTGGTGGCCCATGTGCAGCTGCTGGCGCCGCAGGCCACGGCCCATGCCGACCGGCGCGCGCTGGCCGAGCACCTGCACCAGGGCATGGCCGAGGCGCTGGCAGGCGGCCTGGAGAACCGGCCGTGATCGAAGGCACCCGCGGCCTGGCCGCCGCAGACCGGCCGCCGGCCGGTGACGCCGGCCCGGGTGCAGTCCGGCCCGCACCCGGCAAGGGCATCCTGGTGGCCGGTGCTGGCCCTGCTGCTGCTGCTGCTGGGCCTGCTGGTGGCCGGCTGGACCCTGCGCCAGGAGCACCTGCACCAGCGTGACCAGGCCCGCGCCCGGCTCGACAGCCTGGCCGAGCTGCGGGCGACCCAGCTCGAAGCCTGGCTGGCGCAATGGCAGGCCCAGGCGCGCTTCCTGCGGACCAGCCAACGGCTGGCCGACCAGTTCCGCGCCTGGACCGACGACGGTGACCAGGCGGCCGGCGAGCGCCCGCTGGCCCGCATGGTCGAGTTCCGCCGTGCCAACGACGGCGACGGCGTGCTGCTGATGGCCGCCGACGGCCGCGTCCTGGCACACGAGCAGGCCGCAGAACGACAGGCCGCTCCCGCGCTGATGCAGGCGGTGCGGGCGGCGGTGGGCACCGGCATGCCGGCGATCACCAGCATCGACCGCCGCAACGGCACCGAGCAGATGCTGCGCCTGGACGTGGTGGTGCCGCTGGCGGCCACCGGCGATCCGGTGCTGGCCACGGTGCGGCCGGTGCAGGGCAGCGACTGGCTGCTGGTGGCCAAGCAGGACCTGGCCGAGGTCGATGCGCCGAGCTGGCGCTTTGCCCGGGTGGTGGGGGCGGCGGCGCTGCCGGCCCTGCTGGGCGTGGTGCTGGCCACGACGCGGCATTGCCCGCGGCCGCCACGCCGGCGGCGCTGCGCCCGGCCTGCCATTCGCTGCGCGGTGCCTGTGCGGTGGTGGGGGCGGCAGCGCTGCAGCAGCAGTTGCTGCACCTGGAGCATGCGGCGCATGACGGTGCCGACCGGGCCGCGCTGCAGCCCGCGCAACAGTCTGTGGCCGGCGCGCTGGGCGCCCTGGTCGCCGACCTGGCGCAGGCCCTGGAGGGCGACACCTGATCGGCCGGGGCCGGAATCCGGCCTACAGTGCGGCCGCATCCCATCCGCTGCGCCCGGTCGCAGCACCGGCGACGGAAAGGTCCGCGGCATGAATCCAGCTCTGGTGTTGGCCTTCGACGACGAACAGGGCCCCGCTGCCGCACTGGCGCAGGCGCTGGGCGTGCCCTGCGCCCTGGTCGGGCGGCACCGGTTTCCCGACGGCGAGAGCCGGCTGCGCCTGCCACCGGTGCTGCCGGCCGACCTGCTGGTCTACCGCGGCCTGCAGCAGCCCAACCACAAGCTGGTCGAGCTGCTGATCGCGCTGCCGGCGGCACGTGCGCTGGGTGCGCGGCGCATCCTGCTGGTGGCGCCCTACCTGGCCTACATGCGCCAGGACATGGCCTTCACCCCGGGCGAGGCGGTCAGCCAGCGCCACGTGGCCGCGCTGCTGGCCAGCCAGGTGGACGGGCTGATCACCGTCGACCCGCACCTGCACCGCATCGCCTCGCTGGACGAGGTGATGCCCGGCTGCCGCAGCCTGGCGCTGAGCGCCGCGCCGCTGCTGGGCGCCTGGGTGGCGCAGCAGGTGCCTGGCGCGCTGCTGCTGGGCCCGGACGAGGAGGCGCTGCAGTGGGTGGCCGCGGCCGGCACCGCCCACGGCCTGGACCACGCGGTGTGCACCAAGCAGCGCTTCGGCGACCGCGACGTGCGCGTGGCGCTGCCGGATGTGCCGCTGGCCGGCCGTGCCGTGGTGCTGCTGGACGATGTGGCCAGCACCGGCCGCACCCTGGTCGAGGCCGCCACCGCGGTGCAGGCTGCCGGCGCGGCCAGTGTCGACGTGGCGGTGACGCACGCCCTGTTCGTCGGCGATGCGCTGGCGCAGCTGCGCGCGGCGGGCGTGCGCCATGTCTGGAGCAGCGACGCCGTGCCGCATGCCAGCGCGGTGGTGCCGATCAATGCCCTCTTGGCCAGTGCTGTTCTGGCGATCTGACGCTGAACACCCGCGCTAGAGTCGCGCAGGGCATGCAGTCGCCGGCGCGTGCCGGCGGGCAGCCTGGGGAGCGAGCGTGGCAATCGAGCTGATCCGCATGGTGGTCGACCAGATCCAGCTGGGGCAGCCGCTGCCGTTCGGCGTGCGCGACGAGCAGGGCAAGTTGCTGCTGGCCAAGGGCCGGGTGGTGGCCACCGAGGGCCAGCTGGAGATCTTGCGCGAGCGTGGCCTGTATGCCGACCACGACGACGACAGCGGCGAGACGGCCGCCGGCGGGACCGCCAACCGGCGCCTGACCCTGTTCGACCTGTGGAAGCAGACCACCGCCCGGCTGGACCTGCTGCTGGCCGGTGTGCCTGTGGCCGGCTTCCCGGCCCGCTGCGACAGCTTTGCCGGCCAGCTGATGCAGCTGACCGACCGCGATCCGGACATCGGCATCTACCTGTCGATGCGCCAGGACCCGAACCGGCTGAGCCTGTACGGCCTGGCCCATGCGCTGCACTGCGCCCTGGTCTGCCAGCTGGCGGCGCGGCGTGCCGGCTGGCCCGACGAGCGGGTGCGCCGGCTGGTGAAGGCGGCGCTGACGATGAACCTGAGCATCGTCGAGGTGCAGGGCCGCTTCGCGACCATGGGCCGGCTCAACGACACCCAGCGGGCGCAGATCCGCGCCCATCCGCAGGCGGCGCACGACGCACTGCAGGCCGCCGGCGTCGACGATGCCGAGTGGCTGCAGGCGGTGCTGCAGCACCACGAGCAGCCCGGCGGCGGCGGCTACCCCAGCCGCAGCAGCGACATCGGCGAGATGGCCCTGCTGCTGCGCATGGCCGACGTCTTCATGGCCAAGATCAGCCCGCGCACCGAGCGCCCGGCGATGCCGATCCAGGACGCAGCGCGGCAGCTCTATGCCGAGGCCAAGACCCACCCGCAGGCCGGTGTGCTGGCCGCGGCCATCATCAAGGAGTACGGCATCTACCCGCCGGGCAACTTCGTGCAGCTGGCCTCGGGCGAGACGGCGGTGGTGATCCGCCGCGGCGCCACCGCCCACACGCCGGTGGCCGCGGCGGTGACCGACAAGAACGGCATCCCGGTCGTGCGCACGGTGCGGCGCAACACCGCCGAGCCGGCGCACGCGATCAAGGGCCTGGTGGCCGAGAACAAGATGCTGCTGCGCGTGCCGCCGGAGCGGCTGTACGGGCTGGTCGAGTGAGCGCCTCTTGACGACTGCGGGCCGATTTTCGGCGCGGCCGCCGGTGCCGGCGCCACCGCGGCCGGTGCGTACACCAGGTCGCGCAGTGCCAGGCTGATCGACGGGATGTAGGTGATCAGCATCAGGCATCCCAGGATCACCAGCACGAAGGGCAGCAGGTGCTTGATGATCTTGTCCAGGCTGATCTTGGCCACGGTGCAGGCGGCAAACAGGTTGACGCCGAAGGGCGGCGTGATCATGCCCAGCGCCAGGTTCACCACCATGATGGTGCCGAAGTGCACCGGGTCGATGCCGAAGTGGCGCGCCACCGGCACCAGGATCGGCGCCAGCACGATGATGGCCGCGCTGGTCTCGATGAACATGCCGATGACGAACAGCGCGGCGTTGACGCCCAGCAGGAACCAGGCCGGGCTCTTCAGCACCTCGGCCAGCCAGCTGCCGATGGCATCGGGAATGCCGGCCCGGGTGATCAGGAAGGCGAACAGCCCGGCGTTGGCGATGATGAACATGATCACCGCGCTGCTGATCACGCTCTTCTTGAACACCGGCACCAGGTCGGCCCAGCCCAGCTCGCGGTGGATGAACAGGCCGACGATCAAGGCGTAGAACACCGCCACCACCGACGCCTCGGTGGGCGTGAAGATGCCGCCGTAGATGCCGCCCAGGATGATCACCGGCATCAGCAGCGCGAAGCTGGCCTTCACCGTGGCCGTGCCCACCGACAGGCGGCCGTCGCCGTCCTGCAGGCCCCAGCCCTTGTGGCGGCAGTACAGGTGCACGAACAGCATCAGCGCGCCGCCGATCAGCAGGCCCGGGCCGAAGCCGGCGATGAAGAGCTCGCCGATCGACACCTCGGCCGACACGCCGAACAGGATCATCGGGATCGACGGCGGGATGATCACGCCCAGTTCGGCCGACGTGGCCTGCAGCGCGGCCGCGTACGCGGTCGGGTAGCCATGCTTGATCAGCGCCGGGATCAGGATGGCGCCGATGGCGAAGGTGGTGGCCACGCTGCTGCCCGAGACCGCGGCGAAGATCATGCAGGTCAGCACGCAGGTCATCGGCAGGCCGCCCTGCAC
>CALMIF010000165.1 GCA_937864045.1 uncultured Aquabacterium sp. | reverse complement strand
GCTCGACACCCGCCTGGTGCTGGCGGCCAATGACGAGGTGGCCGCCGGCCTGCTGATCCAGCGCCTGCCGATGGCCGGCAGCGCCAACCTGGCCGGCGAGGTGATCGTCTCGGCCGACGAGGACCAGATCGGCCGCAGCGAGGACTACAACCGCATCGCCCTGCTGGCCGGCACGCTGACGCCGGAGGAACTGCTGGCGCTGCCGCCGGCGCAGCTGCTGCACCGGTTGTTCTGGGAGGAGACGCTGCGGGTGTTCGAACCCCAGGCGCCGCGCTTTGCCTGCCGCTGCTCACGCGAGCGGGTGGCCGGCATGCTGCGCGGGCTGGGTGCGGACGAGGTGCAGGGCCTGGTCGCCGAGCGTGGCGAGGCCGAGGTGGGCTGTGATTTCTGCGGTGCGGTCTACCGCTTCGACCCGGTGGACGTGGGCAGCCTGTTCACGGCCGGCCGGGAAGCGCCGCCCACGCCGGGCGGGGTGCACTGACACCCGGCTGGGCCGGGCGGCCTCAGGCGTTCAGGCTGCCGCTGCTGCGCAGCGGTGCGGCCAGGCCGCTGGCGGTGTAGACGCGGCCGGCGGGCGCGGCGCCCGGCATCAGCACGTCGATGGCGCGGTCCAGTGCGGCCGTGGCGCGCGACAGCGCCTCGCGCTGGCGGGCCAGCTGCGCGCTGGCGCGGGCCAGGCGCAGGCGCATGGCCTCGGGCACGCCGCCGTTGCGCGCGGCCTGCATGAAGGATTCGACCGCCCGGGCCAGCGCCCGGTGCAGTTCCTGCGCCTGCAGCTCGATGGCCTGCACGTCGCGTTCGCGCAGCGACTCGGTCAGCGCGCCCAGGCGCTGCTCGACGTGGGCCACCAGCGGCTCCAGGTGGGCGTGCGGGTCCGGCAGCCCGGGCTCGGGCTCCAGTGGCAGGTCGACTGCCATCGCGTGCACGGAAGGCTGCGCAGACGCCACGGCGCGGCCGCGCTCAGCGCTTGCCCACGGCGCCCAGCAATTCCTGGGCGTTGGCGATGAGCTTGTCGGCGATGGCGTCGGCGTTGACGGTGAACTTGCCGTCGCGGATGGCGTCGGAGATGCGCTGCACCTTCTCGGCGTCGAACACGCCTTCGGTGCCGCCCGCCGCCAGTTGCGACACCGTGGGCGACAGCGCGACCTTCGCGCTGGCCTCCACGCCGCCGCCCGAGGTGGCGCCTGGCGTGGCCGCCGCACCCGGCTTGCGTTCGTTGAGGGCCGGCGTCGCCGCCTTGTTTTCGAGATGACCGATCTTCATGATGGACTCCAGCAGAGTGGGCCTGAGTACCCGACCCTGAGACATGTTCGGGGTATCGGCGCAGCGTTTGCGGACTTTAGGGCCTGCGGATCGAAATTTCGCCATCCCCTTCGAACAGGGGGGATCGGCCAGCCGGATGACGGGCTCACAGCGGCAGCTCCACCCGGCGCTCGCCGGTGGCGACGCCGGTGACGATGCGCCCGCTGTCGGTGCGCACGCGGGCATTCTGGCCTTCCAGGCCGGGGCCCATGGCCTGGCCTTCGCTGCTGACGGCATAGCCCGGGCCGACGGCGACGATGCGCACCGTGTCGCCGGTGGCGAACAGCTGGCGTGTCTTCAGGTCGGCGCTGCGGACCGCATCGCCCGCGGCCAGGCTGCGCTGCAGCGTGCGGCCGATGGCGGCGGCGGCCTGGCCGATGGCCGGATCGGCGCGCTCGGCCAGGTCGACCTCGGCGGTGGCCAGGTGGCGTGCCTCCAGCACCGTGCCGGTGGGCAGGGCGCCCGAGGCCACCAGGGACGGCGCCCACAGCCGCACGGTGACCGGCAGGCTGACATTCCAGTGCGTGGTGCCCTGCAGGCAGCGCAGGCCGATGCGGCTGCGGCCCAGCGGGCGCGTGCCGGAGGGCAGGTAGGGCTGCACCTGGGCGCAGGGCGCCAGCTTCAGGTGCCCGGGCAGGGCGCCGACCACCACCTCCACACGTGGCACCTGCGCCCGCTCACCCCAGACCACCAGGGCCGCGTCGTGGGCCATGCGCTGCACCTCGGCGCGCAAGGCCTCGGTGAGCGGGGTGTCGCTCGCCTGGGCCGTCAGCGGTGCGGCCGGCTGCGCGTGCAGCGGGGCGGCCCAGGCCAGCATGGCGCATGCAGCCAGCACAGCCGGCGGCAGGGACCGGCGCGGCCGGGGCAGGGGATGGATTGCGGGGCAGTTGACCACGGACCACATGTTGCCCATGCCGGGGCCAGCCCGCTGGCTGGAAATGCCCGGTGTTGCGCCCCTTGTTCCATGTCATGTCGGCGGGGGGGCTGCCGACAATCGGCCGCATCGCCACCCCTGGCCCGCGCCGATGGCCGCCGCCAGTCACCACGTGGGGCCGTGCATGCAGAACCGACTGACCCAAGCGCTCGACTTCCAATCCCAGGCCCTGGTGCTGCGGGCCGAGCGCCAGCGCCTGATCGCCAGCAACATCGCCAACGCGGACACGCCCGGCTACCAGGCCCGGGAGATGGACTTCGCGAACGCGCTGCGCCAGGCCACCGGTTCGCTGGCGGCCGATGCCCGGCCGCTGGCGCTGGCCACCACGCAGGGCAGCCACGATCCGGCGGCGGTCGACTTCCGCGAAGACCCCGGCCTGCTGTATGCCCGCCACAGCCAGGATGCGGTGGACCGCAACACCGTCGACATGGACCGCGAGCGCGCCAGCTTCACCGACAACACGGTGAAGTACGAGGCCACGCTGCGCTTCATCAACGGCAGCGTGCGCTCCATGCTCGACGCCATGAAATCCCACAACCAATGACGACTGACGCCATGGTTGTCGAAGCGGGGCGGGCCGAGCGCCGGGCCGCCCCAAGCCGGCCCGCCATCCCCTCGGGGGCTGAGCCCGGACATGGGCAGTCCAGTGGACTGCCCGTGCCTGGCGAAGGGCTGGGCCGCCAGGACCAGCGCGGCCAGCAGGGCCGGCTGGCGTACGCGCCAGACGAGGGGCTCCAATGAGCATGTTCAAGATCTTTGACGTCTCGGGGAGCGCAGCCAGTGCGCAGACCCAGCGGCTGAACATCGTCGCCAGCAACGTGGCCAATGCCGACACCGTGGCCGGGCCCGATGGCCAGGCCTACAAGGCGCGGCACGTGGTGTTCCAGTCGCTGCTGATGGGCGAGGCCACCTCGGCGGGCGTGCAGGTCAGCCAGGTGATCGAGAGCCAGAACGAGGGCCGCAAGGTGCACGACCCCAAGCACCCGGCCGCCGACGCGGCGGGTTATGTCACCTACAGCAACGTCAATCCGATCGAGGAGATGGTCGACATGATCTCGGCCTCGCGCTCGTACCAGAACAACGTGGAAGTGATGAACACGGCAAAGGGCCTGCTGTTGAAGACCTTGCAGATGGGCCAGTCGTGATGCACTTGCGGCACTTCAGGAGTCAAGCATGACCACCGTCTCGTCCGCCAGCGGCAACGCGTTCCTCAACCAGTTGCAGGGGACCACCAGCGCCAGCACGGCCGCCAGCGCGGTGGCCGCCGGCGCCACCACCGCCAAGGAGGCCAGCGAGCGCTTCCTGAAGCTGCTGGTCACGCAGTTGCAGAACCAGGACCCGATGAACCCGGTGGACAACGCGCAGATGACCTCGCAGATGGCGCAGATCAGCACCGTCAGCGGTGTCGAGAAGCTGAACATGACCGTCGAGAAGCTCAACGGCCAGTTCGTGCAGATGCAGGCGGTGCAGGGCGCCGGCC
>CALMIF010000164.1 GCA_937864045.1 uncultured Aquabacterium sp. | reverse complement strand
CCTGGCCGCGCTGCCGGCCGATGCCCACCATGCGCTGTGGCGCCTGGCCGCGCTGTACCTGGTGAACCGCAGCCCGCAGCCCGGCGGCGACCCGGTGGCGCGCTTCCACCTGGACAACGGCGCCCGGCTGGAGCGGCTGAACGCCCAGGCCAACCTGGCGCCCAAGGGCCTGAAGCAGAGCGCCGGCCTGATGATCAACGACCTCTACGACCTGGGCCGCATCGAGCATTGCCACGACCGTTTCGTGCAGGGCCGCGTAGTACATTCCCGCGCCCTGTCGGCCTTGCTCTGACTGCACCATTGCCGGCAACAGCGGGCTTCAGCGCCCGTCAAAACAGACTGGAGACATTTCGATGCGCACACCCACCACGCGCCGCGCCTTGCTTGGCGCAGCCGCCCTGGCCGTGGCCGCCCCGTGGACGCAGGCCCTGGCCCAAACGCAGACGTGGCCCACCAAGCCGGTCACGATCGTCGTGCCCTTCCCGGCCGGCGGTGGCACCGACGCCTTCGCCCGCCCGCTGTTCGCGGCGATGACCAAGAACGCCGGCAAGCAGTTCGTCATCGACAACAAGGGCGGCGCGGGCGGCACCCTGGGCGCCGGGCTGGCGGCCCGCGCCGCACCCGACGGCTACACCTTCTTCATGGGCGCGGTGCACCACGCCATCGCGCCGTCGATGTACCCGAAGCTGGACTACAACATCGAGAGCGACTTCATCCCGGTGGGTCTGATCAGCAGCGTGCCGCAGGTCATCGTCGTGAACCCGCAGCGGGTGCCGGCCACCGACCTGCCCGGCCTGCTGGCCTACCTGCGCAAGAACCCGGCCAAGCTGAACTACGGCTCGGCCGGCAACGGCACCAGCCACCACCTGGCCGGCGAGCTGTTCAAACTGCAGACGAAGACGTTCATCACCCACATCCCGTACCGCGGCGCGGGCCCGGCGCTGCAGGACCTGATCGCCGGCCAGGTGGACATGATGTTCGACGGCCTGGGCTCGTCGGCCACGCACATCAAGAACGGCCGCATCAAGGCGCTGGCCGTGGCGTCGACCACGCGGGCGCCGGGCTTCCCCGACCTGCCCACCAGCGTGGAAGGTGGCGTGCCCACCTACCAGGTGGCCACCTGGTACGGCCTGTGGGCGCCCAAGGGCACGCCGCAGGCCGCCATCGACGCGATGACCGCCGAGATGAAACGGGCGCTGGGCAGCGACGAGCTGAAGGCCGCCTGGGCCGGCCTGGGCGCCAATCCGCCCAACCTGTGGGGCCCGGACTTCGGCCGCTTCGTCAACGGCGAGATCAAGCGCTGGGCCGAAGTTGTGAAGGGCTCCGGAGCAAAGCTGGACTGACAAGATGACCGTGAACGCCAACCTCTTCAGCGCCCTGCGCGCTGCCTTCCCCGCCGACCTGTCAACCACCGCCGTCGACGTGGCCGACGGCCCGCAGGCGGGTGCGAAGTACACGTGGTCCGACATCGACCGCGGCACCGCGATGCTGGCCAACCTGCTCGACAGGCTGCAACTGCCCGCCGGCAGCCGGGTGGCGGTGCAGACCGAGAAGAGCGTCGAGGCACTGATGCTGTATCTGGCGGTGCTGCGCGCCGGCCATGTCTTCCTGCCGCTGAACACGGCCTACCAGGAAGCCGAGATCGCCTACTTCATCGGCAATGCCGAGCCGGCGGTGGTGGTGTGCTCGCCGAAGAACTTCGCCTGGGTCAGCCGCATCGCCTTCAGTGCCGGCACCGGCCATGTGTTCACGTTGGGCGAGGCGCGTGACGGCAGCCTGCTGGAGCGCGCCGCAGCGCAGTCCGACACGCACACGCCCGCGGTGCGCGGCGCGGATGACCTGGCCGCCATCCTCTACACCAGCGGCACCACCGGGCGCAGCAAGGGCGCGATGCTCAGCCACGGCAACCTGCTGAGCAATGCCACCACACTGAAGTCGTACTGGGACTGGCAGCCCGGCGACGTGCTGATTCACGCACTGCCCATCTTCCACGTGCACGGCCTGTTCGTCGCGGTGCACGGCGCCCTGCTCAACGGCAGCCCGATGGTGTGGTTCGGCAAGTTCGACCCCAAGGCCGCCATCGCCCGCATGGCCGGGGCCACGGTGATGATGGGCGTGCCCACGCTCTATGTGCGCATGCTGGCCGAACCCTCGCTGACCCGCGCGGCGGTGAAGAACATGCGTTTGTTCATCAGCGGCTCGGCGCCGCTGCTGGTCGAGACCTTCGACAGCTGGACCGAGCGCACCGGCCATGTGCTGCTGGAGCGCTACGGCATGAGCGAGACGGTGATGCTGACCAGCAACCCCTGCAAGCCGCAGGACGGTGCACGCCGCCGCGGCACCGTCGGCCCGGCCCTGCCCGGCGTGGGCCTGCGGGTGATGGACGACGACGGCAAGCCTTGCGCGGCGGGCGACATCGGCCACATCCAGGTGAAAGGCCCGAACGTCTTCAGCGGCTACTGGCGCATGCCCGAGAAGACCGCCGAGGAGTTCACCGCCGACGGCTGGTTCAAGACCGGCGACGTGGGCAAGGTGGAGTCCGACGGCTACGTGACCATCGTCGGCCGCAGCAAGGACCTGATCATCAGCGGCGGCTACAACATCTACCCGGCCGAGATCGAGGGCTTCATCAACGACATGCCCGGCGTCGCCGAATCGGCGGTGATCGGCGTGCCGCACCCCGACTTCGGCGAAGGCGTCGTGGCCGTGGTCGTGGCCCACCCGGGCGCCACGCTGGACGGCGCGGCGATGATCGCCAGGCTCAAGGCCAGCATCGCCAACTTCAAGGTGCCCAAGCACCTGTTCGTCGTGGCCGACCTGCCGCGCAACGCCATGGGCAAGGTGCAGAAGAACCTGCTGCGGGCGCAGCACAAGGGGTTGTTCGACTGAGCTGCGGCCGGCGGCAGCGGGCCGACGCCCGTCGGCACATCGCCAGGGCATCCCACATTTCCAGGATGCGACACGCTCACCCGGCAAATTATGCTGGGCTGCAGGCGCGTCGCCCTGCAGCGCGCGGAGCCCAGCATGTCCAGTTCGCCAACACCGGTGCGGCGCCTGCCTCGGCGCCGACCTGCCATCGCCGCCACCGTCGGTGCGGCCCTGCTGGCCGGCTGCGGTGTGCTGAACCCGGTGCCAGAAACAGCCTTGACGACCCGCCTCTGGCCGCAACGCCCAGCCACCCAGCAAACGGCCCAGGCCAGCGGCACGGCCGGCACTGGGACCGATGCGGGGTGCACCGACGCCGGAATCTACGTTGGCGGCCTGGATCTGGCCATGTGCGAGGTCGACCTGCGCCGCCGCGCCTATCTGCGCCACGGGGCCGATGTCATCAATACCGAGGCCAACTACAACGCCCTGCTGTGGCCGCTGGGCGCGGCGGCGGTCCACGAGAAGCTGCGGGGCGCGCCCAACGCCAAGCTGCTGCTGCCGGCGGTGCTGGCCTCGGCGAGCTACGGCTTCCTCAAGGCGGGCATCCCGGAACGGCAGAAACTGTACCTGACGGCATCGCGCCAGCTGGCCTGCGCCGTCGTCGCCGCCGGGCCTGATCTGTACCTGGAGAAAGAGATCGAACAGCAGACCGGCACGCCGATGGTGTCGCCCTACTCGCTGCGCGGCGCGTTGGTCCAGCTGGGTATCGCCATCAACGCCTACGAGGACGCACGCGCCGAACTGCTGGCGGCGCTACGGCCGAACCCGGGCAAGCCGGCCGTGCCGGCGGCCGCCAAGAGCAGCAATGTCTACGACAAGTGGCGCAGCAAAGGCGGCGGCGGCCGTGCCGCCGTCACGGGCAGCGACACGCGGCCACAGGTCGCGGCCCAGACCCTGGCGCGCCTGAAGCATGCCCGTGAGCAACTGGCGCTGGGCCAGGCGCTGCTGCGCCGACTGCAGTCCGGCGCGCCGGCCCTGGCCCTGCAGGCCCGCGCAGCGCAGATCGATGCCCAGCTGCAGCAGCAGCTGGCCGACAAGGCCCTGCCGCTGGAAAGCCCGGCCAGCGCGGCCGACAGCTTCAAGACCCTGACCCGGGCCATGCTGACCCTGCAGGCCAGCATCGAGCAGGCCAGCAACCCAACGCCCCCCGACCCGCTGGATGCGGCGCTGCCGGTCGATATCGCCGATGGCCTCGATGCCGACTCGCAGCAGCAGTTGCGCCAGTTCCAGCAGGTGCAGGCACCGTCCCTGCGCAAGCGGGCGCAGCATGTGAGCGACTGGCTGGCCCGCCATCTGGCCGGCCGCGCCGACACCGCCGCGATGCTGGAGCAGTCTGGCTGCACCGCTGGCGGCGCCGATGCGGCAGCGCTGCAGGCCGCCACCGCCGGCGTGGCCGCCGCGGTGCAGAAGGCCGCTGCCAGCAGCGCCGCACGGCCAGCCACCAGCAACAGCCCGGCTTCGGGCACAGCCCTGGACAAGCCATGACGGCGCCCATCCCGAGCACCGCCGCCGAAGCCGCCTTCCGCCGGCTGGCCCAGGCGCTGCGACGCCAAGCATTGCAACACCACGCAGGTGAACCGCCTTCACCGGCGGCGCACCCTGCGCTGCCAGACTGGGTCGACGCCACGGCCATCGTCGCGCTGGCGCTGGATCTGCCGGGCAACCGCGCCGCCGGCAACGGCAGACAGGCCGGCAACCGCCTGCGGGTCGCGCTGGCCGACGGCATTCCAGCACGCGCCCTGCCGCAGCACTGGCGGCTGCCCGATGGTGGCGAACTGCCGCTGCAGGTGGTGCGTGCGCCGCGGCTGCAGGCGCAGGCGGGCGCCACCGCCGCACCCGGCCTGCGGCGCAGTGCAGCACCACGGCTGAACGGCACCGCCACCGCGCTGGTGCGCGACATGCTGGCCATCGACCGCCACTACCTGCTGACCTGCGGCCATGTGGTGGCCCCCAACGCCAGCACCCGGGTCGACGAGCTGATCGAGGTCCTGCTGCCGGCGGCGTCCGGTGCGGCGGACGACGCACCGCTCAGCGGCCGGCTGGCCGAATGGCTGCCGGCGATGGGCACCCAGGCGCTGCGCACCGGCATCGACGCCGCGCTGGTGGAGCTCAGGCGCAGCGACGCGGTGACACTGGCCCGCCAGGGCGCGCTGCTGGCCGCCGGCATCGGCGGCGCGGCGCGGCTGGACGCGCCGGTCAGCCTGCGCCGGCGCAGCACGCCGCTGGCCGGCGCCTTGAAGATCCACTGGTCGGGCTGGGTCGACCTGCCGGTCATCACGCCCGGCGTGGCCGACTATTTCCTGACCGGTGCGGTCGGCTACCTGGCGTCGGGCACCACCCTGGCCGGTGACAGCGGCGCCGCACTGTGGGACGCCGAGTCGCGGCTGATGGGCATGCACCTGGGCGCGATTCCCGATGCACTGCCCGGCCAGCCGAACGCGGTGATGGCGCCGATCGCCCCGGTGCTGGACTGGTTCGGCGTGCTGCCCTGGCTGCGTGACGACCCGGCGGTGCTGCCGCCACAGCAGCGCCCCGCCGACCGCGTGGCACCACCGGCGCTGGGGCCGCAAGCGCGCAGTCCCCGCGACGCCCGCACCGTCGTCGCGCAGACTGTGTGGGGCGAGGCCGCGGGCGAGGGCCGCATCGGCATGGAGGCGGTGGCCAGCGTGATCCGCAACCGCACCGACCTGGGCTGGCGCGGCAAGACCGACGAGGTGGCCGTGTGCCTGGACCACAAGCAGTTCAGCTGCTGGAACGACGGCAGCCCGCTGCTGGCGCGCATGGAGCGGGTGCAGCGCCAGCCCGATGCCGCCTGGCCGGTGGCGCTGGACGTGGCCCGCCTGATGCTGGCACGCAGCCTGGTCGACCGCACCGGCGGCGCCACCCACTACCTGGCCGGCAGCCTGCGCCGGCGCCCGGCCTGGGAGCAGGGCATCGCCCCCTGCTGCGTGATCGGCCGGCACGAGTTCTTCAAGGGCATCCGCTGACGCCGCGGCGCCCGGCCCGCCCACCGCCTGACCCACCGAGGCCCCGATGGACACGACGATTCTGGAAGTGGTGCTCGGCCTGGCGCTGATCTACGCCGTGCTGGCCGTGCTGGTGATGAAGCTGCAGGAGCTGTGGTTCGGCAATCTGCTGCGCTACCGCACCAACGTGCTGCACGACCTGCTGACCGAGGCAACGGGCGGCGACGAGGCGCTGAAGAAGAAGCTGCTGCAGAACCCGCTGGTGTTCGCGCTGTACCGCGGCAGCGACGCCGAGAAGCACAGCGTGCTGCCCGACAGCGGCCCCAGCAGCATTCCGCCGGACGTGTTCGCCCGCGCCCTGCTGGCCGAGCTGAACGGCGGCACCGCGCCGGCGCTGGCGCACGCTAGCCCGTCGGCCTTCTTCACCGCGCGGGCGCCAGCCACGCTGCTGGCCGCCACCGGCGGCAGTGACCGCCCGGGCGCCACGGCCGGCACCGACAGCCAGGTCAGCGCCAGCGGCGTCGGCAACCTGCGCATCTGGCAGGCCCTGCAGACCCTGCTGGCCGGCAACGAGGCGAGCTGGTCCGGCTTCCAGGCGGCCATCGCGGGCTGGTTCAGCGACATCGGTGATCGATCCGAAGGTTGGTTCCAGCGCATGGCGAACTGGCGGACGCTGGCGCTGTCCCTGCTGTTGGTGGCGGCTTTGAACGTCGACAGCCTGCACATCGCCAACAGCCTGGCCACCGATGCGCCGGTCCGGCTGGGCCTGGCCGACCTGGCCCTGAGGGTGGACAGCCAGCGCCGCAGCGGCGCGGCCGGCCAGGGCGACCAGCCGGCACCGGCCAGCGCCGCGGCGCAGCCCATGCAGCAGCTCGCCAGCCGCATGACCGATGCGATCCACCAGCTCAACGCCGCGTTTCTCGACGAGGCCATCGGCGGCTTCACCACCGATCTGGCGCCGATCAAGCAGAGCTGCGACATCGTGGGCGTGGGCGCGTCGCCGAACGTCGAGAAGGACAGGCAGAAGGACAAGCAGAGGGACAAGCAGAAGGACAAGCAGACGGACGAGCAGAAGGACAAATCGACGGACAAGCCGCTGCAGCAGGACGGCCAACTCACCGTGCACGCGATGCTGGGCAATGCCCACATCTGGGGCCGCGTGCTGCCGCTGCTGCAGGCCAGGCTGGAAGCGGCGCAACTGGAAGGCGCGGTCGACGCGGGCAAGACCTACCGCGCTGGCTACAGGTGCGTGG
This sequence comes from uncultured Aquabacterium sp., assembly GCA_937864045.1. Classification (GTDB taxonomy): domain Bacteria; phylum Pseudomonadota; class Gammaproteobacteria; order Burkholderiales; family Burkholderiaceae_C; genus Pseudaquabacterium. The sequence continues at coordinate 4,833 of CALMIF010000164.1, read as the reverse complement.
CGCAGATCTCGGCCTGGGTGCGCTCGGCCACCGTGCACACCAGCAAGGCCGCCACGCGGGCGCAGATGCAGGAGGCGGCGGCGGCGCTGGAATCGGTGAAGTCAGCGCTGCTGACGCTGGCCGAACGCCAGCAAGGCGCCGCGGCCTCGCTGCGGCGCGCCTACCAGGCCGACCCGGATGCCTTCCAGAACTGCCAGGACGGTGCCGAGAGCCGCTCCGCCTTCGACGCCTGCCTGCGGCGCGAACTGGCGGCCGGCCTGCGCCTGCCGCTGTTCTGGAACGGCGAGGCCACGCGCACCCAGTTCTGCCACGTGGAGCGCGGCCCTGCCGCCACCAGCGCGCTGCAGCCGCAGTTGCTCAGCATCACCGTGCAACTGCCGCCGCAGTCGGCGCCGGCCGGCGCACAGCCGACATCGGCTCCGGCTTCCGCGGCCGCTGCCGCGCCAGCGGGCAAGGCGTCAGCCGCCGTTGCGCCCACGATCAGCGCCGCGGCCAGCGCGCAGCTGTTGCCGGTGGTGGTGCAGCCCGCGGCATCGCCCGGCTGGCCCTGCGATGCCGCCGCGTTCGCTGGTGATGCCCGCCTGGGCCTGCCGGCGCTGCAGCTGCATTCCAAGGGCGGCTGGTCGGGCTGGCTGTTGGTGTTCGCCGGCTGGCTGGTCAGCGCCCTGTTCATCGCGCTGGGCGCGCCGTTCTGGTTCGACCTGATCGGCAAGGTGGCACGGCTGCGCTCGGCGGGTGCGGTGCGCGACGCCGCGGCCGACGCCCAGCGTGGGCGCGGCACCCAGCCGTTGCCGGCACCCGCTGGCGACGGTGCAGCCGCAGCCGGGTCGACGGGCGGCGACGCTGCCGACGGCGACGGCCAGACCCCGTTCAGCGACAGCCGCAACCGCTTCGAGGACGGCCTGCTGCCGGTGGACGTGCTGCGGGTGCAGCAGCGCCTGCCCGCCGAGCCGACCGGCCGCCTGGACACCCAGACCCGCGCCGCGATCCGCGCCTGGTGCGTGGCCAACGGCCAGACGCCGGTGGTCGAGGAACTCGACGCCGTGCTATTCCTGCGCATCGTCGGCCGGCCCGCCAGCCAGGGCGGCAGCACCTCGGGCAGCCCGCGGCCGACCCACGGCACCAGCCAGGCCGCCGTGCCGGCATTGGCCACGGCGCTGATGCAGGTGCTGCGCCAGCCCGGCCGCGTGGACTCCACCCAGACCCTGTTCGGCGCCGACCTGCGGGCGCTGGCCGTGCTGTTCCGTTACCACCAGCAGCGCCTGAAGCAGGGCAGCACCATCCGGCCGCAGGACTGCACGGTGTTCAGCCGGTCCCGCACCCTGCCGGCACTGCTGGACGAGGTGGATGACCTGCTGGAGGCCGACATCCTGAAGGCTGACGCCAGCGGTCAACGCATCACCTTCGAGCCGCCCTGCTGGATGGACTGGGCGATCGGCGAACTGGGCCAGGTGGAGAACGACGCCCGCAGCCGCGCCGGCAGCAACCCGCGCATCCTCGACTACCTGAACACCGCGCAGGCCGGTGCCGACGGCGACGGCGACCACACGCCCTGGTGCGGCGCATTCGTGGCCTGGGTGCTGTTGAAGTACAGCGACTACCGCACGGCCCATGCAGCGGACACCGCGCGCGATGGCGACCCGCTGAAGGCACTGGCGGCGAGCGATCCGACCCTGGCCGCGATCAAGCCGGTCAAGGACCCATTGCGGGCGGAACACTGGACACCCATGGACGACGGCGTGAGGAAGTGGCCAGGTTGGGGCCAGAAGCACGTCGACTGGAAGGCCAGCGCCCGCTTCGGCGACATCGTGCTGTTCAAGCCGCAAAGCCAGGACTCCAGCGGCCACGTCGCCTTTGTCGTCGCCTGGGACGGCCAGCAGCTCTGGGCGCTGGGCGGCAACCAGAGCCGTGGCAGCCGAGTGTCGGTGGAAGCCTGGGACGCGCGCGAGGTGGTGGCGGTGATGACGGTGGCGATGCCACCACCGCCATCGCCGCCGACTCCGACTCCGATCCCCGCGCCGGGTCAAACCGACTTCGATCCGGCGATCTGATCAGAACACCCCCCGCAAGGTCACCCGCCAGGTCCGCGGCGCCTCGGCCCAGGTGAACAGCGGGGACTCGTCGGCCAGGCGCAGGTTGCCCAGGTTGTCGACGCCCAGGCTCAGGCTGAGGGCCTTGTTGAGCTGGCGCGTCACCTGGGCCGACAGGCGGGTCAGGTCGGGCAGCGGCTGCAGCGGCTGGCCGACGGTGGCGGGGGCGATCAGCTGGCCGGCGTGGTGCTCGGCGCGCAGGCTGGCCTGCCAGGGGCCCTGCTGCCAGCCCAGTTGCGCCGCCAGCAGGTGGCGCGGGCGCTTTTCCAGGCGGGCGCCATTGGTGTCGGTGGCATCGAGCCAGGTGTAGTTGGCGTCCAGGTGCCAGGTGCCGGCGCCCGCCGTGGTCCAGCGCTGGCGGGCTTCCAGCTCCAGCCCCTGCAGCCGGGCGCGGTCGATGTTGTCGAACTGGTACTGGCCGCGGCCGGTCACGGTGCCGGTGAAGCGCGGCACGATCAGGTTGCGCACCTGGTTGTGGAACAGCATGGCCTGGAAGCCGGCCTCTCGCCCCTGCCAGCCGACGCCCACCTCGGTCGATGTGTTGCGCTCGGGCTTGAGCGCGGCATTGCCGAAGTAGGTGTACGGGCCCTCGTCCTCGCGGTAGTCGGCCGAGATCTGCTTGAGCGTGGGCGCCTTGAAGCCGCGACCGACGCCGCCCTTGACCACCCAGTCACCGGCCGGCCGCCAAACGGCATAGGCGCGCGGGCTCCACTGGCTGCCGAAGCGGCCATGGTGGTCATGGCGCAGGCCGGCGGTCAGGGCCAGGCTGCTCAGCGCCTGCCATTCAGCCTGGCCGAAGGCGGACTGGTGCCGCACCGCGCCATGGCCGCCCGGCAGGCCCACGTTGTCGAGCTGCTCGTCGCGCCATTCGAAGCCGGCGGTGTAGAGCTGGCCGGTGCGCGGTGCCACCGAGGCCTGGCCTTCGACCACGCGGTCGTCCAGCGTCTGCGGGCGCAGCGCCGCCACGCCCAGGGTGCGGGTGTTGCGCACCTCGGCATGGCTGGCGTAGGCGCGCAGCTGGCTGCGCGTCGCCCAGTCGCCGCCCCAGTCGGCGTTCCAGCCCAGTGACGTGTGTTCACGCTGGATGTCGTGCATCGACACATGCCAGCGCTTCTGGCCGCTGCGCTCGCGCACTCCAGCCCAGCGGTCTTCGTCGCCTGCGCGGTGCTGCAGGTCGACCTGGTGGCCGGCGGCCGGCAGCCAGGCCAGGCGCAGCGCGCCGTCACGCTTGTGGTGGCCCTCGATGTCGCCCAGCCGCGGCTCGGCGGCATTGGTGATCTCGTCGCGGCGGCTGTCGCTGGCGGTCACTCCCAGGCGGAACTGCTCGCCCAGCGGTCCGCTGGCCGACAAGGCCGCACGGTGGCCGTCTCCGCCCTGGCCGCCGCTGGCCCACGAACCCTCGGCCAGCATGCCGAAGCGCCACTGCTCACCCGGCGTGCGCGTCACCACGTTGACCACGCCGCCCAGCGCCTCGGCGCCGTACAGCACCGACATCGGGCCGCGCAGCACCTCGATGCGCTCGATGTCCTGCACCGGCACCCAGTCGTACTGGAAGTCGCTGTGGCCGACCACGCCGTCGGTGCCGCCGATGCGCATGCCGTCGACCAGGAACAGCGTGTGGCGGCCGTCCATGCCGCGCAGGCTGAGGTTGCGCCGGCCCGAGATGGTGCGGCCGATCAGCGACAGGCCGGTCTCGCCGCGCAGCGCCTCGAAGACGTTGTCGGCGCCGCGCTCGGCGATCTGCGCGGGCGTCACCACGCTCATCGCCGCGGGTGCGTCGACCAGGGCCATCGCGTGGCGGGTGGCGGAGACGACCACGGTCTGCGGTAGCGGTGGTTCGTCAGCCGCTGCCATGCCGTGCAAGGCACAGCCCGCCAGCAGGGTGGGAACGAAGGAAAGGCGGCGGCGCATGCGGATCTCCAGGCGGCATCAGTTGTTCGATGGCCTTGAGCATCGACAAATCGGCCCGCCGCAGCCTTGAACCAGATCGTGTTTTGTGCAGCGCGCAACAAGCGCTTCACAGCGGCTTGAACCAGTTCAAGGACGGCGCATGCCGGCCTGCCGACCATCACGTCACCAAACCCAGAACTTCCCCCATCGCAACCCGAGGAGCCCGTGATGAAGCGCTTGAACCTGACCCCGATCGCCGTGTTGATGGTGGCCGCCGCGCCGCTGCTGGCCGGCGCACAGACCGCCGCCAAGAAGGACGTGGCCCCCGGCGACGTGCAGTACCACGCCGCGCCCTCGGCCCTGGCCGGCACGCCCATGGTGCAGAGCACCAACCCCAAGGCGCCGCCGATGACGCAGGCCGAGTTCGACGTCGCGCGCAAGATCTACTTCGAGCGCTGCGCCGGCTGCCACGGCGTGCTGCGCAAGGGCGCCACCGGCAAGGCGCTGACGCCCGACATCACCCTGGGCAAGGGCACGGACTACCTGAAGGTCTTCATCGCCTACGGCTCGCCCGCGGGCATGCCGAACTGGCAGACCAGCGGCGAGATGAGCGAGCAGGAAGTCGACCTGATGGCGCGCTACATCCAGCATGACGCGCCGATGCCGCCCGAATTCAGCATGGCCGACATGAAGGCCACCTGGAAGGTGACGGTGCCGGTCGACCAGCGGCCGAAGAAGAAGATGAACAACTACAACATCGACAACATCTTCAGCACCACGCTGCGCGACACCGGCGAGGTGGCGCTGATCGACGGCGACACCAAGCAGATCATCAACATCGTCAAGACCGGCT
>CALMIF010000163.1 GCA_937864045.1 uncultured Aquabacterium sp. | reverse complement strand
TTGGTGGCGGCGATGCGGCCGAAGTCGAACGGGTCGTCGACGATGGGCATGAAGAAGTCGGTGGTGGCGATCAGCGCCTGGCTGTCGTTGAGCTTGTAGACCGCGGCGTCGTCGGCGGTCTCGATGCCCACCAGCAGCTCGGGCGGGATCGGCATCGCCGCCGTGCCCTTGAGGATCTCGCTGAGCACGCCGGGCGCGATCTTGCAGCCGCAGCCGCCGCCATGCGACAGCGAGGTCAGGCGCGGCTCGCCGGCCGGCGGGGTGTAGGCGGTGGTCATGGGTGGTCTCCGGAGGAAGGGTCGGCGGCCAGCAGGTCGGCCACCAGGGCATGCAGCGTGGCCGACTCGGCCGCGGGTGCGAAGCGGGGAGCCAGCACGGCAGCCCGGGCGGACAGCGCCGGCAGCATAGCGGGATCGTCGCGCGCGCGCTGCAGCAGCGCGGCCAGTTCGGCAGCGTCGCCGGGCGCGAACAGGCCGGGCCAGTCGGCACCCAGCAGGCCGACATTGCCGTCGATGCGCGAGGCCAGCACCGGCGTGCCGCTGCGCAGGGCCTCGATCACCACATGCGCGCCACCCTCCATCCGGCTGGGATGCACCAGCAGGTGGGCCTGCTGGATGCGCCGCCGCGTCGCGCCATGCGGCAGGCCGCCCAGCCAGCGGTAGTTCGGCTGCGCCGCGGCCAGCGCGGCGGCCTGCAGGCCCAGCGGGGCGTCGAGCGCGCGGCCGATGTGGTCGAGGCGGATGTCGGGCCGGTGCGCCAGCCGCTGCGCCGCCTGCAGGAAGGTCAACGGATCCTTCTCGGCACGCAGGTGGCCGACCATCAGCGCGCGCAGGTGGCGCCGCGGCTTCGGCAGGGCCTGCCGCGCCGGGCAGCTCTGCAGCAGCACGCGTGCCTTCGCCCGCAGGTGCGCGGGCAGGCTGCGCGCGCCGAGATCGTTCAGCACCACCAGGCGGTCGGCCAGTTCCAGCGAATGCTGCGCGTCGGCATCGGCCGCGATGTCGCGGTAGAGGTCGGTGCCGGTCAGCACCAGCAGCAGCGGGCGCTGCGGATGGGCCGTGCGCCAGGCGGTGATCGATGGCGCCGAGCGGCTGGCATGCAGCGCGATCATCAGGTCGGCGCCGGCCGCGCCGCTGTCCGGCCACACCGCGGTGAGGCGCACGCGGTAAGCTGGGCCCAGCATCTGCCGCCAGCGGCGCGCGGTCTGCCAGTTGCCGTTGTTGGCGTCCGCCAGCGCGGGCGTGACGATGACGATGTTGCGACGATGCACCCAGCCAGCTTAGCCAGCCTTGCCCACGCTGCCATCGGTGGCGGCCCCGGCGGACCCGACGACCACGACTGGCGCACGGCCGACGCCTCCACGCTGGCCGCCGCACTGCAGGCCAGCCGGCAGGACACGCTGGCGCACGTCGCCCGCCTGCGCGCCGCCCTGCCCGGGCTGCAGGTGCCGCAGCGGCCCACGCTGAACCCGCCGCTGTGGGAACTGGGCCACATCGGCTGGTTCCAGGAATTCTGGCTGGCGCGCAACCCGCAGCGCGCCGACGGCGCCAGCGCCGACCCGCTGGCACCGCGCGCCGCGCCGCTGCGCCCCGGCGCCGACGCGCTGTACGACAGCAGCGCCGTGCCGCATGCCAGCCGCTGGACCCTGCCCCTGCCGGATGCGGACGCGACCCTGGCCGACCTGGCCGCGCAGCTGCAGCAGACGCTGCGGCTGCTGGCCAGCGCCGGTGCCGACGACGCCGCGCTGTACTTCTTCCGCCTGGCCCTGGCCCACGAGGACATGCACCACGAGGCCGGCCTGTACATGGCCCAGGCCCTGGGCATCGCGGTGGACGATGCCCGCTGGCAGGCGCCGCGGCTGGCTGGTCCACCAGCGCCGCTGTCCTTCGTCGCCGGCGCCTGGCTGCTGGGCAGCCGTGGCCCCGGCTTCGCCTTCGACAACGAGCAGGGTGCGCACGCCGTCGACCTGCCCGCCACGTGCATCGACGCGCAGGCGGTGCGCTGGGCCGAGTTCCTGCCCTTCGCCGAGGCCGGCGGTTACGCCGACGCCCGCCTGTGGACCGCCGCCGGCAACGCCTGGCGGCTGGCGACCGGGGCCACCACGCCGCTGCATCTGCGCCGGATCGACGGCGCCTGGCAGCAATGGCGCCACGGCCGCTGGCAGGCGCTGGACCTGGCCGAGCCGGCCTGCCACCTGACGGCCCACGAGGCCGCCGCCTGGTGCCGCTGGGCCGGCCGCCGCCTGCCCGCAGAGGCCGAGTGGGAGCGCGCCGCGGTCACCGGCGGCCCCGCTTTCCGCTGGGGTGACGCGTGGGAATGGACCGCCAGCACCTTCGCGCCCTTCCCCGGTTTCACGGCCCACCCCTACCGCGACTACTCGCAGCCCTGGTTCGACGGCCGGCCGGTGCTGCGCGGTGGCTCGTTCCTGACCCAGCCGCGCATGAAGCACCCGCGCTACCGGAACTTCTTCCCCTCCCACCGCAACGACGTGCCGGCGGGCTTTCGCAGCTGCGCCCTGTGATCAGCCGCTGGCCAGGCCCACGCCGAACCAGCCCTGCGCGTCGGTCCACCACTGCTGGCGGGTGAAGCCGGCATCGCGCAGCAGGGCATCGAAGGTCTCGCGCGTCCACTTGTGCGAATGCTCGGTGTGAATGCGCTCGCCGGCGGCAAAGCGGCGCTCGGCGCCGGGCCAGCGCACGGTGGTGGCGGCACGGGCTTCCAGGTGCATCTCGATGCGCGACGCAGGCCGGTTGAACAGCGCCACATGGCGCCAGCCGCGCGGGTCGAAGTCGCTGCCCAGCAGGCGGTTCAGGTGCAGCAGCAGGTTCAGGTTGAAGGCGGCGGTGACGCCCAGCGCGTCGTCGTAGGCGGCTTCCAGCACGTGCGCCGGCTTGACGAGGTCGACGCCGATCAGCAAGGCGCCGCCGCCGGCCAGCGCACGCGCCTCTCGCAGCAGGCGCAGGGCGATGTCGGGATCGAAGTTGCCGATGCTCGACCCCGGGTAGAACACCAGCGCCGGGCCATCGACCAGGCCCGGCGGCAGCTCCAGGCGGCTGGAGAAATCCAGCCCCACGCCGGCCAGCTGCACCGCGGGGTGGGCGCGCTGCAGCGCGGCCAGGGCGGTGCGCAGGTAGTCCACCGAGATGTCGACCGCCACGTAGCGGCGCGGCGCCAGCGGGTCGAACAGCGCCGCGCCCTTGGCGCAGTTGCCCGCGCCCAGGTCGACCAGCACCGGCGCCGGGCCGGTGACGGCCAGGGCGGCGGCGGCGATGGCCGCGCCCTGCTGCGCGAAGATGGCCGCCTCGGTGCGGGTGGGGTAGTACTCGGCCAGCTCGGTGATGACGTCGAACAGGCGCGAGCCCAGGCCGTCGTAGAAGAACTTCGGCGACACCGACGCGGCCGGGGCCAGCAGGCCCGCGGCGGCTTCGGCGGCCAGGGCGTCGGCATCGGGGTGGTGCAGTTGGGTGAATTGCGGGGTGTTCATCGTCTGTGGGCCACTCTAGCAGCCGGGGCCGGCTAGAGTGGCGGCCTGCCGACATGGCAGCACCACCGTCCCCAGTCGTTCCTCCGTCCATCCGCCGTGCGCGGCAATCCGCCTGCCTGGAGTTCTTCCGATGTTCAGCCTGACCCGCCAACAAGCACTCAAGACCCTGCTCGCCTGCGCCCTGGCCGCCACCGGCGCGCTGGCGCAGGCCCAGCAGGTGCTGCGCGTCACCGCCATTCCCGACGAATCCCCCACCGAGCTGGCGCGCAAGGCCGCGCCGCTGGTGAAGTACCTGGAAGGGAAGCTGGCGATGAAGGTCGAGTTCACGCCGGTGACCGACTACGCCGCGGCGGTCGAGACCCTGGTCAGCAAGAAGATCGACCTGGCCTGGTTCGGCGGCTTCACCTTCGTGCAGGCGCATGCGCGCTCGGGCGGCAAGGTGATCCCGCTGGTGCAGCGCGAGGAGGACGAGAAGTTCAGGTCGGTCTTCATCACCGCCGAACCCGGCATCAACGCCCTGGCGGATCTCAAGGGCAAGGACGTGAGCTTCGGTTCGCAGAGCAGCACCTCGGGCCACCTGATGCCGCGCAGCTTCCTGCTGGCCGCCGGCATCAACCCCGACAAGGACTTCAAGCGCGTGGCCTTCAGCGGCGCGCACGACGCGACCATCGCCGCCGTGGCCTCGGGCAAGGTGCAGGCCGGCGCGCTGAACATCAGCGTGTGGGACAAGTTCGTCGCCGACAAGAAGGTCGACACCACCAAGGTGCGCGCCTTCTACACCACGCCGCCCTACTACGACTACAACTGGACCGTGCATGCCGACATGCCCGCCGCCCTGCGCGAGAAGCTGACGCAGGCCTTCCTGGCGCTGAACCGCGACACGCCGGAAGGCAAGGAGATTCTGGACCTGCAGCGGGCCACCAGGTTCGTGCCGACCAAGGTCGACAACTACAAGGGCATCGAGGCCGCCGCGAAGAACGCGGGATTGCTCTGACCTGACCCGGTCGTGAAGCTCGCGCTGGACGGCATCGCCGCCCGCCACCCCGCCGCCCGGCCCGGCGCGCCGCCGGCGCTGGAGGGCATCGAGCTGCAGGTGGCTGCGGGCGAGCAGTTGGCGGTGATCGGCCCCTCGGGCGCCGGCAAGACCAGCCTGCTGCAGGTGATGGCCTGCGCGATGCCGCCAGCCGGCGGCACGCTGCAGCTCGACGGCGCCAGCCCCTGGGCCCTGCCACGCGCCGACCTGCAGCGCCTGCGGGGCCGCCTGGTGCTGGCGCCACAGGTGCCGCCGCTGCCGCCGCGCCAGCGGGTGGTCACGTCGGTGCTGGCCGGGCGGTTGCCGGCGCTGAGCCTGGCGGCCAGCCTGCGGGCGCTGTTCCATCCTGACGACCTGCCCGGCGCCCATGCCGCGCTGGCGCGCTTCGACCTCGCCGACAAGCTGTTCGAGCGCGTCGACCGGCTCTCGGGCGGCGAGCGCCAGCGTGTGGGCCTGGCACGGCTGCTGCTGGCGCCGGCCTCGCTGTGGCTGGTCGACGAGCCGCTGTCGGCACTGGACCCGACCCGCGCCGCGCAGGCCATGGCCACCCTGGTGCAGGCCGCCGGCGAGCGCGGCGCCACCCTGGTCGCCACCCTGCACCAGGTGGACATGGCGCTGGCGCACTTCCCGCGCATCGTCGGCCTGCGCGGTGGCGCCCTGGCCTTCGACCTGCCCGCCGCCGAGGTGACGCCCGAGCGGCTGCGCCGGCTCTATGCCCAGCACGAGGACGAGCTGACCGGCCCGGTGCCGGCGCCCGACCTGCCGCCGCCGCCCGCCGCGCCCGCGGTGGTGCATTGCCGCTGAAGGCCGTGGCCGCCGTCGCTGCGCCCACGCGCGACCCCGCCTGGCTGGGCCGCGTCGCCTGGCTGAGCCTGGGCGCGGTGCTGCTGTGGCCGCTGGCGGTGGCCACCGAGTTCAGGCCCTGGGTGCTGGTCGACCCGGACAGCCTGAAGGTCACGCGCCGCTTCCTGGCCGACTTCCTGCCGCCGGCGGTGGCACCCGACTTCCTGGCCCTGGTGGCGCGCGAGGCCTGGCGCACCGTGGCCATCGCCACCGCCGGCATGACGCTGGCCTGGCTGCTGGCCGTGCCGCTGACGCTGCTGAGCGTGCGGGCGCTGTCGATCTCGGCCCTGTCCGGCCGCATGGCGACGGGGCCGGCCAGCGTGCGGCAGGCGGTGCGCTGGGCGCTGGTGGTGCTGCGCAGCGTGCCCGAGCTGGTGTGGGCCCTGGTCTTCGTGCGCGTGGTCGGCCTGGGGCCGACGGCCGGCGTGCTGGCCATCGGCCTGACCTACGGCGGCATGCTCGGCAAGGTCTACGCCGAGATCCTGGAGTCGGGCGAGCAGCACGCCAGCCAGACCCTGCTGCGCAATGGCAGCGGCCGGCTGCAGGCCTTCTTCTACGGACTGCTGCCGCAGAACGGCGCCGAGCTGACCAGCTACACCGTCTACCGCTGGGAATGCGCCATCCGCAGCTCGGTGGTGCTGGGCTTCGTCGGCGCCGGCGGCCTGGGCCAGCAGATGGACAGCGCGATGAAGATGTTCAACGGCGGCGAGGTGGCGACCCTGCTCGCCGTCTTCGTCGCCCTGGTGGCGCTGGCCGACCTGGCCAGCGCCAGCCTGCGGCGGGCCCTGGGATGACGCCGGCCCTGCCGCACGCGCCTGGCCGCGCCTGGGGATGGAGCGCGGCCCTGCTGATGCTGGTCGTCGCCAGCTTCTGGTCGCTGGACCTGCAGTGGGCGCAGTTCTTCTCGCTGGACGCGGCGCGCAGCATGGGCCGATTCATCGGCGAGTTCTTCCCGCCCGACCTGAGCCCCGAGTTCCTGCGCAAGGTGGCCCTGGGCATGGGCGAGACGCTGGCGATGTCGGCGCTGGGCACCTTGCTGGCCGCCATCGGCGGCCTGGCACTGGCGCTGCCGGCCAGCCGCCTGCACGGCGCCGAGCGCGCCTGGGCGCGCCGGCCCACGCGCGCCCTGCTGAACGTGCTGCGCGCCGTGCCCGAGCTGGTGTGGGCCGGCCTGCTGCTGATCGCCGCCGGCCTGGGGCCGTTTGCCGGCACGCTGGCGCTGGCGGTGCACACCACCGGCGTGCTGGGCCGGCTGTTTGCTGAAGCGGTGGAGAACGCGCCGTCCGGCCCCGGCGCGGCGCTGCGCACCCAGGGCGTGGGCAAGGGGCGGGTGTTCGTGTACGCCACGCTGCCGCAGGTGCTGCCGCAGTTGCTGAGCTACACCCTGTACCGCTGGGAGAACAACATCCGCGCCGCCGCCGTGCTGGGCGTGGTGGGCGCCGGCGGCCTGGGCCAGCTGCTGGCCTTCCACATGGGCCTGTTCCACATGGGCAAGACGGCCACCGTGCTGGGCGCCATGCTGGGGCTGGTGGCGCTGGTCGACGCGCTCAGCCACCTGAGCCGGCGCTGGCTCATGCGCTGAGCAAGGTCCTCCGGGTTGACCCTTGATCCCTGGCAACGGTGTAACTTCGATCCTGCCTTCGCCACACCGCCTGCCGCCATGCTGTCCACCCTGCCGTCGCTCAACGTGTCCCAAGCCTGGTGGGTGCTGGCCGCCGCCATCGTGCTGGAGGTGGGCGGCACCACCTGCATGCGCCTGTCCGACGGCTTCAGCCGCCTGCTGCCCTCGGTGCTGATCTTCGTGTTCTACGCCGGCGCGTTCTCGCTGAACGTGATGGTGGTGCGGGTGCTGGGCCTGGGGCTGACCTATGCCGTGTGGTCGGGCGTGGGCACGCTGCTCACTGCCGTCATCGGCTGCCTGCTCTTCGACGAGCCGGCCACCGCGCTGAAGCTGGCCAGCACCGGCTTGATCATCGCCGGCGTGGTGGGCATGCAGCTGGCCTCGCGCACGTCCACCTGAGCATGCAGCACCCACCTGACCTCGCCGCCGCCTACGCCGCGGTGCGCGCCCGCACCGAGGCCCTGGCCGCGCCGCTGAGCGAGGCCGACTGCCAGGTGCAGTCCATGCCCGACGCCAGCCCGGTGAAGTGGCACCTGGCCCACACCACCTGGTTCTTCGAGACCTTCGTGCTGGCGCCGCGCAGCCCCGCGTTCCAGCCCTTCGACGCCGCCTTCCGCGTGCTGTTCAACAGCTACTACAACGGCGTCGGCGCCCAGCATCCGCGGGCGCGGCGCGGGCTGATCACCCGGCCCGACCTGGCCACCGTGCGCCGCTGGCGCCAGGTGGTGGACGCGCAGATGGCCGAACTGCTGGCCCGACCCCTGCCGCCTGATGTGAGCGACCTGGTGACGCTGGGCCTGCAGCACGAGCAGCAGCACCAGGAGCTGATCCTCACCGACCTGCTGCACCTGCTGTCGTGCAACCCGCTGGCGCCGGTGTACCGGCCCGCGCCGGCCGCGGTGGCATCGTCGACGGAAGGCGGCCCCGTCTGGGTCGCCCAGCCCGGCGGCCTGGTCACGATCGGCGCCCCGGACACCGGCTTCGCCTTCGACAACGAGCGGCCGCGGCACCCCGTCTGGCTGGCGCCGTACGCGCTGGCGCGCCGGCCCGTGAGCCAGGGCGACTGGGCCGCCTTCATCGCCGACGGCGGCTACACCGACGCCCGCTGGTGGATGGCGGCCGGCTGGGACTGGGTGCGCAGCCAGCAGATCACGGCGCCGGCGTACTGGCGCGAGGGCGACGGCCGCTGGCAGGTGTTCGGCCTGCACGGCCTGCAGCCGCTGCGCACCGACGCGCCGGTCAGCCATGTCAGCTGGTACGAGGCCGATGCCTATGCCCGCTGGTACGCGGCCCAGCATCCCGACGCGCCACCGACGCGCCTGCCCACCGAGACCGAATGGGAAGCCGCCGCGCATCCGCTGGCCGAAGTCGCGCTGGCGCATGGCAACTTCCTGGAATCGGACGCCCTGCAGCCCATGCCCACGTCGGCCGACGCCGCAGGCGACACGCTGCAGCAACTGCTAGGCGACGTGTGGGAATGGACCGCCAGCCCCTACACCGCGTATCCCGGCTTCCGGCCCTGGGCCGGCGCGGTGGGTGAGTACAACGGCAAGTTCATGGTCAACCAGATGGTGCTGCGCGGCGGCAGCTGCGCCACGCCGTGCAGTCACATCCGCACCAGCTACCGCAACTTCTTTCCCACCGACGCGCGCTGGCAGTTCAGCGGGCTGCGGCTGGCACGGGACGCGGGTTGACATGGCCAAACCCCGGATCGGTCTGCTGTTCAACCACGACTGGGATGCCCTCGGCGCCGCCCGGCAGGCGAAGGACTTCGACTTCGACGAGGCCGGCTTCGACCTGTTCAGCTTCCCCAGCAAGGCCCGGCTGATCGGCTTCGACCTGCAGCGCTTCGCGGCCGCCCAGGCGAAGCGCGCCAAGGCGCGCGGCTGGGCCGGCGCGTCGTCGCAGCATGAGCAGTTCGGCGCGCTGGCCGCCGCCCTGGTGGCCGAGGCCGCCGGCCTGCCCGGCACGCCGGTGGCCGCCATCCTGGCCTGCCAGCACAAGCTGCATGCGCGCCGGGTGCTGGAAGCGGTCTGCCCCGAGGCCAACCTGCCGTTCGCACCGCTCGATGCCGAGTACGGCGGCCCGGTGCCCGCCGGGCTGACCTATCCTGCCTACGTCAAGCCGGTCAAGGCCGCGTTCTCGGTGCTGGCGCGCCAGGTCGACAGCCAGGCCGACCTGCACCGCCACACCCGCTTCGGCCGGCGCGAGCTGTGGGTGATCCGCCACCTGGTCGAGCCCTTCGAGCGCGTGGCCCGCCAGCGCCTGCCCGAGGCCGGCAGCGCCCACCGCCTGCTGCTGGAAGCCCCGGTGCACGCGCCGCAGTTCAACCTCGACGGCTGGGTGTACCGCGGCCAGGCCCATGCGCTGGGCGTGGTCGACGCAGTGATGTACCCCGGCACCCAGGCCTTCATGCGCTGGGACCAGCCCAGCCGGCTGGGCGCCGACGTGCAGGCCCGCGCGCTGGCGGTGGCGCAGCGCTTCCTGACCGCGGTGGGCTTCGACCATGGCCTCTTCAACATGGAATTCTTCTTCGACGCCGCCAGCGACCGGCTGACGGTGATCGAGTTCAACCCGCGCCTGGCCAGCCAGTTCTCCGACCTGTACCTGCGCACGCAGGGGCGCGACCCGCATGCGATGGCCCTGGCCCTGGCGCTGGGCCAGGACCCGGCGGCCCTGCCGCGCCAGGCGCCGGTGGGCGGCGCGGCGGCCAGCCTGGTCTACCGCGCGCTGCGGCCGCGCACGACGCCGGCCATGCCCACGGCGGCCCAGCGGGCGGCGCTGCGGCGGCAGTTTCCGGACGCGCTGCTGTTCACCTACCCGCGCAGCGGCCATGCGCTGGCGCGCGACTTCAAGTGGCTGGGCAGCCACCGCTACGGCATCGTGCACCTGCACGGC
>CALMIF010000162.1 GCA_937864045.1 uncultured Aquabacterium sp. | reverse complement strand
GACGGCTTCTTCGAGACCGGCCTGAACCCCTGGGACATCGCCGCCGGCTCGCTGATCATCACCGAGGCCGGCGGCCTGATCGGCAACTTCACCGGCGACGCCGACTTCATGTACCAGCGCGAGGTGGTGGCCGGCAACCCGAAGGTCTACGGCCAGCTCGTGCCGCTGCTGGCACCCTACAGCAAGGCAATCAAGGCCGACGAGCCGGCCGATGCGCAGCCGGGCGGCGCGGCCGGCAACACCGGCGCGCTGGCCACGGCAGCCGAGGCGCTGGCGACCAGCGAGGGCGCAGCCGTGGCCACCAGCCCCGCGACCGACGAGGCCGGCGCGGCCCCGGCCCCGGCACGCAAGCCGGTGCGCATCCGCAAGGCCGACCTGCCGCCGATGCCGGAAGGCAACGACGCCCCGGCCCGCCCGCCGCGGCCCCCGCGTGCCCCGGCCGGCGCCGGCCCGCGCGGCCCGCGCCAGGACGGCGGCGACCGCCCGCGCCACACCGGCCAGCCTGCGCCCGGCCGTCCGTTGCCGCCCAAGAAGCACGACGACTGACCGGCCGCATTCCGCGCCGGAAATCCGCGCGACAGCCAGCGCGCCACGCCCCGCCACAATGCGGGCATGAACTTCGACTGGACCAACCCCTACCCCACGGTGCGCAGCCCGGTGATGGCGCGCAACGTCGTCGCCACCTCGCACCCGCTGGCCTCGCAGGCGGGCCTGCGCATGCTCGCCCAGGGTGGCAACGCCATTGACGCGATCATCGCCGCCGCCGCGGCGCTGACCATCGTCGAGCCGATCTCCAACGGCCTGGGGAGCGACTGCTTCGCCATCCTGTGGGACGGCCAGGGCCTGCACGGGCTGAACAGCTCGGGCACCGCGCCCGCGGCCTGGAACCCCGGCTACTTCCGGCAGAAGTACGGCGACACCAACGGCCACAAGCTGCCGCTGCGCGGCTGGGACACCGTCACCGTGCCCGGCGCCGTGGCCGGCTGGGCCGCCCTGAGCAAGCGCTTCGGCCAACTGCCCTTCGGCGACCTGCTGGCCCCGGCCATCGAGCTGGCCGAGCGTGGCCACGGCGTGGGCCGCATCACCTCGCACAAGTGGGGCCTGCAGGTGCCGCTGCTGAAGGACCTGCCCGGCTTTGCCGAGGCCTTCATGCCGCGCGGCCGCGCGCCCGAGCCCGGCGAGCGCTTCGTCTTCAAGGATGCCGGCGCCACGCTGCGCAAGATCGCCGAGACCCACGGCGAGGCCTACTACCGCGGTGAACTGGCCGAGGCCCTGGTCAAGCACGCCCAGGCCCACGGCGGCGCGATGGCGCTGGCGGATCTCGCCGGCTTCCAGCCCGAGTGGGTCACGCCCATCCAGAAGGACTTCGCCGGCCACACGGTGCACGAGATCCCGCCCAACGGCCAGGGCATCGCCGCGCTGATGGCCCTGGGCATGCTGAACCACCTGGACATCGGCCGCTTCCCGGTCGACAGCCTGGAAGGCCAGCACCTGCAGATCGAGGCGATGAAGCTGGCCTTTGCCGACACCTACCGCTGGGTGGCCGACCCGGCATCGATGACCCAGGTCACGGCGGCCGACCTGCTGAGCGACGGCTACCTGGCCGAGCGGGCGAAGCTGATCGACCTGAAGCGGGCGCAGGACTTCCAGCACGGCACGCCGCCGGCCGGCGGCACGGTCTACCTGTGCGCGGCCGACGAGCAGGGCCGCATGGTCAGCTTCATCCAGAGCAACTACATGGGCTTCGGCAGCGGCATCGTGGTGCCGGGCACCGGCATCAGCCTGCAGAACCGCGGCCATGGCTTCACGCTCGACGAAACCCACCCCAACGTGGTGGCCGGCGGCAAGCGGCCGTTCCACACCATCATTCCGGGCTTCCTGACGAAGGAGGGCGCACCGCAGATGCCCTTCGGCGTGATGGGCGGCAACATGCAGCCGCAGGGCCACCTGCAGACCATGGTGCGCATGCTGGTGCACCGCCAGCAGCCCCAGGCCGCCTGCGACGCGCCGCGCTGGAAGGTGGCCACGGGCCTGAAGATCGACCTGGAGCACACCATGGCGCCGGCGCTGCAGGCCGGGCTGAAGGCGCTGGGCCACCAGTTCGAGGTGACCAACGACCCGTACATGGACTACGGCAGCGGCCAGTTCATCTGGAAGCTGGGCAACCACCCCGACGACGGCTACGTGGCCGCCAGCGACTCGCGCCGCGACGGCCAGGCCGCGGGGTTCTGAAGGGGCTCAGGCCGGCGCCGATTGCGCGGTTGGCGCGTCGCGCCGCCAGGCGCTGGCACCCAGCGCCGGCAGGTCCAGCCCGCCGGGTGGCCGGCCGCCGGCATCGTGCACCAGCAGATGACCGCGCCCGGCCGTGCTGCACAGGGCCTGCAGCAGGCCGCAGCGCTCGGCCAGGGCCTCGGCAGCGGCGATGTTGGCGCGGTGGCGCTCCAGCGCGGCCTGGGCCAGCTCCAGCAGCTTGGCGTTGCGGGTGCGCTCCACCGCCTGCAGCAGCGCCTCCACCGCGCGCTGGTGGCGCCCCGCCAGGCCCTCGGACAGGGCGGTGCGGCTGATCTCGTTGATCTCGGCATGGGCGGCACGCACCAGCTGCACCAGCAGCGGCGCCGGATCGCAGGCCTTGGCCAGCATCTCGGTGACCTGCTTGCTGACACAGAAGCGCAGGCCGGCCCGGCGCACCCAGTCGTCGGCCTGCTGCGGCGTCAGGCCAGCGGCATCGCTGGTGGCGATCAGCGACAGCAGGTTGCTCGCCGCTTCCACGTCGAAGCCCGGCGCCAGCAGGTCGTCGGCCACCGGCACCAGGCAGGCCTGCAGCAGGGGCCGGTCCTTGGCCTGCACGGCCACCAGGGCCTGCGCCATCTGGGCCAGGCGGCGTAGGCGATCGTTGCGCGGGTCGGCCGCATCGCCGGTCTGGGCCACCGGCTTGGGCTGGCGCGCCAGCGCGCCGTCCAGCTGCTTCTGGCACTGCTGCAGGCCGGCGGCGTCACCCTTCTGGAAGCGCGCCATCGCCAGCAGCAGCAGGGCCTGGTGGTCGAACTGGGGCGAATCACCGCCGATGCGCGCCGCATGCTCCAGCGCCGCCAGCGCCACATCGGGCTCGGCCGCGTACCAGGCCAGGATGCCGTACTTCTGCGCCCGCGCCACCGAGTGCGGCGTGATCTCCACCGCCTGGCGGTAGGCCTCGATCGCGCCGGCCAGGTTGCCCTGCTCGGCATGGATGCGGCCCATCACGTCGTAGGCGTCGGCATAGGTGGGCTCGTCGGCCAGCAGGTTCTGGATCGTCGACACCGCCCGCACCGCGTCGCCACCGGCCTGCAGCACCCGCGCCAGGCCCAGCTTGGCCCAGGGCACGGCCTTGTCGGCCAGCACTGCGGCATACATCGCGTCGGCCAGGGCCAGCTGCTCCAGGCGCAACGCCAGCTCGGCGCCGATGCGGGCGGCGTAGGTCCAGTACGGGGCGCGCTGCTTGTACAGGGCCTCGCACAGGCCCAGCGCCTGGGCATGGGCCTCGGCCTCCACCGCGTCGTAGATCTCGCGCAGCGCGTCCTTGCGCTGGAAGGCGGCGATCAGCCGGTCCTCCAGCATGCGCGGCGTGAAGGGCTTGATGACGAAGCCGTCCAGCGCCGACTCGGCCACCTGGGCCACCACCTGGTAGGACGCCTGGCTGGACAGCATGACCACCACGGTGCGCAGCGGCAGCAGGCCGTCGCGGCGCCACTCGTCGATCAGCGCCTGGCCCAGGGTGTCGGCGTTGAGCCGGTACTCGACCAGCAGCACGTCCACGCCCCGGTTCTCCAGGTGCTGGCGGGCGTCGTGCGCGGTGGCGCTGTGCAGCACCTGGCCCACGCCCAGGCCGCGCAGTTGCGCGGCAAGCAGGCTGCGGGCAGTGGCATGGCCGTCGACGACGAGCGCCCGGCTGCGGTTGCCGAAGCGCGGTTGGATCTGCAGTTGGTGGGCGAAGGTATCGGCCAATCGGGCGCCTTTGCGGGCCTCGATGGCCGCAGGAATCTGGGAACCGCGCCCGTCCGACCACCGGGCACTGGCTCAGGTTCGGCCCGGGCGTTTCAGACTTGAGCCCACGTCACGATTGGTTGCAGGTCGAACGCCCGCTCGGCGAACCACAGCGCGGCCAGCAGCGCGGTCGCCAGCGAGCCGCCCAGCAGCAGCACATGCCGGTAGAAGCCGCTGCGCCGCAGCGCGAAGGCCAGCGGCAGGAAGGCGGCCACGATCGCCAGTTGCCCGGCCTCCACGCCCAGGTTGAAGCCCACCAGCGCCAGCACCAGGGCATCGGCGGGCAGGCCCAGGTCGGCCAGTACGCTGGCGAAGCCGAAGCCGTGCACCAGGCCGAAGCCGAACGCCACCGCCCAGCGCCGGCCCTGGAAGACCGGCCAGACGTTGTTCAGTGCCGCCAGCACCACGCTGGCGGCGATGGTCGACTCGACCAGGCGCGACGGCAGCGCCACCCAGCCCAGCGTGGCCAGCGACAGCGTGACCGAGTGCGCCAGCGTGAAGGCGGTGACGACGCGCAGCACGTCCCAGGCCGCCAGCGCCAGCCGCGGCACCGGCTGCCACGCCGGCCGGCCGCCCCGCCCAGCAGGTGCGCCCCATGCGCCCACCGCCGGCAGCAGCAGCGCCAGCAGGAACAGGATGTGGTCGAAGCCGATCCAGATGTGCCAGACGCCATCGGCCGCGTAGTCGATGAACTGGCGCCAGCGGCTGACCTCGGCCAGCTTGAAGCGCTGCAGCGGCGCGGGCGGGCCCAGGATGGCCGAGCGGCTGCCGCCGGCCGTGGCCAGGTTCAGCAGGCCGCGGTGCTGCGGGTCGACGGTGGCGAACAGCCGGTAGTCGATCGCCAGCACCACCGGCGCGCGCGGGCAGGCCACGGTCAGCGGCAGCACGCTGTAGGCGCCGTCGCTGTGCTCGTCGACCTGCTGCGGACCCACCGCCAGCGTGCAGGGCTGGCCGTCGGCCTGCAGCGCCAGGCCGGCCTGCGCCAGCGCGGCGATGTCGGCATGGCGGACGCGCAGCTCGCCCCAGGTGATGCGGCCGTCGCCGTCGGCGTCCAGCCCCAGCACCAGGTCGAGGTCGCGCAGCGCGATGTCCCAGCGGCCGGTGATCCGGGCGCCGTCCACCTGCAGGCTGAGGTAGCTGTCCGACGGCTTGTGCGCCGCCGCCAGGCCGGCAAGGAGCGACAGCATCAGCGCAGTCAGCCACTGCCACGGCCGGTTCACTGCAGTGACTCCAGCCGTGCGGCCAGCTGGCGCAGCACCACGCTCTCGATGCCGCTGGCGGCCATCCAGTCCAGCACCGGCCTGGCCGACGCCGGCTGGCGGGCGGCCAGCGCGGCCTCCAGCAGGATGCGGGCATCCGCCGGCTCCTTCTGCAGGGCGAAGTTGGCCCGGGCCAGCGGCAGCGCCGCCGCCGCATCCCCCTTCACGCCGAGCAGGAATCGCGCCTCCTCCTTCTGGTGGCTGGCATCGCCGCGCTGGCGGGCGGCGTCGAAACGCGCCGCCAGCGCCTGGGCGTGGGCGGGCGCCGAGGCATCGCCGGTGGCCATCGCCGCCAGCGCCAGCCGCAGCAGCAGCACGTCGGCCTGGCCGCGGTCCTTCAGCAGCGCCAGCACCTCGGCGGCGCGGCCGCGGTCGAGCAGGAAGTCGGCATGCGCCGCCTGCAGGTAGACATCGGTCACGCCCAGCGCCAGCGCGGCGCGGAAGGCGGCCTCGGCCGCCGCCCAGGCGCCGCGGCGCTCCTCGGTCTCGGCCAGGCGGGTCAGCACCCACAGCCGGGTCTCGGGCGCAGCGGCGGGCGACGCGGCCAGCGCGGCACGCAGCGCATCGGCCGCACCAGCCGCCCGGCCGGTGGCCGCATCCACCTGGGCCGCGCAGGCCGCGGCCACCAGCGGCGGCGCCAGTGGCGCCAGGCCGCCGCAGCTGCGGCCCGCTTCCCGGTAGTCGGCGCGCACCAGGTGGATGGCGGCGCGCCAGGCCCAGGCGTCGGCGTTGCCGGGCTGCACCCGCAGCAGCGCGTCCAGGTCGGCCAGGGCGGCGTCGAACTGGTGGTCGAACTGCAGGATCTGCGCCCGCAGCAGCCGCACCGGGGGCGGTGGATCGGCCAGGCCGAACCAGGGCGCCAGCGCCGCCTGGGCATGCCCGACCTGGCGCGGATCGCCATCGGCCGCCACCTGGGCGAAGCAGCGCCCGGCATAGGCCAGCGCGGCGTCCAGGTCACGCGGGGCCCGTTGCCAGGCCTGGCGCAGCGCCAGCAGCTCACGCGCTGCCGGGTCGCGCGCACGCGCCGGCACGGTGGCCAGCACCTGGGTGTCGCTGGTGGGGGTGAAGGGCGCTGCAGCGGCCGGCAGGACAGCGGTGGCCATGGCCAGGGCAGCGGCGGCGGCAAGGAAGGCTTTCGGCACGGCGGCATGGTATCGACCCGGGACCGGCGACCGCCGCGACCGGCCTGTGTCAACCGGCGCGGCCTGCAGCCGTTGTGGTCAGGTGCGCCCGACGACCCGCAACCAGGTCCGGCGGCCACGACCCCCAACGCTCGACGGCCAGGCCCACGCCACTGTCAGCACCCAGTGACCTCACCAACGAGACTGACCATGACCAAGCTCTTCAGCGCCCTGATCCTGACCGCCTTCGCCGTCGGCGCCCAAGCCGCCTCGCACGCCGGTGCCGCCCCCATGAAGGACAAGGCCAGCGCCCCGGCCGCCGCCGCCAGCAAGGCCGACAAGAACACCGATGCCAAGGCCGAGAAGAAGGCCGACAAGAAGGAAGAAGCCAAGAAGTGATCCTGGCCATCCCCGGCCTGCCCAATCCGTCGTTGCCCCCTGGAGAATGTCCATGAAGAAGTCGCTGTTTGCCCTGGCCGCCGTCGCCACCCTGTTCTCCGCCCAGGCCGCCCTGGCCCAGGGCGCCACCCGCGCCGAGGTCAAGGCCGACGCCGCCTCCGCCGTGAAGGCCGGTGCCGTGGCCAAGGGTGAAGGCCCGGCTGCCGCCGCCGCGCCCAAGTCCACCAAGGACCGCGCCGAGGTGAAGAAGGAAGCCGCCGCCGCCGCGAAGGCCGGCAAGATCGAGAAGGGCCCGAGCCCCGACGCCGGCAAGGACGCCAAGTCCACCAAGGACCGTGCCGAGGTGAAGAAGGAAGCCGCCGCCGCCGTCAAGAGCGGTGAGGTCGCCAAGGGCGAAGGCCCGGCCAAGAAGTGATGCGGCGCGGGGCCCGTCCCCGCTGAAGCCACACGCCACGACGGCGGTGCAGCGCAGGCTGCACCGCCGTCGCCGTTTCAGGCCGCGCCGGGCGGCGCCTGCAGCACGGCGGCCAGGGCGCCGCAGCGCAGGCTGTCGACCAGCCAGGCGTCGAAAGCGAAGCCCGGCGCCGCGGCGTCCAGCGCATCGCCCAGCGAGCCGCCGCGCAGCAGGTCGGCCTCGAAGCCGGCCGTGGCCGGGTCGATGGCCTCGACCGCGACCGCCCAGCCATCGCGCCGGATGCGCACAGCCTCGCCCTGGCCCCGGACCAGCGCCGCACGTGCGGCGGCGAAGCGGTCGGCACCATCGGTCTGGTGCGCGGCCCACAGCGTGTGCACCGGATGCGCCGAGCGCAGCACCGCATGGCCGGCGCGCAGGCGCAGCCACAGGCCGGACGCATCGGCACTGCCCAGCAGGCCCAGGCCGGCCACCGGCGCATCGTCGTCCGCCGCGTGGCGCGCCCCATGCACGGCCCAGTCCAGCCGCGCCAGGTCGGCCAGGTAGGGTTCCTCGGCGAGCTGGGCGTCACCGGCGATGAAGCCGGGCAGCGCCTCGCCCCAGGCCGCCAGGTCACCACGCTGCGGCGGCGCGGCCTGCCACAGCGCCTGCGCCAGCGCGGCGAAGGCGGCCTCGCCCAGCAGCTGTTCGATGGTCGGGCAGGCCGCCGCCAGCGCCCGCTGCGCACTGGCCGCTGCATTGGCCTGGTAGGCACGCAGGCCGGCCTGCCGGCGTTCCGGCGGCCCGGCCAACCAGTCTCCGGCATCAGGCGGCGTGTCTGCGCTGCGCAGCGCCTGCAGCAGCCAGCGCTGGCGCGCGGCCTCGCGGGCGATGGCGTCGCTCACCGGGCAGTCTCCGCGGCGCCGGCCGTGCAGGCATCGATCAGCGCCTGGGCCTGCACCGCCTCGGCCAGCAGCACCGGCCAGGGCGGCAGGTGCAGGTCCCATTCGATGAGCGTGGGCCGCGGCCCCAGCCGGCGCAGCGCATGGGCGAAGACGCGCCACACCACCGCCGGCACCGCGCTGCCGTGGTCGTCGATCACCAGGTCGCCGCCGGCATCGTGGCCGGCGAGGTGCAGTTCGCCCACCACCGCGGCGTCGATGCGGTCGATCCAGGCGCAGGCGGCGGCCTCGGCCTGCGCCAGGTCACCCGGATGGTCATTGTGCGCATTCACGACCAGGTTGTTGACGTCCAGCAGCAGGCCGCAGCCGCTGCGCCGGGCCAGCGTGTTGAGGAACACCGGCTCGTCCAGGCTGTCGTCGGCCCAGCGCAGGCAAGCCGCCAGGTTCTCCACCAGGATGGGCCGGTGCAGCCGGTCCTGCACCCGGGCGACGTTGCCGGCCAGGATGTCCAGCGACGCGGGCGTGAAGGCGATCGGCAGCAGGTCGGCGCCATGCAGCACCGGCCCGCCGGGGTGCAGTGCCACGCGGCCGAAGCAGGCGTGGTCGCTGACCAGCACGGGATCGCAACGCTCGACCAGCCGCGCCAGCCGGTCCAGGTGCCAGGCATCGATGCCGGCGGCCGAGCCGAGGCCCAGGCCGACGCCGTGCAGGCTCAACGGCCAGGCGGCGCGGGCGGCATCCAGGTCCTGCAGCGCGGCGCCGCCGTCGGCGAAGAAGTTCTCGGCATGCACCTCGACGAAGGCCGGTGCGGGCCCATCCCCCGGCGGCTGCAGCGCCTGGCCGTGGTGGGCATGGCGCAGGCCGACGCCGGCATGGCGCAGCGCGGCCATCGCTGCGTCAGCCGGACTTCTTCGCCTCGGCCTCGTCCTTGGCGCGGGCTTCTTCCTCGCTCAGGCCCTTCAGGTCGCGGCAGGTGCCCTTGGGCACGTAGCGCCAGTCGCCGTGGTGGAAGTCGCGCTTGGACTGGCCGGCGCAGGTGTGGGTGCCGGCCAGGTTGCCGCAGTCGTTGGTGCCGGCCTTGGAGATGCCGTAGCACTTCTCCTTGGGCTTGGCCTGGGCCGTGGCCTCGCCGACCAGGCCCAGGGCGAGCGCTGTGGCCAGGGCGGAGGACAGGACATGGCGGTGGTGCATGGTGCGCTCCGGAGTGGGATCGGGGTCCGGATTCTTCCATGCCACCCGGCTGAAAACCCGGCCGGCGACGCCGGGCGGCGTCCGACACAATCGTCCGCACCCCGCAGCGATCCCCGCCGTGACCCACCTGCCGGACCAGCCGATGCGTACCCTGCCCACCGCCCCCTGCCACCGCCCGTCGCGTCCGCGCCGCCGCGGCCCGGCCCTGGCCGCCCTGCTGGCCTGGCTGCCGGCCCTGGCCGCCGCCCAGCTGGCGCCGGTGGCCCGGCAGGAGGTCGACGCCCTGCTGCGCGCCGTGGGCACGTCGGGCTGCGAGTTCGTGCGCGGCGGCACCGCCCACCCCGCCGCCAAGGCGCAGGACCACCTGCAGCAGAAGTTCGACTACCTCGATGCCCGCGGCCTGCTCAAGACCGCCGAGGACTTCATCGCCAAGGCCGGCACCCGCAGCAGCATGACCGGCGAGGCCTACGCCATCCGCTGCCCCGGCACGGCCCAGCAGGCCAGCGACGAATGGCTGCTGGCGCGGCTGAAGGCGCTGCGCGCGGCCAGGCGCTGAACGTCGCCGGCTACAGCAGCCACTCGGGCACGAAGGGCCCCAGCAGGCGCACCTTGATGCGCTGCCACAGGCTGGAGTCGGGCTCCTCGGTCAGCCGCATCTCGTTGTCGTCGTCGTAGCCCAGCCATTCACAGCAGCCGCCATCGGTGGTCTTGCGCAGGCGGTAGGCGCTCTGCAGCCGGTCGATGTCGATGATGCGCAGCATCTCCCGCGCCAGCGGCGGGCTGTCGATGACCACGCCCAGCTCGGTGTTGATCGACTCCGAGCGCGGGTCCAGGTTCATCGAGCCGACGAACAGCCAGCGCTTGTCGATCACCGCCAGCTTGGCATGCAGGCGGCCCAGCGACGCGCCGAACAGGTTCTCGCGCCGGTTGCGCTTGACCCGGCTGCCGCTCAACTCGTAGAGGTCCACGCCCAGGTCGAGCATGGGCCCGCGGTAGGCGCTGTAGCCCACGTGCACCAGCGGCTCGTCGGTGGCGCCCAGCGAGTTGGTCAGCGCCGTCATGCGCACGCCGCGCCCGCGCAGCTCGCGGATCAGCGCCATGCCGCGCTCGCCAGGCACCAGGTACGGCGACGACACCACGATCTCCCGCTGCGCCTGGCGCATCGCCTGCACCAGGTTGTAGGTGACGCTGGTGTCGGCCGGCACGCTGCCGGGTTCGCTGTCGAAGGGCTTGTCCGGATGGTCGGCAAAGGCGTAGGCGCCGCCCCAGATCAGGCCCAGCCGGCCGCTGTCGAGGTCGTCGGCGATGGGGCCGTAGCCCAGCACGTCCGACGCTGGCAGCGGCGCGGGCGGCGGCGTCTCGTCGGGGCCGGTCCAGGCCTCGAAGCGCTCGCGCAGCTCGGCGGTGCTCAGGCGGCTGCGCGCCACCGCCTGGATCGGGTAGACCGCATCGGCATTCCAGTAGCGGTCGAACTGCGCCTGCAGCGGCGCGACCACCCAGCCGACGACGAAGGCGTCGACGTCGATGAAGTTCAGGCCCTGGGCATTGCGCAGGAAGTATTCGTTGGCGACGTTGCGCCCGCCCACCACCGCCATCGCGCCGTCGGCCAAGAAGAGCTTGTTGTGCATGCGGTGGTTGACCCGCTTCAGGTCGCCCACCGAGGCCAGGAAGCGCGACAGCTGGCCCTGCGCACGCAGGCAGCAGAACGGGTTGAACAGCCGCACCTCGACGTTGGGATGCGCCGCCAGGCCCAGCAGCAGGTCGTCCTGGCCGCTGGTGTAGAAGTCGTCGAGCAGCAGGCGCACGCGCACGCCGCGCTGCGCCGCGTCGCGCAGCGCGCGCAACAGCCAGCGCCCGCTCTCGTCGTCGTGCAGGTGGTAGTACTGCACGTCCAGCGAGGCCTGGGCCCGCCGCGCCAGCTGCACCCGGGTGTCCAGCGAATAGCTGCCCAGCGGCATCAGCCGGAAGCCCGACTGGTCGGGTGCGGGCCGGTAGCTCTCGGCGATGCGGCCGAGCGTGGTGCTGGTCGACAGGCCGATGGCCTCGCTGGGCGTGGGCGGCGGCTGCACCGCCGGCAGCGTGCCGCAGCCGGTCAAGGCCACCAGCCACAGCGCGGCCAGCCAGGGCGCGAAACGGCGCCATGCCGCCGGCATCAGCCGCCACGCCCCCATCACCACCCAAGTTGCCGTCTGCATGGCAGGATGCTGCCACAGCCATCCATTGGAAAGCCTCCCATGCACCAGCGTCGCCGCCTGCTCGCCGCCGTCTTCGGCGCCTCCGTGCTTGCCTGGCTGCCCGCCACGGCCCACGCCGCGCTGGACGTGGGCGACAAGGCGCCAGACTTCAGCACCCAGGCTGCGCTGGCCGGCAAGCCCTTCCAGTTCTCGCTGGCCTCGGCCCTGGCCAAGGGGCCGGTGGTGCTGTACTTCTTTCCGGCCGCGTTTTCCGAGGGCTGCTCGATGGAAGCGCATGAATTCGCCGAGGCGATCAACCAGTTCGAGGCCTTGGGCGCCAGCGTGGTCGGCGTCTCGCGCGACGACATCGGCGTGCTGTCGCGCTTCTCCACCCAGGTGTGCAACGGCAAGTTCCCGGTCGCATCGGACGAGTCGCTGGCCATCGCCAAGTCCTTCGACGCGCTGATGCAGTACCGCCCCGACTACGCCAACCGCGTCTCCTACGTCATCGCCCCCACCGGCAAGGTGGCCTACAGCTACCTCAGCCTGAACCCCGCGCGCCATGTGCAGAACACGCTGGCGGCGGTGAAGACACTGAAGCAGAAGGCGGGCAACTGAGGGCGACGCGCGCCAGCCTGCCGCGTCAGCCGGGCTGAGGTCGCGACCTGGCCGCCAAGGACTGGCCGCCCGATGTGCGCTACCTGTGCGTGGCGCCGATCTCGCATGGCGCCGGCTCGATGGTGGTGCCCACCCTGGTGCAGGGCGGCCGTGTCATGCTGCTGCGCAGTTTCTCGGTCGATGGCGTCATCGCCGCCATCCAGCGCCACGACTGCAACGTGACCTGGATGGTGCCCACGATGCTGTACGCCCTGCTCGACTCGGGCCGCACCGGCGAGGTCGACTGGTCGCGCTTCCACACCCTGGTCTACAGCGGCGCGCCCACGTCGCCCTCGCGCATCCGCCAGGCGCTGACCCTGCTGGGCCCGGTGCTGCTGCAGAGCGACGGCCAGACCGAGGCGCCCAACGACATCCTGATGCTGGGCCGCGACGACCATGCCCGACTGGACGATGCGGCCCTGGCCAGCGCCGGCCGGCCGTCTCCGCTGATCCGCGTGGCCCTGCTCGACGACCAGGGCCGCGAGGTGGCCGATGGCGAGCGTGGCGAGATCTGCGTGCGCGGCCCGCTGGTGATGTCCGGCTACCACCACAAGCCCGACGAGACCGCTGCTGCCCTGGTCGGCGACTGGCTGCACACCGGCGACGTGGCCTACAAGGGCGCCGACGGCCTGTTCCACATCGTCGACCGCAAGAAGGACATGATCATTTCCGGTGGCTTCAATGTCTATCCGAACGAGGTCGAGGATGTGGTCTGCGCGCTGCCGCAGGTGGCGGCGGCGGCGGTGATCGGCCTGCCCGATGCGAAGTGGGGCGAGATGGTGGTGGCCGATGTCCAGCTCAAGCCGGGGCAGCAGCTGGATGCGGAGGCCGTGGTCCAGGCCGTGCGCCAGGCCAAGGGCGCCGTGGCCACACCGAAGCGCGTGGAATTCATCGCCGCGCTGCCGCAGACGGCGCTGGGCAAGATCGACAAGAAGGCCCTGCGCGCGCCACTGGGCGCCGGAGGCCCGGGCCGTGAACTGAAAGGACCCCCATGCAAGCCCCTGATGCCTACCTCTGCGGTGCCTTCGAGCACCCGACCCGGCTGGCGCCGGACAAATCCGTCGCCCAACTGCACGCCGAATGCGCCGCGGGCGCGCTGGCCGATGCCGGGCTGACGCTGGACGACATCGACGGCTACCTCTGCGCAGGCGACGCGCCGGGATCGACGCCGCTGGTGATGGCCGACTACCTGAACCTGCGCCTGCGCTGGGTGGACGGCACCGACCTGGGTGGTTGCTCCTACATCGCCCTGGTGGCGCATGCCGCAGCCGCCATCGCCGCCGGCAAGTGCAGCGTGGCGCTGATCACCATGGCCGGCCGCCCGCGCAGCACCGGCCAGTCGGTGGGCGTCAAGCCGCGGGCCCTGCCGCCGGACCGGCCCGAGGTGCCGTTCGACAGCGCCAGCAGCTGGACCATCGCACCGATGTACGGCATGGCGGCCCAGCGCCACATGCACCAATACGGCACCACGTCGGCCCAGCTGGCCGCCGTCAAGGTGGCCGCATCCACCCACGCCCAGCACAACCCGCACGCCATGCTGCGCAAGCCGGTGACGGTGGACGAGGTGCTGGCCTCGGGCGTGATCGCCGACCCGCTGCACAAGATGGACTGCTGCGTGATCAGCGACGGCGGCGGCGCCCTGGTGGTCACCAGCAAGTCGGTCGCGCTGCGCAGCGGCCGGCCCCTGGTGAAGGTGCTGGGCAGCGGCGAGACCATCCAGACCAATGCCGGCGGCCGCGTCGACCTGACAGCCACCGGCGCCCGCGAATCGGGCCGGCTGGCCTTCGCCCAGGCGGGCCTGTCGCCGCGCGACATCCAGTACGCGTCGATCTACGACAACTTCACCATCATGGTGATCCTGCAACTGGAAGACCTGGGCTTCTGCAAGCCCGGCCAGGGCGGCGCCTTCGTCGCCGAGGGCAACCTCGTCGCCGGCCAGGGCGCCCTGCCCTGGAACACCGATGGCGGCGGCCAGTGCAACAACCACCCGCAGAACCGCGGCGGTGTCACCAAGGTCATCGAGGCCGTGCGCCAGCTGCGCGGCGAGGCCCACCCCGCCGTGCAGGTACCCGGCTGCCGCTTCGCGCTGGCCTCGGGCCCCGGCTTCGTGCTGGGCGCGGGCCATGTCCACGCATCCTTGATCCTCGGAAGGGAGTGACGATGACCACCGACACCCACCATCCCGTCCCCTGGACCGACGATCCCAACGTCGCGGCCCAGCCCGAGAACCGCCCCTTCTGGCAGGCCGCCGAGGAAGGCCGGCTGCTGGGCAAGGCCTGCAAGGCCTGCGGGCACTTTCACTGGACACCGCGCGTCGTCTGCCCGTTCTGCCGCAGCACCGACACCCACTGGCTGCCGCTGAGCGGCCGCGGCGAGGTCTACGCCTGCTCGACGCTGCGCCGCGCCAGCCCGCCCTACACCGTGGCCTATGTGCAGCTGGCCGAGGGCCCGACGATGCTGACCAACCTGGTCGACATGGCCGAGGCCGACATGCACATCGGCGCGCCGGTGCAGGTGGTGTTCCGGCGCACCGACGAAGGCCGCATGGCGCCGAAGTTCACGGGCGTGCGGTAAGCGTCTCCGGGGGCCGGCGGGCGGGGCGCACGGGGCACCGGCGGCTGCCCAGCGGTTGCGGGCCTGCCCGCCAGTTCTTGTCTAATGGCGCCCCTGCGACGCCGGCAGCACTGCGCCGCCGCCCGCCCTGTTCCCCGCCCCGCACACCCACGGCCCGCCCTTGTCAGCCCCCGCGACCTCCCAGCCCGCCATGGACCTGTCGGCCCACACCCCCATGATGGCGCAGTACCTCGCCATCAAGGCCGGCTTTCCGGACACCCTGGTGTTCTACCGGATGGGCGACTTCTACGAGCTGTTCTTCGACGATGCGCGCAAGGCGCACCGCCTGCTCGACATCACCCTGACCACCCGCGGCCAGAGCGCCGGCGAGCCGGTGGTGATGGCCGGCGTGCCGGTGCACTCGGTCGAGAACTACCTGGCGCGGCTGATCCGCCTGGGCGAGGCGGTGGCCATAGCCGAGCAGGTGGGCGACGTGGCCACGGCCAAGGGGCCGGTGGAGCGCAAGGTGGTGCGGGTGGTCACGCCCGGCACCATCACCGACAGCGCCCTGCTGGACGAGCGGGTCGACACCCTGCTGTGCGCGGCGACGAAGATCCGCAACACCTGGGGCCTGGCCTGGCTGGGCCTGAGCAGCGGGCAGCTGGGCGTGACCGAATGCGCCGAGGCCGAACTGGCCGGCTGGCTGGCGCGGCTCGATCCGGCCGAATTGCTCGTGCCGCAGGGCGATCTCGCCGACAGCCTGCCCGCCGCCATCACCCAGCACCGCGCCGCCCGCACGGCGCGGCCGGCCTGGCAGTTCGACACCGCCCTGGGCCAGCGCAAGCTGTGCGCGCTGCTGAAGGCGGCCTCGCTGCAGGGCTTCAACGCGCAGGACCTGCCGGTGGCCCATGCCGCCGCAGCCGCGCTGCTGAGCTTTGCCGAGCACACGCAAGGCCAGGCGCTGGCGCATGTCGCCACGTTGGATGTGGCCCGCGCCACCGACCTGATCGACCTGCCACCGGCCACGCACCGCAACCTGGAGCTGGTGCAGACCCTGCGCGGCGAGAAGGCGCCGACTCTGCTGTCGCTGCTGGACAGCTGCCAGGCCGGCATGGGCAGCCGGCTGCTGCGCCACTGGCTGACGCACCCCCCACGCGACCGCGCACCGGCCATCGCCCGCCACGCCGCCATCGCCGCGCTGATGGCGCATGGCACGGATGCGCTGCGCGGCGCGCTGCGCGTGGTCAGCGACGTCGAGCGCATCACCGCCCGGCTGGCGCTGCGCCAGGTGCGCCCGCGTGAGCTGAGCGGCCTGCGCGCCACGCTGGCCCTGCTGCCCACACTCGCCGCCACCCTGCCCGACGACGGCGCGGCGCCGCTGCTCGACGAGGCAGCCGCCGCACTGCAGCCGCCGCCGGTGCTGGCCGCCCTGCTGCAATCGGCCATCGCCGAGGAACCGGCGGTGCTGCTGCGCGACGGCGGCGTGATCGCCACCGGCCACGATGCCGAGCTGGACGAATTGCGCGCCATCGGCGCGAACTGCGACGCCTTCCTGCTCGACCTGGAAAGCCGCGAGCGCCAGCGTTCGGGCATCGCCAACCTGCGGGTGCAGTTCAACCGGGTGCACGGCTTCTACATCGAGGTGACGGCGGGCCAGCTGGACAAGGTGCCGGCCGACTACCAGCGCCGCCAGACGCTGAAGAACGCCGAGCGCTTCATCACACCCGAGCTGAAGGCCTTCGAGGACAAGGCGCTGAGCGCGCAGGACCGGGCGCTGGCGCGCGAGAAGTGGCTGTTCGAGCAGTTGCTGGACCAGTTGCAAGCCTACCTGCAGCCCTTGGCCGCGCTGGGCCGGGCGCTGGCCACGCTGGACGTGCTGGCCGCCCTGGCCGAACGCGCCGCCACGCTGGGCTGGTGCGCACCGCGCTTCGTGCCCCAGCCCTGCATCGACATCACGCAGGGCCGCCACCCGGTGGTGCAGGCGCGGCTGATGGAGACCGGTGGCGCGGACTTCATCGCCAACGACTGCCGCCTGGACGCCCGCACCCGCATGCTGGTGATCACCGGCCCGAACATGGGCGGCAAGAGCACCTACATGCGCCAGGTCGCGCTGATCGTGCTGCTGGCCTCGATCGGCAGCTTCGTGCCCGCGGCGGCCTGCACGCTGGGGCCGGTCGACGCCATCCACACCCGCATCGGCGCGGCCGACGA
>CALMIF010000161.1 GCA_937864045.1 uncultured Aquabacterium sp. | reverse complement strand
GTTGTCGTCCAGCGCGCCCATCCAGGGGCCCATCTTCTCTTCCTCGGTGCCGGGCAGGAAGCCGATGTCCTCGCCCACCGGCACGGTGACGCGGGTGACGATGATCTCGGTGTAACGGCGGTCGTCCAGCACCTGCGACAGGCCCGCGGCCAGCGTCATCAGCGTCTTGCCGGTGCCGGCGGTGCCGGTCAGGCTGACGAAGTCGCACTCCGGGTCCATCAGCAGGTTCAGCGCGAAGTTCTGCTCGCGGTTGCGCGCCGTCACGCCCCAAGCCGCGTTCTTGGCGTGGGTGTAGTCCTTCAGCGTCTTCAGCACCGCGGTCTTGCCGGTGATCTCGGTCACCCGCGCATGCAGCGGCGCGGCGCCGGGCTGCTCCAGGAAGACGAACTGGTTGACCATCAGCACCGGCACCAGGGGGCCGGCGATGCGGTAGAAGGTCTGGCCGCCCTGCTGCCAGCTTTCCATGGTCTTGCCGTGGCGCTCCCAGAAGTCGGCCGGCAGGGCCAGCACGCCGGTGTAGAGCAGGTCGCCGTCGTCGAGGACCTTGTCGTTGAAGTAGTCCTCGGCGGCCAGGCCCAGGGCGCGGGCCTTGACGCGCATGTTGATGTCCTTGGACACCAGCACCACTTCGCGCCCGCCAGGCTTGGCAGCCTCGGTCTCCCGCAGGCTCTTGACCACGCCCAGGATCTGGTTGTCGGCCTTGCCCTGGGGCAGGCCGGCGGGCAGGGCCACGTCCAGCAGCATGGTCTGGAAGTACAGCTTGCCGCCGGCGTCCTTGTGGCCGGTCTTGTTCAGCGGAATGCCGGCGGCGGGGTCGAGGCTGCCGTCGGTCGCCAGCGCGTCCATCTCGCGGCTGACCTGGCGCGCATTGCGCGCCACCTCGCTCATGCCCTTCTTGTGCCCGTCCAGTTCTTCCAGCGTGATCATCGGCAGGAAGACGTCGTGCTCCTCGAAGCGGAACAGGCTCATCGGGTCGTGCATCAGCACGTTGGTGTCGAGCACGAAGAGCTTGACCGGGCCGCTGCCGCGCGGGCTGCGCACCCGCGGCCGGGGTGAGGCGGCCGGGGTGGCCAGCGAGGCTGATTTCGTCGGCATGCCCGGCGCCGTGCGGGCTGCAGAGGCCGGCGTGGCGACGGAGGTGGCGACAGGCGCCGCAGGGGCGGCCGGGCGTGCTGGCGCCGCCGGGCTGCGGCCGCGCGCGGGCTGCACGGGGGCGGCCACGCCGGGCGCGTCATCGCGCAGTTCCAGCGTGGCGGCGGGTTCGGCGCGCGTCTTGCCCGCCTTGCGTGGCGCGCGCGGCGCGGCCTGCGCTTCCAGGTCGGCAGGGGCGAGGATGGTGGCTTTGGCGGTGGGCGGCTTGGGCAGGGGCATGGAACGGCAGGGGATGTGGTTCAGGCAGGACGGCGGGCAGGCGGCATGCCCGGGCGGCCGGCGGGCGCCCAACAAAAAAGCCGCACAGACCCTTGTGCGGCTTCTTCATGGAAGGAGGTGGATGTCGATCGACTCACCGGCATGCGAACGATGATACACAGCCGGTGTGACGGCCCGCAGGCGCGGTCAGGCGGCCTTCTTGAGGTCCTTCACGGCCTTCAGGACCTCGTCCACATGGCCGGCAACCTTGATGCCGCGCCACTCGGCGCGGAGCACGCCGGCCGCGTCGATCAGGAAGGTGCTGCGCTCGATGCCCTTGACCTTCTTGCCGTACATGATCTTGTTCTTGACCACGCCGAACATGTGGCAGAGCTTCTCTTCGGTGTCGGCGATCAGCTGGTAGGGCAGTTCGAGGTTCTGGCGGAACTTCTCGTGGCTGGCCATGTTGTCGCGCGAGACCCCGAAGACGACGGCACCGGCCTTCAGGAAATCCTTGTGCATGTCGCGGAATTGCATGGCCTCGGTGGTGCAACCGGGGGTATGGTCCTTCGGGTAGAAGTACAGCACCACGGCTTGCCCGCTGAAGGCGGCGGGCGTGAACTTGACGCCACCAGTGGCTTGGGCTTCGAAGTCGGGCAGGTTCTTGTTGAGGACAGGCGTCATGAGCGGTAGTCGAGGTCAGACGTTGAGCCCTCGCGGGGCGTAACTCCGGATTATAAAGTTCCGGGGCATGTCTGCCCTTGGGGCAAGCGTGCACGCCCCGACG
The DNA here is from genome assembly GCA_937864045.1 of uncultured Aquabacterium sp. Classification (GTDB taxonomy): domain Bacteria; phylum Pseudomonadota; class Gammaproteobacteria; order Burkholderiales; family Burkholderiaceae_C; genus Pseudaquabacterium. The sequence goes on along the minus strand of CALMIF010000161.1, from coordinate 5,520 downwards.
GATCAGTCCTGTGGCGCCGGTGGTGCCAGCAGCAGGGCTGCGACGGCCGAGCGGCCTTCGCTGACCAGCACGTTGTAGGTGCGGCAGGCAGCAGCGGTGTCCATGGTCTCCACGCCGATGCGACGCTCGATCAGCGCCCGCAGCAGGGCCGGTGACACGAACTTCAGCCGCGGTCCGCTGCCGAAGATTACCAACTCGGGCTGCAGCGCCAGCACGGCGTCGAAGTGGGCTGGCAGCAGGTCCTCGGGCCGGGCCGGTGCCCAGGGCAGCACGGCGCCCTGCCAGGGAACCAGCAGGCTGTGGCCGAAGCGCTGATTGCCCACCCACAGCGCGTCGGTGTCGTGGCGGGTGATGACATTGGTGCCGGCCAGCACATCGGGTTGGAATTTCACGTCGGCAGCGCCCGCAGGCTCAGGGGCCGCAGAAGCGGCGGGCAGGAACGCCGGAAAGGGCGGTCCCGACCGCTAAAATTATAGGTTTTGCGCTGCAGCATTGCGCCGGTCGACCCTGTTGTCCGCGTGTTGCCGCACCGCCGCCGCCCGCCACCCTCTGCTGGGAAAGCCCGTGTCCACTCTGAAATCGCCCGCAAGCCTCACGCCGATCGCCAAGTCGGCCAAGCTGGCCAACGTCTGCTACGACATCCGCGGCCCGGTGCTGGACAAGGCCCGGCAGATGGAGGACGAGGGCCAGAAGATCATCAAGCTGAACATCGGCAACATCGCCGCCTTCGGCATCGAGCCGCCCGACGAGATCGTGCAGGACATGATCCGCAACCTGCCGCACACGGCGGGCTACACCGACAGCAAGGGCCTGTTCGCGCCGCGCAAGGCGGTGGTGCACTACTGCCAGGAGAAGAAGATCGCCGGCGTCACCGTCGACGATGTCTACCTCGGCAACGGCGCGTCCGAGCTGATCACGATGAGCATGAACGCCCTGCTCAACAGTGGTGACCAGATCCTGGTGCCGGCGCCCGACTACCCGCTGTGGACCGCCAGCGTGGCGCTGTCCGGCGGCACGCCGGTGCACTACCTGTGCGACGAGGGTGCCGACTGGACGCCCGACCTCGACGACATCCGCCGCAAGATCACGCCCAACACCAAGGGCATCGTGGTGATCAACCCGAACAACCCGACCGGCACGCTCTACCCCGACAGCGTGCTGCGCGAGATCGTCGAGATCGCCCGCCAGCACCAGCTGATCATCTTCGCCGACGAGATCTACGACAAGACGCTGTACGACGGCGTGACGCACACCAGCCTGGCCAGCCTGGCCGACGACGTGCTGTTCCTCACCTTCAACGGCCTGAGCAAGAACTACCGCAGCTGCGGCTACCGCGCCGGCTGGATGATCGTCTCGGGCGACAAGCGCCATGCCCGCGACTACATCGAGGGCCTGAACATGCTGGCCAGCATGCGGCTGTGCGCCAACACGCCGGGCCAGCTGGCGATCCAGACCGCCCTGGGCGGCTACCAGAGCATCAAGGACCTGGTGGCGCCCACCGGCCGGCTGTGCCGCCAGCGCGACCTGGCCTACAACCTGCTCACCCAGATCCCGGGCGTCAGCGTGGTCAAGCCCAAGGCGGCGCTGTACATGTTCCCGCGGCTGGACCCGAAGATGTACCCCATCGCCGACGACCAGCAGTTCGCCTACGAGCTGCTGGCCGAGCAGAAGGTGCTGATCGTGCAGGGCACGGGCTTCAACTGGATCGCGCCGGACCACTTCCGCCTGGTGTTCCTGCCCAACAGCGATGACCTGGCCGAGGCCATCGGGCGCATCGACCAGTTCCTGTCGCACTACCGCCGCCGCCACTCTGTTTGATTCGCTAGGAAAGACACGCTCATGAAACCCATCCAGGTCGGCCTGCTCGGCATCGGCACCGTCGGCAGCGGCACCTTCCAGGTGCTGGCCCGCAACCAGGCGGAAATCCGCCGCCGCGCCGGGCGCGGCATCCAGATCACGATGGTGGCCGACCTGGACACCGCCCGCGCGCAGAGCATCGTCGGCCCCGGCGTGCAGGTGGTGGCCGACGGCCGGCAGATCATCGACAACCCCGCCATCGACATCGTCATCGAGCTGATCGGCGGCTACGGCATCGCCAAGACGCTGGTGATGGCGGCCATCGCTGCCGGCAAGCATGTGGTGACGGCCAACAAGGCCCTGCTGGCGGTGCATGGCACCGAGATCTTCGCCGCCGCCCGCGCCAAGGGCGTGATGGTCGGCTTCGAGGCCGCGGTGGCCGGTGGCATTCCGATCATCAAGGCGCTGCGCGAGGGTCTGACCGCCAACCGCATCGAGTGGATCGCCGGCATCATCAACGGCACCACCAACTTCATCCTGAGCGAGATGCGCGACAAGGGCCTGGACTTCGGCGTGGTGCTGAAGGAGGCCCAGCGCCTGGGCTATGCCGAGGCCGACCCGACCTTCGACATCGAGGGTGTGGACGCCGCGCACAAGGCCAGCATCATGAGCGCCATCGCCTTCGGCACGCCGGTGCAGTTCGGCCAGGCCCATGTGGAGGGCATCACCAAGCTGCAGGCCGCGGACATCCGCTATGCCGAACAGCTGGGCTACCGCATCAAGCTGCTGGGCATCACGCGGCGCCGCGATGACGTGGGCGGCATCGAGTTACGGGTGCACCCGACCCTGGTGCCGGCCAAGCGGCTGATCGCCAACGTGGAGGGCGCGATGAACGCGGTGGTGGTGCAGGGCGATGCCGTGGGCACCACGCTGTACTACGGCAAGGGCGCCGGCAGCGAGCCCACCGCCAGCGCGGTGGTGGCCGACCTGGTCGACATCACCCGCCTGCACACCGCCGACCCTGACCACCGCGTGCCGCACCTGGCCTTCCAGCCCGACGCCACGGCCGACACGCCGATCCTGCCGATCGGCCAGGTCGTCACGTCGTTCTACCTGCGCCTGCAGGTGGCCGACCAGACCGGCGTGCTCAGCCGCATCACCACCATCCTGGCCGAGCACGACATCTCGATCGACGCGGTGCTGCAGCGCGAATCGGCGGACGGCGAGAAGCAGACCGACCTGATCATCCTGACTCACGACACGGTGGAAGGCCGCATGCGCGGCGCCCTGGCCCAGATGCAGGCCCTGCCGACGGTGCTGGCGCCGATCGTCAACATCCGCAAGGAAGAGCTGAGCTGAGACCTGGAACGGCGTGATCGCTCGTCTGAAGGACACCGCATGACCGAAGCCGAGATCGATGCGCTGCTGACCCGCTTCCACAACGCACTGCGCATCGAGGGGCCGCTCGACGTCAACCTGGCGTCCGACGCGGCGCTGTACGTCTCGGGCCTGCATGGCAGCCGCGATGCGGTGGGCAGCCTCCGGCGCGACATCCTGCGCACCGAGGGCGGCGGCGTGTTCCTGTTCACTGGCCAGTCCGGCAGCGGCAAGAGCACCGAGCTGCACCGCCTGCAGCGCGACCTGCGGGCGCGCGACTGCAAGGTCTACTACGTCGATCTGCAGGAATGGCTCAACTTCAACGAGCCGGTCAGTCTGTCGAGCTTCCTGGTCTCGCTGCTGTCGGGCTGGGTCGACCAGGTCGGCACCGTGGCTGCCCAGCGCACGCCGGCCGAGCGCCTGCTGACCTTCTTCACCAGGACCCGGCTGATTCCGGAGAGCATCAAGCTCGATGCCGGCGCCGGCCCGCTGAAGGGGCAGATCCAGCTCGCAATGCAGACCGATGCCAACTTCCGCCGCAGCCTGGAAGCCAACCTGCGGCGGCAGCTGTCCAGCATCGTGCAGCAGGCGCATGACTTCGTCGCCGAGCTGAAGTCCGACCTGTGCCCGCATGGCGAGAAGTGCGTGCTGCTGGCCGACTCCATCGAGAAGATGGCCGGCATCGGCATCGGTGAGTCGGCCCAGGCGGTCTACGACAGCGTGCAGCAGCTGTTCGTCGGCGACGGCTCGGCGCTGAAGCTGCCCGGCCTGCATGTGGTGTATTCGGTCTCGCCTTTCCTGCTGGAGCAGAACAACCAGCTGCCTGCGGTGCTGGGCACCGGGGCGGTGGTGACGATGCCCTCGGTGCTTGTGTTCCAGCGCAACAGCAGCGAGCCCGACCTGCAGGGCGTCGAGGCGGTGACCGAGCTGGTTGCGCGGCGCTTTCCGCCCTGGGTGGACGTGTTCACGCCGGCGCAGCTGCAGCGGCTGATCCTGAACACCGGTGGTGACCTGCGCGAGCTGCTGCGGGCGGTGCGCGTGGCCATCAACGAAGACATCGAGGCCCTGCCGGTGCCCGAGGCCGCGGTGGACCAGGCCCTGGCCAGCGTGCGGCCGCCCAAGACCATCCCGGCCGAGCATGTGGCCTGGCTGGCGCGGCTGGAAGCCAGCCACGACTGCGAACTGGGCGACAAGATCGACGCCCGGGTGCTGCAGCGCTACCTGGCCACCAAGCATGTGCTGGTCTACCTGAACGGCGAGCCCTGGTACGCCGTGCATCCGCTGCTGCGCGACTGGGTGGCCGAGCGTGCCGCACGCCAGGCTGCGGCGCCTGCCGCTGCGCCACCCGCCGGCGCAACCTGACGCCCGGCGCGCCGCCCCATGCTGCCCACCGCGGGGGCTTCTCCGTCGGCCGCGCACTACCAGGTGCTGCGGCGCTTGCGCCGCATGGTGCTGCGCAGCGAGGGCGCGGTGCTGATCTACCTGTGGGGTGACGACCCACGCACTGCCGACTGGCTGCAGCAGCAGCTGGACCACGCGCTGCGCCCCCGCAGCCGCCGGGTGCTGCGCCAGGATGTGACCGACGACACCAGCCTGCGTGCGGGACTGGACGCGGTCCTGGCGCCGCCCGCCGGCTGCGAGCACTTCACCGTGTGGGTGCGCCTGCCGTCGTCGGCCGATGGCTGGCCGCTGGCCGACCAGTGGCTGGCCCGTGCCAACGAGCGCCGGCTGCAACTGCTGCAGCCGCCCCGGGCGCTGCTGGTGAGCGGGCCCACGGCCTACGAGGCCCGGGCCGGCGAAGTGGCGCCGGACCTGTGGTCGGTGCGCAGCGACAGCCTGCAGTTGCCGCCGTGGGACGATGGCAGCAGCGCTGCTGCCAGCAGCGCAGGTTCCGCCGTCGTGCCCGCAAGTTGGCGGCCGACACCGCTGCTGGAGTTGTGGCGCCAAGCCTGGGGTGCCGCGCAGCGGATGCCGTCCGCTGAACGTCGGCTGGACATCGGCTTGGGCATCGATGCCGCGCAGCGGCTCCTGAAGGACATGCAGTTTGCTGCCGCTCGGCAAGTGATCGACGAGTTGGGCCGGGCCTTGGCGGACTTGCCGGCGCCGCTTGAAGCGGCGGCACAGCGGCAGCGGCTGCAACTCGCCTGGTTGTCCGGCGACTGGTTCGGCGCACAGCGGCGCTGGCCGGAGGCCCAGGCCGCCCATGCAGAGGCCGAAGCCCTGTGCGCCCGGCACCTGGCGCTGACACCGGATGCGCCCGAGGCGCTGCGGGACTGGTCGGTGTCGTTGATCAAGGTTGGCGATGTGCAGCGCGCCTTGGGCGATGTGGCGGGAGCCCGAGGGCGG